>JAHQVV010000164.1 GCA_019634195.1 Phycisphaeraceae bacterium | reverse complement strand
GTCGCATTCGTGAGCTCCATGGGGCCGGCGATATCGAAAATAGTATTACCGGTGGTATTAAACGATGCAGCGCCGTCGCCCAGGACGCCAGCGGCATAAACCGCTGCGCCCGAGACCGCGTTGTTCGCTTCCGCGCCAGCGGTATCAAAAGCGGTGTTGCCGCTTCGATCCGCCGAGTCAAACGTCCAGTGGTTGACCAGGTCGGCCGGGGCCTGTGCAGCAGCGAAAGAAACAGCGATCAGCGAAGCGGTGGTAAAGAAACGAGTCATTGTTAACCTCCTAAGGTGGTAACTGGGATGAAAGGAATCAGTTGTGCAACGTTGCACGCGTGCCCAGACGGGCGGGTTAGTGACAAGAGATCAGGGTGAAGGTCCCCCCCCGGTGACGAGGGAATGATGCCGGGCAACCTGCTCGGCGGTTAAGGGTTTGTCGTAAAGAGCGACCTCGTCGAGCCGGCCAAGCAGCGGGCGAGATGGAGCGACCAGATTGGGGGCTGCAGCGCGATCCAGGACATCAAAGGCGAAGGTGTGCCCCAGACGAACACTGACCGGGCTGATCGGCGCGAAGACGTGGGGCACCTCTTTAACGCGCTGGCCGTCGATGTACAGCGTGATCGTGTCGGCCTGCTTGACCAGCACCACATGCTGCCAACGCTGAACCGGGTGGGCGTGATCGGTGTAGAGCCCGCGTCCCTGCTGGTCGCCATTGCCAAAGTGTTTGGGGTAGACCCGCAGCGCGTGCTCGAGCCAGCCGATGGGTTTGACTCGCTCTTTATCAAACAGCCATGAATCGTCAGTTAGCTCTAAGGCGAGCATTTCCTCGGCATTCGCCTTGGGCTGCTCCAGCACTTGCCCCGCATCGTGCAGGCTCAGGAGCAGGGCGGAGGTGCGGTTGTCCTCCTGCTTAAACAGATGATCCGCGTAGTACCAGAACTCGATCGTGCCTTGCTCAAAGCCACTGAGCCGATCGATCGGGTTGTTCGTCTCGAAGTAGCCGTAGGGCTGTTCTCGGTTCGCCAGGATCCCGGCCTTGCCGAGCACGCCGGCGTTGGTCAGCGTTGCCGGGCCGACCATGGCCAGTGCATCCCGATCCGGGTCGATCTCGTTTGCGATCGTCTTGTCCGCATCGTCTTCAAACCGCCAGTAAACCACCGGGGCGGCATCCAGGACCGCCGCCACGTAGGGGTGGGGTGCGTCTTCATAAAAAACGGGTGCTTCGCTCGCCGCGATCACGCCAAGGCCGCCGGTCTCCGGGGCCACCCGGCGGGCCTGGTCTTTGGTCAAGACGACAGGCGTGAACGCCAGCGGGGATTGCTCGGTCGGCTGGGCGCGGACTTCGCCGGTCATGACGAGGACCGTGCTGCCCTCGGCCGAGTCAGCCTCGACGCCGAATTCGGTGCCAAGGTCGACGACATCCATGTCCGGGGCGTGGACGGTAAAGCCTTTGCTCGCAGGCGTTTCGCACTTGCCGACCAGCTTGCCGCTGTGCAGGCGGATCGCATTGTCGTGGTCGGTCAACTCGATCGTGCACGGGGCTTGGAGCAGCGCGGTCGCGCCGCGGCGGGTGGTGATCTCGGCGAAGCCGTGCGTCAGCGTAAAACGTTCATAAGCGACGAGCTGCGCCCCCACCGGCATGGGGACGGGCCTGTCATCGGAGCGCCACTGCGCGCCGACGGCGTCGGTCAGCGTCGCGACAACGGGCAGATGGGCCGGCGTCGGCGTGGGTTCGAGCCGGTCCAGGTCGGTGAACGCCGGCTGCTCGGTTGAACCAAAGGGCAGCCATAAGATCGCCGCGATCAGGATCATCGCGGCAGCCAGGCCGGACCCCGCGGTGTAGAGCAAGTGCTTGTTCGCCAGGGCGTGCTCGAAGACGTATCGGCCGGCCTTGGCAATGTCGCGAACCGATAGTGCCGCAGAGCCGTCAGCGGGATCGGGCTCAACGGCATCCAGCGTGATGATCTCGGCCTGGGCCTCGGACTCCATCTCGGCGAGCCGTTCAAGCGGGATCGAATCCGACTCGCTGTATTGCGGGGCCAACGACTCGGCCAGCGTTTGGATCTGCAGGCCCCACTGAACGAACAAGTCACGCGCAGCGGCGTTCTGCTGCAGCCCTTCGCGGAGCTCGGCCGACTCATCATCAGAGAGGTTGTCGTCGTAGTAGCGCACGACCAGGTTGGCCAGGCGTTCGGGGACGCCGAAGAACTGCTGCGTGTTGTCGGGGGGTTGTCCCGGCATCGCGGTTATCCCTGCGCCTTTCTCATGCAGCGCTGCAGCACCGCGTGGATGCGGGTATACGTTTTGTAGAGCGTGTCGGTCTTTCGGCTGAGCTGTTGACCGATGTCTCGCACAGACAGGCCGGCACCGTAGCGCAGCTCGATCAGCCGCTGGGCCTGGGGCGCGAGCTGCTTGACGCAGTTGTCCAGCGACCTGTTGGTTTCTTGCGCGGCGAGGTGGTCGACTTTTTGCCAATGCGGCTCCAGCACATCGAGCATCTGGCTGTCCATCAGCGCGGGCCGCTTGCCGCGTTTTTCGATCGCCTTAAGCGACCGGAACCGCGCCGTCACACGCAGCCAGGGCAGGAGCGTGTCCGCGTCCTTGATCTGTCCCTGCTTCTCGATCGCCAGCATCGAGACTTCTTGGAGGACGTCTTCCGCGACATGCTGGTCGCGCACGATCGCCCCGATGTAGGCCAGGAGTTTGGCCCGGTCGCGCAGTAGGACAGACGTGATGGTTTTCTGGTCAACAGGCATGACGGACGAGATAGCTTCTAAAAGAGCCGCAGCTCTCTAGAGGCATATCCCCCCATCATGGGATTTGTGGAACGGCAATTAAAGAAAAAGCAGAAAAAATCTGCAAAAAGCCCGCTCAGCGAGCTATTCCGCGGTCTGTTCCCAGCGACCCATCACCTGCGGGTGCTTCTCATCCGTGTCGCCGAGCTCCTTACGGAGTTGCTTGAGTTGCTTGCGCAGGTCGGCGATCGTCTGGGCGTAGGCCGGGTCGTTGATCCGGTTGTCCATCTCGTGCGGGTCCTTGGCCAGGTCGTAGAACTCCCAGTAAGGCTCGGTCGGCTTCGCTTTTCGGCTTGCGCCCTGGACATCGAGCTTGAGGCCGTAGAAGAAGATCAGCTTCTTGTCCTTCGTGCGGATGCCCATGTGGGCCGGGTTGTCGTGGTGGGTCATGTGCAGGTAGTAGCGGTAGTACGTAGCAATCCGCCAGTCGGCCGGCGTGGCCTCGCCCTTGAGCATCGACTCGAACGATCGGCCCTGCATGTCCCCGGGCGTTTCGATCCCCGCCATCGCCAAGAGCGTCGGCGCGACATCGGGGTTGTTGATGATCGCATCGATCTTGTGCCCCGCCTTGTAGGCCTTGGGGTAGCGCACGATCAGCGGGATGCGTAAGGATTCTTCGTACATCCATCGCTTGTCGATGTAGTCGTGCTCGCCGAGCATGAAGCCCTGGTCCGAGGAGTAAACGATGATGGTGTTGTCGAGTTGGCCGGTCTTCTTGAGTTCATCGAGGATGCGCTTGATGTTGTCGTCGATGCCGCGCACGCAGCGGAGGTACTTCTTCAGGTAGCGCTGGTACGACTCGGTTTTGTAGGCATCTTCATCGAGTTCGCGGTCGACGAACATGTGGTGGCCCATGTTGCGCCACTTGGTGCGCTTGCCAACGGACGTGCCGTACAGGGGCTTGTCGGCCGGGCCGTGGTTGCCGCGTTTGCGCAGGCTGACCGGCTCGGGGATGTCGATATCGTCGAAGAGGAAGTCGTAGCGCTCCGCGTTCTCGAAGTTGTCGTGCGGGGCTTTGAACTGGCACATCAGGAAGAAGGGCTTTTTCTTGTCCCGCTTCTTGAGCCAGCCCAGCGCGTGGGTGCGGACAACATCCGAGGAATGCAGCGAGTTGTAGCCAGTGCGCTGCACGATGTTCTCGGGCCAGGGCTTGTCGCCCCGCACACGCAGGATCGGGTTGAAGTACGAGCCCTGCCCCGCGAGCACCGCGTAGTAGTCGAACGCCCTCGGCTCGACCTTGAGGTGCCACTTGCCGATGACCGCGGTCTGGTAGCCCGCCTCGCCCATGAGCCTGGGCAGCGCGTGCTTGTCCGGCGAAAGCGCGTCAAACGCCAGCACGCCGTTGACATGGCTGTACTGACCGGTGAGGATCGTCGCCCGTGCGGGGGTGCAGATCGAGTTCGTACAGAACGCGTTGGTGAGCACCACACCTTCCGCCGCGAGCTTGTCGATCGTCGGCGTGGGGTTCAACCCGGCCAGCCGGCCGCCGTACGCGCCGACCGCGTGCGCAGCGTGGTCGTCAGAGTAGAGGAAGAGGATGTTTGGGCGGTCCGCCGCCACGGGCAGGCCGATCACGGCCAGCAGCACCAAAACCAACCACCACCGCGTCAAGAGATCCCGCATCAACAACCGCCTTTCGTAGAACTAAAGAACCGAGCCTACCAACATACCGAGATTCAAAGAATAATTCGCAAATGACCGTTGTAAAAACCCACCGGCCCCTCCAAACACCTTATGGCGGCAGCCCACACCCAACCTGTCAAAGTGGCACCCCTTGCCGCCCCTAAACGCCCTCAACCCGTTGTTTTACAATCATTAACGCGGGTCCCGTTTGGCCGCACTTTTGCACTATTTAGAACCGGGAGATGCTATGGCCCTCAAGTTCGAAGACTACTACAAGACCCTCGGCGTCGATCGGTCCGCCTCGGCCGACGAGATCAAACGCGCCTACCGAAAACTCGCCAACAAGCACCACCCCGACAAGAACAAAGACAACCCCGACGCCTCGGAACAATTCGCCAAGGTCGGCGAGGCCTACGAGGTCCTCTCGGACAAAGACAAACGCGCCAAGTACGACCGCCTCGGCAAGAACTGGCAGCACGGCGAACAGTTCCAACCCCCGCCCGGCTACGGCCCCGGAAGCGGCGGGTTTAACTTCCAATCCTCCGGTGGCGCGGGCGGCTTCAGCGACTTCTTCGAGATGCTCTTCGGCCAAGCCGCGCAAGGCCAAGGTGGCGGTGCACCCTTCGAAGAGATGTTCGGCGGCGCGGGCGGCGGGCACCGCTTCGAGAACCCCGGCGCGCCGCGGCAGGCGCCCGAGCAGACCCACGAGATCGGCGTCTCGCTCACCGAGGCCTACCACGGCGCCTCGCGCCAACTCACACTCCAAGGCCCGGCCGGCACGCAGACCATCGACGTCAAGATCCCTAAAGGAACCACCACCGGCAACAAGCTCCGACTCAAAGAGCACAACCTGCTCCTGAAAATCAACGTCGGCAAAGACCCACGCTTCGAGTTGGCGCCCAACGGCAACCTGACGACGACCACCAAGATCCCCCCGCACGTCGCGGCGCTCGGCGGGAAGGCAGATGTCCACACGATGGACGGCACCGTCACGATGACCATCCCGCCCGGCACGCCCAGCGGCGCAAAGCTCCGCCTCAAAGGCAAAGGCATGCCCAAACGCGGCAGCGCAGGCAACGCCGACCTGTACGCGCAGGTCATGATCGATGTCGAAAAAGATCTGACCGAAGCACAACGCAAGGCATACGAACAACTCCGCGATGCAAATGAATGATTGGGGGTGTCGGGGGCAAAGCCCCTGACCGCCCGCCGCGGAGGCGCCAGCAAAGCAATAAGAACGGAGACCCATCGTGATGGACTTCAACAAACTCACCCAGGCCAATCAGCAAGCCCTGCAAGCCGCGCAGTCCAGCGCGATCGACCGCGGCCACCAGGGCGTCGATACCGAGCACGTCTTGCTCGCGCTACTGAATCAAGGCGACGGCCTGATCCCGCGCCTGCTCGAGAAGCTCGGCCGGCCCGCTGATGTCGTCGCGACCGAGCTCAACCGCGCGCTGCAGAAGCGCCCCTCCGTCACCGGCGACAGCGCACCGTCCGTCCAGCCCGGCAGCGTGCAGCTCACCCACGCCCTCGCGCAGGCCTACAACAACGCCGAGCAACAAGCGGCCAAGCTCGGCGACGAGTACGTCTCCGTCGAGCACGTCTTGCTCGCCATCCTCGAGGGCGGCGACAGGACCGAGGCCGGCAAGATCCTGAACACGCTCGGCATCACCGCCGACAACTTCCGCGGGGCCATGCAGGAGGTCCGGGGCAACCAGCGCGTCACCTCCAACAACCCCGAGGCCACCTACGAAGCGCTCGCCAAGTACGGCAGCGACCTCGTTTCCCTTGCCAAACAAGGAAAAATGGACCCCGTCATCGGGCGGGATGACGAGATCCGACGCGCGGTGCGCATCCTGTCGCGCAAGACCAAGAACAACCCCGTGCTCATCGGCGAGCCCGGCGTCGGCAAGACCGCGATCGTTGAAGGCCTGGCCCAACGCATCGTGCGCGGGGACGTCCCCGAGGGCCTCAAAGAAAAAACCATCTTCGCACTCGACATGGCCTCGCTCGTCGCCGGCGCGAAATTCCGCGGCGAATTCGAAGAGCGGCTCAAAGCCGTGCTCGCGGAAGTAAAACAGGCCGAGGGCCGCATCATCCTGTTCATCGACGAGCTGCACACGATCGTCGGGGCCGGCAAGACCGAGGGCGCGATGGACGCGGGCAACATGCTCAAGCCCATGCTCGCGCGCGGCGAGCTGCACTGCATCGGCGCGACCACCCTCGACGAGTACCGCCAGCACATCGAGAAAGACCCCGCGCTCGAACGCCGCTTCCAGACCGTGCTCGTCGACCAACCCACCGTCGAAGACACGATCTCGATCCTGCGCGGCCTCAAAGAACGCTTCGAGGTGTTCCACGGCGTGACCATCCAGGACAACGCGATCGTCTCCGCCGCGACGCTCAGCAATCGCTATATCTCCGACCGCTTCTTGCCCGACAAGGCGATCGACCTGGTCGATGAGGCGTGCGCGATGATCCGCACCGAGATGGACTCGATGCCCGCCGAGCTCGACCAGATCTCGCGGCGTGTCATGCAGCTCGAAATCGAAGAAGCCGCGCTGAAAAAAGAGAAGGACGACGCGAGTCGAACACGACTCGGCTCGCTGCAAGAAGAACTCGCGAACGCGAAGGAACAAGCCAACGCCCTGCGCGCCCAATGGGACGCTGAAAAAGGCTCGGTCGACGCCGTCCGCGCGCTGCGCGAAGAAGTCGAGCAGGTCCGCCAGCAGATCGAGCTGGCCAAGAGCCCGGGCGCGTACGACCTGAACAAGGCCGCAGAACTCGAGTACGGCAAGCTGCCCGAGCTCGAAAAGAAACTCGTCGATCTCGAAACATCACACCAGCCCGAGGCCGACGCGGCCGCATCAACGAACCGCCTCTTGCGCGAAGCCGTCACCGACGAAGAGATCAGCGAGATCGTCGCCCGGTGGACCGGCATCCCCGTCACCCGCCTGATGGAGGGCGAGCGCGAGAAACTCCTCAAGCTCGACGAGGTCCTGCACCAGCGCGTCATCGGCCAGGACGAAGCGGTCCAGCTCGTCGCGGACGCGGTCCTCCGCGCACGGGCCGGCATCAAGGACCCCAAACGCCCCACCGGCTCGTTCATCTTCCTCGGGCCCACCGGCGTCGGTAAAACCGAGCTCGCCCGGGCCCTCGCCGAATCGCTCTTCGACAGCGAAGACAACATCGTCCGCATCGACATGTCCGAGTACATGGAGAAGCACGCCGTCTCGCGCTTGATCGGCGCGCCGCCCGGGTACGTCGGCTACGAGGAAGGCGGCCAACTCACCGAGGCCGTGCGACGCAAGCCGTACAGCGTCGTGCTGTTCGACGAGATCGAGAAGGCCCACCCCGACGTGTTCAACGTGCTCCTGCAGGTGCTCGATGACGGCCGGGTCACCGACAGCCAGGGCCGAACCGTCGACTTTAAGAACACCGTCATCATCATGACCAGCAACATCGGCAGCCACCACCTCATGGACGGCGCGGTGCTGGGCAACAGCGAGATCGACGACTCGGCAAGAAACGCCGTGCTCGCCGACCTGCGCAGCCACTTCCGCCCCGAGTTCCTCAACCGCGTGGACGACATCGTGCTGTTCAAGCCGCTGTCGCAAGCCGAGATCACGAAGATCGTGGACCTGCTGGTCGACGGCCTGTCCAAGCGCCTCGCCGACCGCGACATCACGCTCACGCTGACCGACGCGGCGAAAACCCATGTCGCCGAGCACGGCTACGACCCCGTCTACGGCGCCCGCCCGCTGAAGCGATACCTGCAGCACGAGGTCGAGACCCGCATCGGCCGAGCCCTCATCAAAGGCGACGTGCCCGAGGGCTCAACGCTGACGGTCGATGTCGACGCCGACGGCCTGTGGCTCATCAAGACGGCATAATGCCCCGGGCTAGCGCATCTTGCGTCCTTGTTGCCACGATGCCTTGCCCCCTCTCCCTTCCAGGGGGAGGGTTGGGGTGAGGGTCCGGCGTCGTCTTCACAATGAAATACAGAACAAGCCGCGGTCTGCTTCACGCCCGATCCTCATCCCCCTCCTTCTCCCTAAAGCCCGAGCCATGCCAGAAAAGAGGCAAGATGCTCTAAGCCATGACTTGATCATGCGTTGCGCTCAGATAGACCCGCATCAGAGCGCACCAGCCCCATTATTGTGAGGAAATGGTCAAAAATCCCCCCGCTCGTCTTCCGCTCACATTCGAGCGGTAGTATTCCCGGCATAGCTTTTGCGAGTAACACTAACGGGTGTTATTTCTCGGACTGATCTTTGCTCAGTTCTTAGGCAAACGCTCCTGTGGGCTGTAATTGTGCTCAGCCCTTCCGCACCCCTTGCGGATCAGAAAAGACCCCCTTCCCCCCCTTTTTGGAGATTTTGAGATGAAGCGTACCCTTTTTGGTTTTACTGCGGCCGCACTGTTGGCTGGCTCGGCACACGCCGTCCCTGTCATCAACGAATTCGTCGTCAACCACACAAGCACGGACACCAATGAATACATCGAAATTTTTGGCGATGCCAGCACCGACTATTCCGACCTGACGATCTTGGAGATCGAAGGCGAAGGTTCATCCGCAGGTTTGATCGACGACAACATCATCTCTGTCGGCACGACCGATTCGAATGGTATCTGGTGGACCGGCTTTGATCCCGGCGGCTCGAACGATTTTGAGAACTCTACTCTCACACTCCTGCTGGTTAGTGGATTCACTGGTTCGACCGGTGACGACATCGACACCAATGATGATGGCGTCATTGATGCCACCTTCTGGACGGCCATTATTGACTCTGTCGGCGTCCGAAACGATGTTGCCGGCGACTTCATCTACAGCACCGCTGATCTGGTTGAAGGCTACGATGGCAACAGCTTCGAAGTCGGCGGCGCTTCGCGTCTGCCCGATGGTGTTGACACCGATACTGCTTCAGATTGGGTCCGCAATGACTTCGATGGCGAAGGCATTCCCGGCTTCAGCGGCTCGGTCGATGCTGGAGAAGCACTTAACACCCCTGGCACTCTGAACATCCCCGAGCCCGGCTCCCTCGCCCTGCTCGGCCTCGGCGGCCTGCTAATCGCCCGCCGTCGTCGCGGCTGAAACGGGGTGTAACAGGGCGGATGATTATCTCGCCCAAAACCAACTATCTGGGGCATTGTTCCCAGATATTCAATGCTTAGTGTTGACATGGAGCGGGTCTTAACGGGCCCGCTTCGTTTTTGGCCGCTTGACTGATTTTTCAACGAAGCCCAACCAACCGAGTAGTACACGACATGCACAGAACAACCACCGATCAGCGAACCGCCCGGGCTCGTCGCGCTTTCACGCTCATCGAGCTCCTCGTCGTGATCTCCATTATCGCCCTGCTCATCGCGATCCTCTTGCCCGCCCTCGGCGCGGCACGCGAATCGGCACGCGCCTCCGCCTGCCTGGCACACCTGCGAGGGGCCGGCCAGGGCATCTTCACCTATGCCACCGACAACAAGGAACTGCTCCCCGGCCCCAACACCTCCGGCCGAGACCTCACCCAGCTAAGCAGCGCCTACACATTCCGGAACTCTTCCGAGGAACCCACCCAGAACTTTGACTGGGTCAGCCCTTCCTTAGGAACCTCGCTAGGCCTGGCCAAGGATCGCTCCGACCGCGTCGAGCAGATCTTCGAAAAAGACTTCCGCTGCCCAACCAATGGAGAAACCTACACCGAACAGGCCTTTGGCTCACTCACTGTCCCCGATACCGCGCCGGTCTCCAGCTACTCCATGAACACCTCGTTTATGGTCAACTGGGGCGACTTCCCCGGCGGCAGCCCGCCAGAGGTTTACCAGCGCAGCTTCGTCAAATCCGCTATCGCGCCCTCCGTCACAGAGCCCTACAAGCTAGGCAAGCTCATCAATACCTCGAGCAAAGCGATCGTGATGGATGGTGCGCGGGCTGTGAATAGTTCTACTGGCGAGATTACTTTTAACGGGGCTGAAAAACAGCTCGACGGCGGCAACTGGGCATCGCATGGCCCAGGACTTTCCGTGCTGATTACCAACTGGAATCCTTACAAATGGGGCAACGACCAGCAGCAGCAAAACGCCCGCCGCTTCGCCTACCGCCACAAGAACGACGTCATGAATATGGGCTTCCTCGACGGCCATGGCGAGGCTCAGAACCAGGCCGAATCCCGCAAGATCGACCAGTGGGTCCCCTCAGGCTCCATCGTGCTAAACGCCGGTGATACCGACGACCCCGACGACTTTAACGGGTATAAAGTCCAGTAGTCTTTAGAATAGAATAGTCAAAGAGGTTCCCTATGCCACGACGAGTACACCGCAAAGCCGGGCCTGCAGACCATCATCGGGCCTTCACACTGATCGAGCTGCTCGTAGTGATCTCGATCATCGCCCTGCTCATCGCGATCCTGCTGCCCGCGCTGGGCGCGGCACGGCGGTCGGCCAAGGCAATCCAGTGCGCCAATCACCACAAACAACTGGGCCTTGCAACCCAGATGTATATCGACGAAAACAAAGACTTCTTCCCGCAGCCCTTCCAAGACAATGATCTCGGAAACTCAGAAAAAGTGAAGGTGCTTTGGTTTAATGCGTTGGACGAGTATTTGAGCCAAGTCCAACAAAACTATAGCACCGCATCAGACCGGAACTACAACATCTACAAACAAGACCCGGTGTATGAAGGTTTCGGTGAAGATACAGGCGCCACCGGCGGAAACGGCAGCCGGACAATCAAAATGAACGAAAATTTTGGGGACCTGTCCGGCGGCAATGTCGAGTTTCACAAGCTCTCGACGATCCGTAAAACGACGGAAGTTGTCACCTACTTTGACGGCCTATCTCGAGACGCGGGCCTATCCATCAATTCGGGCTTCAATACCAATTTCCACGGCGCAGAACGCGAGGTGTACACACGGCATGGTGGTGCCGCGAATGTCGCTTTCGTTGACGGTCGTGTGGAAGCCGTATCGCAGGACTCCGAATCGATCACACGCGGCTCAGACGCGATCACCTACAACGCGTGGTTCGAGGAGCCTGACCCGCGCCAGCAACTGATTTGGGATTTCGACGCGCCCTAACCAGCCTTCAGACGAGATCAAAGAAACTGCCAATCGCCCGTCTGCAGCGTCCACGCCCAGAGCGCGGCGTTGGTGATGCCGTGGCTCCAGACGATCGGGCCCAGGCCGTAGCGGCCGCCGGCGGGCTGGTCGGCCCAGGCCTCGCCCTTCTTCGGTTTGTTCGTCCACCACACCAGCAGGCACCACACCACACCGCAGGCGATGCAGCCCAGGTAGTCCCGCCGGGCGTGCGCGAGCATGAACACCAGCGTCGAGAAGCAGACCGCGAACAGGCTGATCCGGCCGACGGCCGTCTCCTGCAGCTGCCGGGTAAACATCGGCGGCTCTTTCGCGGCACGCCGGCCGGCCTTCGTGCCGCTGACCCACTCGCCGAGGATCGGCAGGTCGGACGCGAGCTGGAGGAACGCCGTCTTCGTCTTGCCCGCGCGAAACCCCCCGCGCAGCACCGCCGACCGCACCCAGAGCTCTTCGAACAGGGGCACCGCGATCGACATGCCCAGCAGCCTTAAGCCCATCGTCGACCAGTACCAGGCATCGCCCAGCGCGGCGCGGTTGTCGTGGATGCTGTTGTCGGTGCTGAGGTTGGCCGACGACTGCTCGGTCGGCACGAACCAGTCGCCGGCATGGGCGGGGAACTGTTCGTGGGTGGGCACGAGCCAGGCGGCGAACTCGCCGAGCCGTGGGATGCCCTGGAGCTGATGCACCGCCCAGTTGCTCGCGTAGCCGAGGTAGACCCACGCGAAACAGAGGGCGATGCCGGTGGGCACCGCCAGCCAGTGGAACCTGAGGTTAAGTTCGGGCAGCAGCCCGCGGTACCGCCAGAGCAGGGCGACGACGATGCCGACCTGCAGCGTGTAGATGACGGGGATGAGCACGGGCACCTCGGGCATGCCGAACGACCCGCCGTAGATCAGGCCACCGATGAGGATGCCGATCATGTAGACGAAGAACGGCGTCGCGCGCGGGTGCCAGGGGTTCTCGGCCATCCAGCGATCAAGCCGCGTTAACAGCGAATCGGGCGCAGCAGGCTTGGCCGGCGTTGGGTTTGAAGGGTCGTCACTCACGTGGTGGTTTCTTCGGCAAGATCGGCGGGCAACGCGAGGAATGTACCGCATCAAGGCCCCGCCTGTGCCGGCGTGCGGGCCGATTCCGGGGCTTATCGGGCCGGTGCCGCCGCGCGAGACCCACACACAAAACCCGCGTTGATGCAGAAGCATGCAACGCGGGCCGGTGTCAGCGCAAGCCCGTCTTCACGCGGCCGGGCACCTCGGTGCACCTTGTGTGCGGCCGAGCCGCCCCGCCGTCCCCGGAAGCCCGCCCCGCGGGAGGTCTGCGGAGACCCCCGTCACTTTCTTGCGCTTGTATTCCTGAACGTCCCAGCCTTCTTTCTCGTCGGCGATCTTGCCCAGCCACTCGATCGTCGCGGCGTCCAACCCGCTGAGCGAGGCGCTGTTGTTCTCGTCCATCTCGCCGGCCACCTTCTTGTCCTTGACCGCGGCGTTGAGTTTTTCCTGGCTGTAGGTGTAGAGGGTGAGCTTGTCGCCGTCGATCTTGTAGCGGATCAGCGTGCCGCCCTTGTTGTCGTCCTCGACGTTGTCGAAGCCGAGGATCGCGGCGCGGAACTGCGCGACGATGATGTAGTTGTGGCCGTTGGTCGTGAAGGACTTGCACCCGCCCTCGAGGCCCGAGGACCCGGAGCTGACGAGGAAGCCCTTGTCGGTGTTGACGAAGCCGACGATCCCCTCGCCGTCGTTCTGGACCCATATGCCGACGAGCGTTTCGTCGGCCTTGGCGTCCTTCCACGCCTTCTCGACGTTCTTGACGGGGATGCACCCGGCCAGGAGCAGGCAAGTGGTGAGCATCAGCGCGGCGTGTTTGATTCCAATCGGTTTCATCGCGGGGTCTCCAAAAAGTGGGGCAGGCTGGGGCCTGTCCCACCTGCCCTAAAAAGTGTAGCGATTGCTCGACATCAAAAGTGAGAAAACGCGGCGGTTTATCTCGGGGGCGGTAAAATCAGGCCATGCATTGGCTGCTCGCCCAACTCGAACCCGGAAGCAGCGCCGGCAAGTGGTTCATGTTGGTTTCAACCATCATGGTGATCGGCGCGGTATCGGTGCTGTTTGTTGTCGTGGTGGGTGTCGGCCGGCGGTGGAAGCGGCGTCAGCTCAAGGCCATCGAGCAGGACCGCGCCGAGCGACGCGCGGGCAAACCCGCCGAGCGCGTCGACGCCTGGCAGGCCAGCGCCGAGCGGTACGTCGACCACGACAAGCTCCCCGCCGAGGAAGACCTGTTCGAGCGCGGCGGGGCGCAAGGCGATGACGAAGACGAGCCGCCGAGCGAAGAGGGCGAGCCGGGCTCGCCCGAAGAAGACGACCGCGACCCCTACGGCCTGTTCGAGGACAAGCCCTACCGCGACGCCGAGGACGAGGACGACTTCGATGAAGACGAAGGCGAGGATTGGGGTGAGGATGCAGACGAGCAAGACGACAAGCGCTAAAGAAGCTTCATTCCACGTGTAGCGGGAGACGCGCCGCGTCCGGGGCTAAGCATGGCAAATCGCCTGGACGGGACGCTGCGCGTCTCCCGCTACACATACGTCATCAAAGAATATACGCGCGTTGTGCTCACGACGCCTTGAGCAGCTCGACGACTTCCTGCATCATCGCCTGGGCCTTCGTGTTGGCCTCCCAGCCCTGCGGCGTGCGGGACAGAGTCCGCAGCAGGCGCTGCGCCTCGCGGAGCTCTTCCTTCTCGATCAGCTTGCGGGCCTTGCCGACCTGCTCCATTGCCAGGGCCTGGTACTCGGCGACCTTCTCGTCCTTGAGGTTCGGGAAGAACAGGCTCGCCGGGGTCTCGGGCATCTTCTCTTTCTTGTCGATGACGCCGGTCTGGATGCGGATCATGTGGTTGATCTTCGCGTCCTGCACTAGCAGTTCGTCGATGTCTTTGAGCGCGGCGGCGTACCGGCCCTTCTCGGCGTCGCGGTCGGCTTTATCCAGCACCTCGTCGACGCCCTTGATCCACGCGGCCATCTGGGCGACGGCCTTGGCCTCGGGCTCGGTCTTCGCGGAGTCTTCGTAAGGCACAAAGCCCAGCACCCGGCCGTCGGGCATCACGAAGTACAGGTCGGGGACCCAGTTGGACTTGTCTTTAGTCTGGCTGTAGGCCTTGTTGACTAAGCGGCTGGCCGCTTCGCTCTTCAGGTCGGCGCTGCCGTTGACGTAGGCCATCACGCGGACCATCTTCTTGGTCGACTTGGACGCGGCCATCTGACGCGCCGCGCCGATGCACTTGGGGCAGGTCGTATCGCGGTAGGTCCGCATGACCGCGACAGGCATGTTGTGTTCGGCCGCCAGTTCGATGGCTTTGTCGGCCTCCTCGCCGTAGAGCCAGCCCTTGTGTTCGATCGTCCCCGCGGCGGCGGGCAGCGCGAGGGCCAATGTCAGGCCTAACGCAAAAGTCGTCAGAAAAGAAAGTGTGCGTCGAGTCATCGGATCGCCCCAGCGGTGTGAAAGGTAGGTAAGCGTGGTAAAGCTTCGATTATAGAGCCTCTATCGACAATACCAAGCACAAGGATGGATTATAGCGGGATGTGCGGCTTGAATTGCCTTGAAACCCCTCCCCGCCAGGAAAGGAGAAGAATGCTCAGTGCCGCACACCGCCGGCCACCACGCCGCTGCCGGGCTTGATCGCAACCTGGCCGGTCTCTTTGTTCAGCTCGAACGGGCAGGTATTGCACTGGATGCGCTTGTCGGTCGCGGGGGTGTCCTTGAGCCGGGGGTCGGCCTCACCGCTGGCGAGGACCGGCTGGTCGTTCGCATCCAGCCGCTTCTTTAAGAGGTCCAGGATCAGGTTATCGATCCCCAGCGGCTCGGCGATCTGATACGTCGTGCCGGGGAAGTCGACCGCGGCCTGGCTGGTCAGGCTGGGGATGTCGCGCATGAAATGCTTGCCCCGCGCCAGGAAGAACGGCAGGACGACGATGTGGGTCGCGCCGCGGTTCACGCACGCGGCGTACGCCGCGGCGATGTCGGGCATGGCCAGCTCCATGTGCGCCGGCTCGACGATGTCGCAGCCGCCCGCGAAACGGTCGGCGAACAGGCGGGCGACTTCCTCAAGGCTCTCATTGGACTGGGCGCGCCGGCTGCCGTGATCGCAGATGATGACGCCGGTCTTGGTGGATTGTGTGTTCATGGGCATATCTTAGGCACCTCTGCGCTGCGATGGCGGAATCCATGTCCGTGTAGCGGGAGACGCGAAGCGTCCCGTGCGAAGCGTGACAGATGGTATGAACGGGACGCTCCGCGTCGCCCGCTAAACAAAAGCCCCCTACCGCCGCACACCCAGCAGCACCGTCAGGTCCAGCGTCTCGTCGCCGCGCTTGACCTGGACCTTCACCTCGGTGCCGGCCTTGGCCTTGGCGAGGAACGCGCGGACGTCGCCGGGGCTGCTCATCGGCTTGCCCCCGATGGAAAGCAGCACGTCGCCGTTCTTTGCGCCGGCCTCGTCCAGCGGGCCGTCGGCAAGGAGGTCCTGCATCAGCACACCGGCCTCCGCGTCGCCGAGCATCACCCCGAGATACGGACGGGGCGGACGCGGCTTGGGCGGGACAAACGTGATGCGCTCCGGCTCGGTCACGGCACGCTCGGCCAGACCCGCGACAACCTGAAGCACCGCGGTGCCGCCCTCGCCGTTGATCTTGTCGGCCGTGTCGCGCGGCGTGTGGTAGTCGTCGTGCAGCCAGGTATTAAAGAACACCGCGGGGACGCCTATGGAGATGAACATGCTGTGATCGCTGCCGCCGGGCGCGCGGACATCCCACTTCAGGTTCAGGCCGACGTCTTCGTTGGCCTCTTCCGTCCAGCCGCGCCACTGCTCGCCGGTCGCGTCGGTGAAGATGTACAGGTCGTCGCCGCGGAGCCGGCCGATCATGTCGAGGTTGATCATGCCGCTGACCTGCTTGGCGTCGAAGGCCCACTGGCCGGGGTTGCGGACCATGTAGCGCGAGCCGATGAGCCCGCGTTCCTCCGCGGCGAAGCCGGTGAAGAAGAGGGTGCGCCGGGGCTTGCCGTCGTTGTGGTGCTGCAGCGCGAAGTGCCGCGCCAGCAGCAGGACGCCGGCCGTACCCGAGGCGTTGTCATCGGCGCCGGGGTGCAGCTCGCCCTTGTGTTCCTTGGCCCGTGAGCCGTAGTGGCCGTAGCCGATATGGTCGTAGTGCCCGCCGATGACGACGACCTGGTCCTTGAGGTTGCCGCTGCCCGGCAGCAGCGCGCCGACATTCTGGACCGGGGCTTCGATCACCTTGCCCTCGGCGTTCTTGCCCGTACGGACGGCCAGCGGCTGAGTAAAGCTCGGCTCGCCATCGATCATAAACGCGGGCTCCAGGCCCAGCGACTTGAAACGACCGACGATGAAGTCCCGCGCCAGGCCAATCCCGCCGCTGCCCGCGTCGCGCCCCTGCATCTCCGGGGCCGTCAGCGTCTCAACGACCTGCATAAACGCCGACGCGTTCAGCGGCGGCCCGGGTTTGTACGGCCTGGCCTGGCAGCCGACGAGTAGCAGCCCCGCGAATAGCAACGGGAACAAACGGCTTATCAATGGTTTTCGCATCGGGGTAGTCCCAAAGGGTTTACAAGGCGGGGCGGGCATCTTGCCTGCCGTTCGAGCGCCGCTCGAAAATGGGTGCATGGCTGCGGCATGACGACAGGCGGGACGCCTACCCACCGAAGACATTTCACATAAACAGTCTAAAACAGTTTGCCCTGCTCGCGTGGCGGGGCGTTGGCGGCCTCGTCCTTGACCTGCTGCATCTCTTCAAGCAGGTCATCGACCTTATCGACATCCATATACACACTCGCGAAGCGCATGTACGCGACGTGGTCCACCGTGCGCAGCTTGTTAAGCACGATCAGGCCGATCTCGGTGGACGCGATCTCCTTCTCGCCGCGACGGAACAGGTCTTCCTCGACCGACTCGGCCAGGGCCACGATCTGATCGACCGACACCGGCCGCTTATACGCGGCCTTCTCGACGCCGGCGATGACCTTGTCCTTGGAGTAGGGCACCCGGCTGTCGTCCTTCTTAACGACCTGCAGGCTGACCTTCTCCTCGACGGTCTCGTAGGTCGTAAACCGCTTGTTACAAGACAGGCACTGCCGACGCCGACGGATCGATCGCCCGCCGTCGGTGGCGCGTGAATCGATCACCTTGTCCTTGTCGATATCGCAGAACGGGCAGCGCATAGCGGTAAAGATAGCACAACTGCCTCGCTTAGCCGGCGGGCTTGTCCCGCCGATAGGTCGGCCGCGTTGTCGGTTGGCATCGCAATCAAACCCATCGCCGGGACAAGCCCGCCGGCTAACGCTACCCTGAACCCATGCCTATCAAAATCGCGATCCTCGGCGACATCGTCGGCACCGCCGGCCGGCAAGCCGCCATCGCCGCCGCGTCCACCCTGCGTCAATCCCACGGCGCGCACGTCGTCCTCGCCAACGCGGAAAACGCCGCCGACGGCTCGGGGCTCACCCCAACCCTCTACAACAAGCTCAAAGAGGCCGGCATCGATGGCATGACCCTCGGCGACCACGCCTTCCGCAAGAACCAGATCTACGCCACACTCGACACCGCCACCGACCTCATCCGCCCGCTGAACCTGCCGGCCAAGGCCCGCGGCAAAGGCGTCATGCATTTGCAAGCCAACGACGATCAGGGCAAGCCCTGCGCGATCCGCGTCGTCACCCTCATCGGCCAACTGTTTATCAACAACATGCGGGGCAGCGATGCGTTCAAGGCCATCGACGAACTGCTGGCCAATCAGCCCGCCAAAGAAAATACGATCACGATCGTTGAGATACACGCCGAGGCAACTAGCGAGAAAGTCGCGATGGGCTGGCACCTCAACGGCAAGGTCGCCTGCGTCTTCGGCACGCACACGCATATCCCCACCGCCGACGAACGCCTCCTGCCCAAGCCCAACACCGAGGACATCTCGATCCCGGGCGAGCCGTGGGTCGGCCGGGGCTCGACCGCCTACATCACGGACCTGGGCATGACCGGCCCGTACGACTCGGTCCTGGGCCGACGCGCCGACCGCGTCGTCAAGCACCTCACCACATCCATGCCCGCCGCCTTCGACTGTGCCGACGGCAACCCAAGAGCCCGCGGCATCCTGATCACCGCCGAGCCCGGTTCCGGCCTCGCCACCGCGATCGAGCGCGTCGATCTGCCTGTCTAGCCAAAGATCCAAACCGCCATAAAAAAGCACAAGAAACTCATGCTCAGAGTGGTAAAAACCCATCGTTCAGCCTTCGGCATCGAGCGCCCCATCCATTGCACCAAAGCCAAAAGTAAAATGCACAAAATCGTTTGAGGCACTGCGAGCATTGGCAGCCCCATCAGAATCATATTGTCACCCGGTTCCGGCCCAAGTGACATCACAACCATGATCCCGGCCAGCACAAGCAGCGCAAAAATCATCGTCGACAACACGTAGCAAGCAACACGCACCGTAACGACACCGCGCGATCGTTCTGATTGGTCTTGCTGCATCGCATCAATTCTAACCCCTCCCCAAACTAAGCCAGCGTAGCGCTTCCAACTGGACAAACCTCCCCCATTCCCGCAACCCCTACAACCGGCACAGCGGAAACAAATTTACAAAACACGGTTAGCCCCTCGCGGTCCTGAATTGGATGTTTCTGGTACCAACGGCGGTCCACGACTGCCCACCAACAGGCACACGATCCCGGTACGCCTCAGGGGGCCCGATGTCTCATTCACCCACCACACCGACGCACGACGTCACGCACAAGCGGTCAGAGGCCGAACACGCCCGCACCCACCGCTTCGACGACGCCCCCATGCGCTCCAAGGTCGCCCTCATGGTTGTCGCCGGCGTCTTCGTCGGCATCCTTGTCCACCTCGTCAGCGCCAGACTCAACAACTCCGTCGTCCTGGGCCGGCAGGTCCCCAGCGAGATCCTCGCGATGGCCGGGTTCCTGGTCTCCGGCTCGGCGCTCATCCTCATCGGCCAGTGGTGGATCGCCTCGCCCTATGACCGGCTGGTCAAACAGATCGACAAGGTCGCCGAGCGACGCCACATCACCGACCTCAGCGAGTTGCCCCTGACCCGGCGCGACGAGGCCGGCCGCATCGCACGCGCGATGCACCGCGTCACCACGGTCGCCATCCGTGACGGCCGGGAGGCCCGCCAGCTCCGCCAAACCATCGACAAGCGTGTCAAGGAAGAGACCAAACGCTCAACCGAACAGCTCCGCCGACTCGCGCTCCGCGATCCCTTGACCGAGCTGGGAAACCGACGCTTCCTCGACGAGCAGCTGCCCAGGCTCATCGAAGCCGCAGAAGAATCCAACACCGACGTCTCGGCCATGGTCATCGACATGGACGGGTTCAAGCAGGTCAACGACCAGCTCGGCCACGACGTGGGCGACGAGCTGCTCGTCCTCACCGCAGGCCTGCTCAAAGCGTGCACCCGGCACGACGACATGACCGTCCGTCTCGGCGGCGACGAGTTCGTCGTGCTCATGCCCGGCTGCGACCGCCAACGCGCGATCGAGTTGTCCAATTCGATCCGCATGCTCTTCCGCCAGCAGGCCGCCTCGCTGCTGGGCCGAGCGAACCTCAACGCCGACCTGTCCGCCGGGGTCGCGTCACTCGCCGCCGACAACGTCAGCGACGCCCCCGCCCTCATCAAGCTCGCCGACCAACGCCTCTACCAAGCCAAACGCAGCGGCAAGGGCCGGACCTGCTGAGGTAACCGCTCGTTTATGATGGCGCGATGCGGATCATCCCCTGCCGACGCCGGTGCAAACGATGGCTCGTCGCCCTGGCGATCGCGGTCGCCCTGCCACTGCTCGGCTACGCCCTGTGGTCGCCCGGCATGCAAATCACCGACGGCCGACACGACCGGTCCGCAAACGGCATCTGGATGAGCCACCGCTGGCTCGGCGACGACGCCTGGTTTACCGACAACAAACGCGAGCACCTGCGCGATCAATACCGCGACGCTGGCTACATCGAGGCCGAACTCAGCGCGCTCGCCCAACGTGGGATCGTCGACCTCTTCCCGCACCTGACGCCGACCCGGCCTAGCGGGGTGTTGCCCGGCAGAGACGACGCGCAGCTCGCGCGCTTCCTCGATATCGCGGAGCAGAACAACCAACGCGTCATCCCATGGGTCGGCGGCGTGTTCGAGCTGCACTGCCACCCCGGAAGCGCGAAGTGGCGCGCGGCCTTCATCCAATCGATCATCACGCTGCTAGACGACCACCCCCGGCTTGCCGGCGTCCAACTCAACATCGAGCCCTGGCCCAGCGGCGACCCGGACTGCTTGCTGTTATTGGAAGAACTCAAACAAGCGCTGCCCGAGGACGCCGTCCTGTCCGTCGCGGCCTACCCGCCGCCGACACGCTGGCAGCCGAGCTCCGAGGTGCACTGGGACGAGGCTTACTTCCGCGGGGTCGCTCGCCGCTGCGACCACCTGGCGGTCATGATGTACGACACCTCGATCCCGTTTGAAAAACCCTACGCCGCGCTGATGGCGAAGTGGACGCGGCAGGTCATCGACTGGTCCGAAGGCACGCCGCTATTGCTGGGCCTGCCCTGCTACGAAGACACCGATGTGGGCTACCACCACCCGGACGTCGAGAACCTGAGCAACGCGCTACACGGCATCCACGCCGGCCTCGATCAAGCCGGCCCGCCCGGTCACTACCGCGGCGTGGCGCTCTACAGCCTGTGGACAATGGACCCGCAGGAGTGGGCCACGCTGGATCGTTCCTTTCTCGGGCCCAAAACAGAGTGAATCACCGCCCCACCCAAGCATCAGCAAAAAAAACCTTGACACCCACGAGGAATTTTATATTGTAAGTTTATGCTTACTTAAATAACCGTGAACACCCTAAACAACCATCCCGACCCCGACGCCCCCCGGCTGGACTGCCCGCGCTGTGGCTACAACGTTGGGCCGACCTCCGACTGGGACCCCGGCCGGCGATCGACCTGCCCCGAGTGTGGCGAGAGCTTTGTCGCCGACCTGTTGTCGCGCAAGCCGGTCCCCCCGCCGATCAGCTCGGGCGAAGTCGTTTGGCACATCCTCTGGCCGGGGATCGTGGTCTTCGTCTGCTCGATCGTCCCGATGCTCAGCCTGATCACCATGCCGCTGGCGATCCTGATCCTGCTGCCGGTGACCGTGATCAAAACCGGCTCGGTTTGCAAGCGAATGGCTTACCACCACCCCAAGCCGGGCAGCGCGGGCAAGCGCGACCAGTACGCCGGGGCGGGCGTCGTGCTCTGGCTCGCACAGGCGGCGCTGATGGGCTTCGCCGCGTTCGGCGGGTGCGCGATCGCGCTCAACTCACTCAACTTCCATTGACCTTCCGGGAAACAACCATGCAACTGACCACCCTCGACACCTCGGCCGACCGGCACCTCAAGCACACCACCAGCCTGTGCCCGGTCTGCAAAGAACAGATCGACGCCGAGGTTGTCCAGCGCGGCAAACAAGTCGTCATGAAAAAACACTGCGCTGCGCACGGCCACTTCGAGGCCACCCTTTCCACCGACGACCGCTTCTACCACCTCTCCCACGGCGCGGACACGCAACCAACCACCGGCTGCAACTGCTCGGCCGGCGCGTGCTGCACACCGGCCCCAGTTGGCCACAACGCGGGCATCGTCGAGCACAGCTCCACCTGCATCGCGCTGATCGAGATCGTCGAGAGCTGCAACCTCAGTTGCCCGACCTGCTACGCCGACAGCCCGCAGGAAAGCGACGCCACCGCCCTGCCGGTCGAAGACATCCAGCAGCGCATCCAGTCCGTCATCGACCGCAAGGGCATGATCGACATCCTCCAGCTGTCCGGCGGCGAGCCCACCATCCACCCCCGGTTCTTTGACGTGATGCGCTGGGCGCTACAGCACAGCGACATCGGCTACGTGCTGCTGAACACCAACGGCGTGCGCCTCGCCGCCGAACCCGGGTTCGTTGAGCAGCTCGGCGAGCTCCGCCGCGACCTGAAAAAGTTCGAGGTCTACCTGCAGTACGACGGCCCGCAGGAAGCCGGCCAGATCGAACTTCGCGGCAAAGACCTCCGCGCGCTACGCTCGCGCGTGCTCGATCGCTGCGGAGATCTGGGCATCCCCGTCACGCTCGCGATGACCGTAGACGGGCACAACGCCGATCAGCTCGGCGAAACACTTCGCCTGGCGATCAAACACCCCGCGATCCGCGGCATCACCTTCCAGCCGATGTTCGGCTCCGGCCGGGCGTACGAGGGCGTCAACCTCACGGTCAACGGCAGCGCATCAACAACGCCCGAACACAAGCAACACCCGCCGACACAGCGCCTCTCCGTCGCGGACATCGCCCTCGGGCTGATCGATCAATCCAACCACCTGCTCAGCGAAAACGACTTCACACCCCTGCCCTGCGGCGACCCGAACTGCCACACCGTCGGCTACCTGCTCCGCCGCGGCGACACGGCCCTGCCCGTCTCGCGCCTCGTTGACTTCAAATCGATGCAGGGCTTCCTGAAAGACCGGATCGATTTCAACCTCGAAGACCTGAGCAAGTGTGGTTGCGAGAGCGAGCCGCTGGGCGAGGTGCTCAAGCAATTGGAGATCGGGCCTGACGATGTGTTGCGCCTGTTCATCAAGCCGTTCATGGACGCGTGGACATACGATCAGCACCGCATCGACCGCTGCTGCGTACACGTCGTCGGCGAGGGCGGCTCGCTCGAATCGTTCTGCCGGCACTACGCGATGCGGTAAAGCGATTGCCTCGACTCCCTCTCCCTTCCAGGGAGAGGGTTGGGGTGAGGGTCCAGCGTCATGCAGACAACGGAATAATGAACAAGCCTTGGTTTGTTACACGCCCCACCCTCATCCCCGGCCTTCTCCTTGAAAGGGAGAAGGAGCCCGAGCCACAAGCCATTCATCCCATACACCAAGCCATGATCGCAAGCAGCAGCCACATCTTCTGGAGCCCGGGCTACGGGATGATGCTCGTCGTCGGCTTTGTCGTCGGCGGTCTGCTCTGGATCAAGCGCATGAACGGCCGGCCTGAACTCACCGTCGCGCTGGCCGGCGGGGTCGTCGGCCTGGTCGTCGGCGCGAAGCTCGGCTACCTCTTTGCCGAGGGGCCAGCGATCTGGAACCGCGGCACGTTCTGGCAGCAGCTGCTGGTCGGCAAGACCGTCACCGGCGCACTGCTCGGCGGGTACGCGGGCGTCGAGATCGGTAAAAAAATCATCGGCTACCACCAGCCGACCGGCGATACCTTCGCGCTCGCGGTCCCGGCCGGGCTCATCCTCGGGCGCATCGGCTGCCTGATGCACGGCTGCTGCAAGGGCGTCGCCTGCGAGCCCGCGTGGTGGGCATCCGCCGACGCGACCGGCAGCTACTACCCCGCCGCGATCACCGAACTGCTGTTCAACGTAATCGCCTTGACAGTCTCCGCCATCATGGTCCGCAAACGCCTCCAGCCCGGCCAGCTCTTCCACCTCTACCTCATCGCCTACGGCATGTTCCGCTTCGTGCACGAATTCATCCGCGACACGCCGACACTAATCGCCGGCTTGACGGGCTATCAACTGCTGGCCATCGCGATGATCGCGCTGGGCTTTATTCGCTATGCACAGCGCGCAGCAGCGCCGACAACGCCAAAGACACCGCCAGCCGCCTGATCGCGCGTTACCCTATCCCCATGGCGGTGGCGGTCGTGATAACGAGTCAGTCCGAGGCGTCGGCGATGGTCGGCTGGGCGTGGCAGTGCGCGCGGGCGCGCGGCGAGGACATCGTCGCCCTATTGCCCATAAGCAAGGACGCGGCCGAGGACGCCGAGCCACTCCCCTCCGTCCGTGCAGCGGTGAGCGACTACACCGACAGCCACGCGCGCATGGCCGCGGCGCACGTCGAGGCCGAGGACCACCCCGACGACGAGCCGGAGCCGTGCCCGAAGGTCGAGGTCCTCGCGGTGAAGACCAGCGGCGACGCGGTGGGTGACGCGCTGTTGGCAGCGATCGCCGAGCACGGCACGAAGCTGCTGGTCCTCGCCAAGCACGCGAAAGCAAAGGGTGACGAAGAAGCCCTGCCGGTGAAGCTGTTCCGCGAGGCGGCGTGCATGGTGCTGCTGCTCCGGCTGGGGTTGGAGACGACCGGCGCTCGCTGCCAGCGCATCCTGGTCCCGACGTCTGGCGGGCCGCACGCGACCGAGGCGATCAAGCTGGCCAGCAAGATCACGCAGCTGCCCGACCCGACCTGCGCGATCGACGAGGCCGGGCCCGCGGGGGTCGACGCGCTGTACATCGAGCCAGCCATCGGCCCCGAAGCCGAAATGGTCGGCCGAAGACTGCTGGACAAGGCGATCAAGCGCGCGGTCGGCGACAAGCCCAGCGAGCACAAGGTCCGGCCGGTCGTCGAGATCGCTAAGGACTTCCGCAAGGGCCTGTCGCGCACCGTCGAGCGAGGGTCTTACGAACTGGTCCTCATCGGCGCGGCGAACCAGTGGCACGCCCGCAAGGCCCTGTTCTCGATGATCCCCAACGAGGTGCTCAACGACGAGACGGGCCTGACGCTCGGGGTCGTCCGCCAGCCCAAGCCGCTGATGACCGCCACCGCCGAGCGCGTCCGCCAGCTCTTTAGCCGCGGCATCCCGCAGCTCGAACGCGAGGACCGCGTGTCCCTCGTCGAGCGGGTGCAGAACGCCAGCCAGTGGAACGTCGACTTCATCGCGCTGATCTGCCTGTCCACCGCGATCGCGACGCTCGGGCTGATGCAGAACTCTACCGCCGTGGTGATCGGCGCGATGCTCGTCGCGCCGCTGATGACGCCGCTGATCGGCTGCGGCCTGGCCGTCGTGCAGGGCAACGGGTTCTTGATGCGCAATGCCAGCAAGTCCGTGCTGCTGGGGTTCCTGGTCGCGCTGCTGCTGGCGATGCTGATGGGCATGATCATCCCGCACGCGGGCCTCACCGGCGAGATGCTCAGCCGGGGCAAGCCCAACGCGCTGGACCTGGCCGTCGCACTGATCTCCGGCATCGCCGCGGCATACGCGACCGCACGCCCGAACCTTTTAGGCGCGCTGCCGGGTGTTGCCATCGCCGCCGCCCTCGTCCCGCCCATCGCGACCTCCGGCGTCGCGCTCGCGCACGGCGACCTGGTCACCTCCGCCGGCGCGGCGATGCTCTTCTTCACCAACATCATCGCCATCGTCCTCGGCGCCGCCGCCGCGCTCTTCGCCGTCGGCATGCAGGCCCAGCACCTGCACGCGCGCGAAAAACGATGGACCCGCCACGCCATCATGGGCCTGACCGTCGGCGCGGTGATCCTGTCCATCCCGCTGATCTACTTCCTCTACGACTCGCTGCCCAAGCCGGACATCAACGAGGACCTGATGGCCGAGATCCAGGAAGTCGTCGACGAACGCGAGGGTGTCAGCCTCAGCACGATCGAGAAGAAGCCCGGCAAGGACGCGGTGCCGCACTACACCGTCATCATCACAGCAAAAGAAAACGCCAACACATCGCTACTCGGTGTCGAACTCGACCAGGTCATTGAAGGCTTCACCGACCAGCCGTGCCGGGTACTCATCAAAACCGAGCTTACAACATCATCTTCGGAGTGACCCGGTTTGTCCGAGCACGAAGCGTCAGCGAGTGACCGTACAACTCCAATTCGGGTCACTCGCTGACGCTTCGAGCTCGGATCAATAACCCAGCGCATCAAGCACCATCATGCCGATCTCGTCCGTCCCGTAACCGCTGCGGTCCAGGCGTTTGCCGGTGAATTGGGGCGTCACGGCCTGCACGGCGGCGGCCACCTGATCGCCTGCAGCAATCAGCGCGTCCTGTGATTTCACACGGCCCGTCTCACGCAGCAGCATCGCCAGCGAGTCGATCGCCGCCAGCGGGTTGGCCTTGTTCTGGCCCGCGATGTCCGGCGAGCTGCCGTGCACCGGCTCGAACATGCTCACGCTGTTCGCGCTCGGGTCCGGGTTCAGGTTGCCCGACGCAGCGATGCCCATGCCCCCCGCCACCGCGGCGCCTAGGTCGGTGATAATGTCGCCGAACATGTTGGGCACGACGATGGTGTCGTACACCTCCGGCTTGGTCGCCATGTACATGCAGCACGCATCAACGTGGTGGTACGCGGTTTCGATGTCGGGATACTCACTGGCAACCTCGGTGAACGTGTCGAACCATGTCCCGCCGCAATGGGTCAGCACATTCGTCTTATGGACCAGGGTGAGGTGCTTGCGGGTGCGGGTCTTGGCGAGCTCGAACGCGTAGCGCACGCAGCGTTCGACGCCGAAGCGCGTCGCGATCATCTCCTGCGTGCTGATCTCTTGTGGCGTCCCAACCCTGGCGCGTCCGCCGTTGCCGCAGTACAGGTCTTCCGTATTCTCGCGCACGCAGACGAAGTCGATGTCGTCGGGTGTCTTGCCCGCCAACGGCGTATCGACACCCGGGTACAGCTTCACCGGCCGCAGGTTGATGTATTGATCCAGTTGGAACCGGAGCTTGAGGAGCAGGCCCTTCTCGAGGATGCCGGGCTTCACGCCCGGGTGGCCGACCGCACCGAGCATGATCGCGTCGAAGCCGCGCAGCTCATCGACCTGCTCGTCGGTGATCACCTCGCCGGTCTTGAGGTAGTGCTCCCCGCCGTAGCCGAAGGGCGTCGCATCGACCGTGATGCCGTGCTTGGGTGCGGCGGCGTCCAGGATGCGCAGGGCCTGGTCGGTTACTTCTTGTCCGGTGCCGTCGCCGGGGATGACGGCGAGTTTGAGTGCGGTGGTCACAGTATGCCTCGTTAAAAGTTCTTTTACTGGCTCAAAGCCTGGTCAATCGCCCCTGTTCTTGGGGCATGGTTTATAGATAGGCCCGCCCTCTGCGGCAAATCGGCCCACGGCTGAGCTGCTCCCAAACCGCTACAATACCCCTCTTTCGCAAGATGAAACGCAAGGAGCCGGCCATGGCCGACAACAACGAACAAACCTTCGATCTCGTCGTCATCGGCGGCGGCCCCGGCGGCTACGTCGGCGCCATCCGCGCCGCTCAGCTGGGGATGAACGTCGCCTGCGTCGAGCGCGACAAGCTCGGCGGGGTCTGCCTGAACTGGGGCTGCATCCCGACCAAGGCCCTGCTCGCCGGCGCCGAGTTCTATTCCAAGCTCAGCCACGACGCCGACAAGTGGGGCATCACCGCCGAGAACGTCAGCCACAACTGGGAGAAAGTCATCGGCCGATCGCGTGGCGTCGCGGCACAGCTCAACAAGGGCGTTGGCATGCTCTTCAAGAAGAACAAGATCACCCACTTCGAGGGGCACGCCTACATCCCCGCCCCCGGCAAGGTCCAGGTCTTCGATAAGGACGACACCGAACACGCCGGCGAAGCCACCGCGACGCTCAAGGCCAAGAACATCTTGATCGCCACCGGTGCAGTGCCCCGCGAACTCCCCGGCACGCCTTTCGACGGCGACAAGGTCATCGCCGCGAAGCAAGCGATGACGCTCACCGATCAGCCCGAGAAGCTGCTCATCGTCGGCAGCGGCGCAATCGGCATGGAGTTCGCCTACTTCTACAACGCCTTCGGCACCGAGTGCACCGTCATCGAGATGCAGGACCGTGTCATGCCCATCGAAGACGCCGACTCCTCCAAGGCCGTGCAGAAAGCCTTTACGAAACAAGGCATCAATATCAAGACCGGCCACATCACCAAGTCGATCGAAGTGACCAACGCCGGCGTCAAGGCCACCATCGCGAAGGTCGGCGACGATGAAAAAACCGAGACCATCGAAGCCGACAAAGTCCTCGTCGCGATCGGCGTCCGCGGGCGATACAACGGCCTGCTCGCCGAGAAACTCGGTGTCGAACTGTTCAAAGACCACATCAAGGTCGACTACCGCAAAGAAGGCGCGACCTACGAGACTTCCGTCAAAGGTATCTACGCCGTCGGCGACGTCATCGGCCCGCCGTGGCTGGCACACGTCGCGTCCGAAGAAGCCGTCGTCTGCGTCGAACGTATGGCCGGCCACGATGCACCCGACATGGACTACGGCTCCATCCCCGGCTGCACCTACTGCCACCCGCAGGTCGCGTCGATCGGCCTGACGGAAGCAGCCTGCAAGGACCAGGGGCTCGACTACAACGTCGGCACCTTCCCCTTCCTGGCCAGCGGCAAAGCACAAGCGCTCGGCGAGACCGACGGCTTCGTCAAGATGATCACCGGCAAGCAGCACGGCGAGGTCCTCGGCTGCCACATGGTCGGCGAAAACGTCACCGAACTCATCGCCGAGATGGGCCTGGCACGACGCCTCGAAGCCACGGCAGAAGAAATCATCAACACCGTCCACGCCCACCCGACGCTCAGCGAAGCGGTCCACGAAGCAACACTAGCAACCGAAAACCGGACGCTGAACTTCTAAGGCCCAAATGAATTGGGTAGACGAAAACACCATCGCCCAAGTGCAAGGCGACGGGTTCGCGGTGGTCGACCGCGCCCTCGAGACTCGCCATATCGATGAACTGATCGGAGCGATTCAGGCAGTAAGGCCCGCCAGCCACGGCATGCGAAACCTGTTTGAACGGGTCCCGCTAACCCGTTCGCTAATCACCAAGCCCGTTATCGCGGCGCACGTTGAAGCGATCCTCGGACCCGAGGCCTTCGCCGTCCGAGCGATCCTCTTCGACAAGATCAAGGGCTCGAACTGGCACGTCGGCTGGCACCAGGATCAGGCCATCGCGATCGAGGAACGCGTCGACCACCCCGGCTTTGGGCCAACCTCTGTGAAAGACGGCGTGCCGCACACCCGCGCAAGCGCCGAGGTGCTCAGCCAGGTGCTGGCCGTGCGGATCCACCTCGACGACTGCGGGCTCAACAACGGGCCGCTCCGCTGCTCGCCAGGGAGCCACACCCGCGGCAGGCTCAACCCCGACGAAACCATCGAGGCCAAAGAGCTGTTCGGCGAGCAGGTCTGCCTCGTTCCGCGCGGCGGCCTGCTGCTCATGCGCCCGCTCTGCCTGCACGCCTCCAGCACCGCCAAGTCGCCCAAGCACCGCCGGGTCATCCACATCGAGTTCGCCAACTGCGGGCTGCCCGGCGAGATGGATTGGTACGAAAAACAGCCGATCTGCCCTGCCTGACGTATGATGATGTGACGCTTCAGTACACGAAATCGCGTTGTCTATATTAAGGAGTCCCTATGCCGCCCACGACCCGCCGACAGTTCCTTGCCGCCTCTGCCGTCACCGCCGCGACAGCCGCATCGCTCGCGCCCACACAGGCCAACGCCGACAACCACGCTGACAACAAGCCCGCCTTCCCCGAACCCACTACCGACGCGAAATTCGCCGCGCCCTATGGCAAGCCGCTCTTCGAGATCAGTGTCGCCCAGTGGTCGCTCAACAAGCTCTTCTGGGACAAAAAGGTAGACAACCGCGACTTCGGCAAGTTCATCCGTGAGGAGTACAACCTCGACGCGGTCGAGTGGGTCAACCAGTTCTTCAAGGACAAGGCCACCGACTTCGGCTACCTGCGCGAGATGAAAGAGCGCTGCGACGACCACGGCGTCAAGACCCTGCTCATCATGGTCGACGGCGAGGGCCAGATCGGACACCCCGACGCCGCCGAGCGCAAGAAGACTGTCGAGAACCACATGAAGTGGGTCGTCGCCAGCAAGCTGCTCGGCGGGCAGGCCATCCGCGTCAACGCGGGCAGCAAGGGCAGCTACGACGAACAGGTCAAGCTCGCCGCGGATGGCCTGCATCAGCTCACCGAGTTCGCGCGCGGCTTTGGAATCAACGTCATCGTCGAGAACCACGGCGGCCTGTCGTCCAACGGCAAGTGGCTGGCGGAAGTGATGGACGAGGTCGGCCTGCCCGAGTGTGGCACGCTGCCGGACTTTGGTAACTTCGGCAAGTACAACAACTACCTGGGCGTGCACGAGATGATGCCGTACGCCAAGGCAGTGAGCGCCAAGTGCCACGAGTTCAACGCGGACGGCTCGCACAAGCGCACCGACTTCATGCGTATGATGCGCATCGTGCTCGCCCACGGCTACCGCGGCTACGTCGGCGTCGAGTACGAAGGCAAAGAAGACAAGGTCGGCGGCGTCCGCAAAGGCACGGAACTGCTCGAAAGATGTCGTGAAGCACTGACGGCCTAAACGATCAAAGCCCCGGGCGGAAGCCAGGAGCTTTACGACGCCGCGCCTTGCTCGCGCGGCTTTTCTTTTGCCTGTTCGATTTCCTCCGACTCGCTCTTGCCGCTGGTCGCCTGGATGTATTCGCTCAGGCGTCGGCCGACCTGGCGTTCTTCGTCCACGACGATGTTCGCGCCGGCGCCTTCGAGCAGGTTGAAGTAGCGGTGGTAGCGGGAGCGGGCGATGATCTTCGCGTCGTGGCACTGGTCGCGGGCCTCAACGATGATCGCCGTGGTCAGGCGGTGGTCAGGCAGGGTGATGACGATCGCGCTGGAATCTTCGAGACGGGCGAGCTTGAGGATCGCGGGCTGGGACGCGTCGCCGACGTAGGCCTCCAGCCCGAGCTTGCGCGCTTCGATGACCGAGGCCGGGTTGAGGTCCAGCACGATGGCGGGCAGGGATTGGTTTCGCGCCTCTTCCACGACCTCGCGACCGGCCGGGCCATAGCCCACGACGACGATATGCCCCTTGGCCAAGGCCTGGGCAACGGGCTCCTGCCCGATCCGTGCGCGGGACAAGCCGCGCTTGCGCAGGAATGTGTCGAACCGGCTGCCCAGCGGACGACCGAGTTGCACGGTGTACGGCGTCAAGAACAGCGTCAGGATCGTCGCCGCGACGACCATATCGAAATGAATCTGCTCAATGATCCTGCCCTGCAAAGCGATCTGTGCGAGCACGAACGAGAACAGACCCACCTGCGCCATCGAGCAACCCGCCGCCACCGCGCTCCTCGGCGTCAGCTTCATGATCAGGCCAACGGCCGTCACGACCGTCGGCTTGATAACCACGATCATCAAGGTCAGCACGAGCACATACACCCACGCGAAATCCGTGATGAACCACTTCACGTCCAGGTACATCCCGATGGCCGAGAAGAACAGTGTGACGAACACGGTCTTGAGCGGGTTGACGTCGCTGCGCAGCTGCGGGGCGATGATCGACTCGCCCAGGAAGATCGCGGCGAGCAGGGCGCCCAGTGCCGGGGAGATCCCGACTTTCTGCGCCAACCAGGCCGAGCCCATCGCCATGAGGAACGCGAAGAGCGTCAGAACGTCGCGGTTGCGCGTGGGCACCGCAAAGCGCACCAGCCAGGGCAGCACATAGACACTGAACAAGAAGAAGCCCAGCACGAACAGGCCCACCACGCCGAAGCCCTGCAACGTGCCCAGGACGATATCCAGCCCGCCCTTGGGGTCCTCGCCGGCCACCGTGCCCAGCGCGCCGACGATCAGCACCATCGGCACCACCGCCAGGTCCTGCACCAGCAGCACGCCGAGCGCAAACCGCCCGTGGACCGAATCGGCCTCGGCTCGCTTCTGCAAGACCGGCAGCACCACCGCCGTCGACGACATCGCCAACGCCGCCGCGATCGCGAACGCGCCTTTCCAAGGCAAAAACGCCAGCCCGATCGACATCGCCACCACGATCGTCAGCCCGATCTGCATCGCGCCCGACGACAACGCGGTCAGGCCCAGCCGCTTGAGCCTGGACCAGTTGAACTCCAGCCCGATCGTGAACATCAGGAGGATGACGCCGAGGTTCGCCAGCGTCTCGACATTGGACTTGTCCGAGAGCGCCCCGCCGCTGGACCCGACGATCACCCCCGCGACCATGTACCCGACCACCGCCGACTGCTTGAGCCGCTCGGCAATGACCCCAAGCACCATCGCCACCGTCAGCAGCACGATCAGGTCAAAGAGGTTGGTCCAGAGGTCCATAGAGAGATTTCTTTACGATCAGCTTGGGTCGGACAATCCCGGTATGACTAGACTAACAAAGACAACGGAAGATCACTTACGAGTAATAAAAGGAATCCACAATGGCCCTGACGCCCTCGACCATGATCCCACTCGGCACCACCGCCCCTGATTTCGCGCTGCCGGACCCCGATGGCAATACCGTGACGCGGCAGCAGTTCGCCGGCAAGCCGCTGCTCGTGATGTTCATCTGCAACCACTGCCCGTACGTCAAGCACGTCGCGCCGGAGCTGGCACGCATCGGCAAGGACTACGGGGATCGGGTCGGCGTCGTCGCGATCCAGAGCAACGACATCGAGAACTACCCCGATGACTCGCCGCAGAAGATGAAGGAAGAGATCGGTCTGCGCGGGTACTCGTTCCCTTACGTGTCGGACCCGGATCAATCGGTGGCCAAGGCCTACTCCGCGGCGTGCACGCCGGACTTCTTCCTGTTCGATAGCGCACACGCGCTGGCCTACCGCGGTCAACTCGACGATACGCGCCCGCACCGTGTCGCCTCGGGCCAGTACGACGACCGCGACGGCCAGGCCAACGGCCAAGACCTGCGCGCAGCGCTGGACCAAGTCCTGGCAGGCCAGGCCGTCACCCTCGAGCAGATCCCCTCAATGGGCTGCAATATCAAGTGGAAATAGGGGTAGCGGGTGGTGCTGTCCGATTTGTTGGCGCCTCCGCGGCGAGCGGTCAGGGCTGCGCTCCGACACCCCAGAGACACGTAGCAGCTAAAAAGATAACGCAGCGATCATCTATCCCTACCCTGTGGCCAGCTTGGATACTACGCAACTCATCCTGGCCGTGCTTGCCATCCTTATCGCGGCGGTCGTGCAGGCGTCGATCGGGTTCGGTGCCGGCATGATCATCTTGCCGATGCTCCTGTGGGCCGGCATGGAGATGGGCCCGATCCTCGCGCTGATGTCTGGCGCGGTCATCGCTCAACTCACCGTCAAGCTCTGGCATTACCGAAAAGAGATCCCGTGGCGGCTGGTGCTCTGGCCCGTCGGGATCGCTCGGCTGATCGGGTACGTGCCCGGCTTTGCGCTGCTGTGGGTACTGGCCAACTCAAGCACCGACATCGTCAAGCAGGCCGTGGGCGCGATGATCTTAGTCGCGCTGGGGCTGCAGCTTGGCCTGCGCATCAAGCCAAGGGAGCAACTCGCACAGGGCTGGGGCTGGCTGGCGGGTTTCACCGGCGGCGTGACCGCGGGGGCCGTGGGCATGGGCGGGCCGCCGCTGGTGCTGTGGGTTGTCGCGCACGACTGGCCGGCCAAGCAGGCCCGGCTGTTCTTGTGGGCGAGCTTCTGGTTTGTCATGCCGATCCAGATCGTCGTGCTCGTGATGATGTTTGAGCCGGCCACACAGCTCAAGATGGCTGGGATCGGGGCGTTAACCCTGCCGATCGCGATGCTGGGCACCGCGGCGGGCTTGTGGCTGGGCCACCGCATCCCCAAGCGGCAGCTGCGTTGGGCGATGATCGCGCTGCTCCTTGTGCTGGGCGTCACTTCGCTGGTCGAGCCGATGCTCTAGTGCCGGCAGAAAGGTACGCTCTAGCCATGCACATCCTCGCACTGCAGCCTTATGACGCGGCGAGCCACCGCGCGCTGCTCAGCGGTTGGCAGGGCCACAGCCGGCACACGTTCGAGGCGCTGTCGCTGCCGGCCAGGCATTTCAAGTGGCGTGTTCGCCAGGCACCGATCGAGCTGGCCCGGCAGATCCAGGCCTTGGCACAGCAAGGCGAACCCTGGGACGCGCTGTGGTGCACCTCGATGCTCGACCTCGCGGCGCTACGGGGCTTGTGCCCCGCTGCGGCCAAGCTTCCGGCGGCGGTCTACTTCCACGAGAACCAGCTCACCTACCCGACCCGCCACAGAGAGCAACGCGATGTGCACTTCGGGCTGACCAACACGACCAGTGCGCTGGCCGCGATCGCGTCGCACCCGAGATCGGGGCAACAACCCCCGCCCTGTGTCTGGTGGAACTCGGCCTACAACCGCGATCGTTTTTTGGATGCACTCGGCGACCTGTTGCAAAGCATGCCGGACTACCCGATGCCCGTGGCCGTCGAAGCGATCCGCGCCGCGTCGTCGGTGCACTACCCGGGGATTAATCCGATCGGCGCGGCGCCTAAGCCGGTTAAGCGTGACGGGCCGCCGCTGCTGCTGTGGGCGGCGCGGTGGGAATACGACAAGGGGCCGGAGCTGTTCTTCGAGGCGCTGGACGTGCTGGTGCAGCGCGGCGTCGCGTTCCGGCTAAGTGTCGTCGGCGAGCAATTCGCGGAAGCGCCGAAATGCTTTGCAAAAGCAGAGGAGCGCTTCGCGGACCGTATCGTGCGCTGGGGGTACCAGCCGACGCGCGTGGCGTATGAAGACGCATTGCGCGAGGCGGATGCCGTGGTCTCCACCAGCCGGCACGAGTTCTTCGGCATCGCGGTGGCCGAGGCGGTGAGCGCCGGGTGCGCGGCGGTGCTGCCCGATGCGCTGGCCTACCCCGAGGTGTGGGGCGACGCGGCGGTGTATCACGATCAAACCCCCGGAGGTGTCGCCGACGCGGTCAAACGGGCGTTAACAAACAAGAGCATCGATCGCACCTCATGTACCGCGGAGCGCTTCGCCTGGTCACGCCTCGCGCCGCAGATGGACAACGCGATCGAGGCGTTGGCGTGTAGCGGGTGACGCGAAGCCTCACCCGCTACACGGAGAGGTCCGCGGCCGTCTTCTCAAACCGTGGGTCACGCAGCGTCGGATCCGCCCCGGCCTGGCGCAACCGATCTGCAACGCCGTCCATCGCCTCCCCCGCCGTCGCGCAGCGGTGCAGCGGCGTATAGCCCCCCGGCTCCTTCGGGCACAGGTGATCCACGTCCGCGCCCGCCTCGATCAACGCGATCGCCACCGCCGCGTGCCCGCCGGCAATCGCCCAGTGCAGCGGCGTCCGGCCCTGGTCATCCACCGGGTCCAACGCGCAGCCCAAGGCAATCAACATCGCGACGATCCCCGCGTGGCCCGCCTCCGCCGCGACGCTCAGCGCGCTGCGGTGGTTCGCATCCAACAGGTCTACATCCGCGTGGCGATCGATCAAACACCTCACCACCGCGTCGTGCCCGCCCCGGCTGGCGAGGATCAACGCCGTCTCCCGGCCATGCATCGGCGTGCGGAACCGCGTCCGACCATCGATCGAAGCGCCGTGATCCAAAAGCAACGCAACCAGCCCGGCCCCGCCCGATTCAGCCGCGCGGTGCAGCCCCAGCCACATCTCCTCGCCCCAGTCCCGCTTGACCGGGATCGGCGTGCCGGTCAGCCGCGGCTCGGCTTTCAATAACGCAGACAGCCCCGCTTCGTCGCCGCGCTCGATCGCCTGGTCACACGCAAAAGCCTGGTCTTCTCGCATACCCGCATCATAGCCCTGCAAGCCAGCGAACCGCCTGAGCCCACCCGTTACAATCAACCCATGGCCAAGAAATCCAAAAAGAAGAAGACCGCCGCCACAAACACCAAGGCCAACAAGAAAAAGGGCAAACGCACCGCCAAAAAAGCCTCGGCCGCAAAGAAAGCGTCCAGCGTGAGCGCTGCGTCATCCAAGAAAAAACCGGCAAAAAAGAAGGCCGCTAAAAAAGTCGCCAAGCAGGTCGCCAAGAAAGCCGCCGCCAAATCACAGTCCAAGCTCAAGGCCCCTGCCAAGCAAGCGACGACCGACAGCAAGGCCGCGACGCCCCCGCCGCCACCCATCGATCGCACCCCGAAAGCCCAGCCCGCCTCCGCCCCTAGCACGATCGAGTCCGCCCCGCCGATCCAGGACAAACCGATCGACGCGCCCAGCAACACGCCCGCCCCGCCGCCGGCCGCACAGCCCAAGCCCACCCCACCCGCATCGGTGGATGAGGATGTCATCCAGATCAAGCGCGCCGACCCGCTGCTGCTCGAGATCGGCTGGGAGGTCTGCAACAAGCTCGGCGGGATCTACACCGTCCTACGCACCAAGGTCCCGTCCATGATGGCGCGATGGGGCAAGCGTTACTGCCTCGTCGGGCCGTACAACCACGACACCGCGCAGGTCGAGTTCGAGCCGGCCAGCCCCGAGCAGATGGACACGCCTATCGGCCAGGCCGTCCAGCAGATGCGCGAGATGGGCTACGGCGTCGAGTACGGGCACTGGCTGGTCACCGGCCGGCCTCAAGCCGTGCTGCTTCACGTCGGCGACGCCAAGCGCTACCTGAGCGATGTCAAGTACCGCCTCTGGTCCGACCACGGCATCCCCACACCCGACGGCGACGCGCTGACCGACGACATCGTGGCCTTCGGCGAAGCCGTCCGTATGCTCCTGTTCATCCTCGGCCAGCAGCAAAGCGAAAAACGCGACCTCATCGCACACTTCCACGAGTGGATGGCCGGCGTCTGCATCCCCATGCTCCGGCAGGAAAACTGGCCCGGGTCCATCGTCTTCACGACACACGCCACCTTGCTGGGCCGGTACCTGGCGATGCACAACCCCGCCTTCTACGACCACATCGCCTTCTTCGACGCCGCCCACGAAGCGCACCACTTCAATATCGAGTTCCAGCACGGCGTCGAACGCGCCGCCGCCCACGGCAGCCACGTCTTTACCACCGTCTCAGACGTCACCGCCCTCGAGTGCAAACACCTCCTGGGCCGGGACCCCGACGTCCTGCTGCCCAACGGCCTAAACATCCAGCGATTCGCCGCGCTGCACGAATTCCAGAACCTGCACAACCAGCACAAGCAGCGCATCCACGAATTCACGATGGCCCACTTCTTCCCGTCCTACACCTTCGACCTGGACAACACGCTCTACTTCTTCACCTCCGGCCGATACGAGTACCGCAACAAAGGCATGGACCTCTGCATCGAATCCCTGGCCCGGCTCAACCACCGGCTCAAGGTCGCCGAGTCCCCCACGACCATTGTCTTCTTCATCATCACCAAAGCCCCCATCAAATCCATCAACGTCGGCGAGCTCCAGTCCGCCGCGAACCTCAAGGACTTCCGCCGCATCGCCGAAAACATGACCGAGCAGATGCAGGACCGCATCGTCGCCCACGCCGCCCAGGGCCGAGTCCCCGACCTCAACGCGCTCGTCGACGAGTACTGGCGCCTGCGCCTGCGCCGGTCCATCCACGCGTGGAAGCACAACTGGCTGCCGCCCATCGTGACACACGACCTGCAGGACGACCAGAAAGACGACGTGCTCGACCAGCTCCGCCGATGCAACCTGCTCAACCACGAGAACGACCGCGTCAAGGTCATCTTCCACCCCGACTTCATCAGCCCGACCAGCCCGCTGTTCGGCCTGGAGTACGACGACTTCGTCCGCGGCACCCACATGGGCGTCTTCCCCAGCTACTACGAGCCCTGGGGCTACACGCCTTTGGAATCCATCGCGCTGGGTGTCTCCGCCATCACCTCCGACCTCTCCGGCTTCGGCAGCTACCTCGCCCAACTCCTCCCCGACCACGAAGAGCAGGGCCTGTTCTGCGTCAACCGCCGCTACAAGAGCTACCACGAGTCGGCCGACCAGCTCACCGAGATCATGTTCCGCTACACCGAGCTGAGCCGCCGCGAACGCATCACGCTGCGCAACACCGTCGAGAGCTACAGCGAACACTTCGACTGGCACAACCTCGGCCGAAGGTACAACGAGGCGCATGAGCTCGCGCTGGATCGGGTGGAGTAAACCAAGCGAGATCTTGAAACAGCCGAAATCCTACAGGATCAAGACACACCAACAGCCATTCTATCTCTATCAATATCCGTAAGAGGTATCGAAAACCATGTGGCTATCGCGCCCGATCAGGTAAATTGCTGTCACGTAAGTAGACACCGAACCAAGTCATTGCGAAAGACCCAATCAATGAAATCCTGCTTGTTGCTGCTCGTTGGCATCTGCCTGCTCCTCCTATCCGCCGGTGCCCTTGCTGAAGTACCCGACCAAGCAACCACCGCGTCGCGGCCCAATATCCTCTTCTGCATGGCCGACGACTGGGGCTGGCCACACGCCGGGGCCTACGGCGACAAGACGATCAGCACGCCTAATTTCGACCGGCTCGCGCACGAAGGCATCCTCTTTCAACAAGCCTACGCCCCAAGCCCATCGTGCACGCCATGCCGTAACAGCCTCATCACCGGTAAGCATATCTGGGAGCTTGGCTCTGGCGCGAACCTCTGGAGCACCCTGCCGGTCGAACACGAAAGCTTCATCCACATGCTCCGCGATAGCGGCTACTTCACCGGGCGATCAAGCCATAAACAATGGGGGCCGGGCAACATCCAAAGCTGGGAAGAGCACCACGGCGACCACCCAGCCACCCAACAGGTCAAAAAAATCGGCCCGTTCCTAGACCAATACGAAGCCAAACGCACCGCAGACGACCAGCCCTTCTTTTACTGGCTCGCCCACCACGACCCACACCGCGGCTACCGCAAGGGCCAGCATAAAAACAGCAACATCGACCCCGACAAGGTCCAGATGTTTGAGCATTTTCCAAACGTCGCCGAGGTGCGCGAAGACGTCGCGGACTACTACTTCGCCATCCAGCGCTGGGACAAGCTCGTCGGCACCGCGATCGCAGAAATCGAAAAGCGCGGCCTGCTCGAGAACACCATCATCATCATGACCGGCGACCACGGCATGCCCTTCCCACGCGCCAAAGCCAACCTCTACGACTCGGGTACACGTGTCCCGCTTGCCATCCGATGGGGCGCGAAGATCAAGCCCGGCAAAGAGATTGATGCGTTTGTCTCGCTCGGTGATTTCGCGCCGACACTGCTTGAAATCGCTGGCGTCAACGTGCCTGACAACATGACGATGAAGAGCTTCGCCAGCCTGCTCACAAAAAACCAAGCCGGCCCTTCTCACCTTGAATCCAGGCAAGACATCATCCTGGGCAGAGAACGCCACACGCCAAGCCAGAGCTTGGAAAGCATGGTCGGCTACCCCTCCCGTGGCCTGCGCACCAAAGAGCTCTTGTATATCCGCAACTACGAGCCGGACCGCTGGCCGATCGGCATGTTTGAGCCCTCCGCCGACGGTAAGTCCAATATCTGGCTGAGCGATTGTGACGGTGGACCAACCAAAACATACATCATCGACAACCACGACCGCGACGAAGAGCACCGCCGAGCATTTAAGCTGTGCTTTGACAAACGACCGGCCGAGGAGCTTTATGATGTCGTCAAAGACCCCGAGCAATTGCACAACGTCGCCAAAGACCCCGCCTATGCAGACGCGATCAAACAGATGCGCAAGCGACTACAAGAACGACTCATCGAAACCAATGACCCCCGCGCGGCCAACCCCAACTATACCGGCTTCGATGATCACCCCTACCTCGGCGGAAGAGGCCCACGGCGGTAGCGCACCATATGTGGCTTGTGCGGCCGCTCGGTATGAAGGGTAAACCATGGTCAGCCCGAGTCATGCCCATCATCACGACCACTACCGACATCCACGCCCCAATTGAAGCCTGCTTTGGTCTCGCGCGGGATATCGGGTTTCATGTGCGTTCACTGGAGCACACCAACGAACGGGTCGTTGCGGGCCGAGCCGATGGGTTGATCGAACTGGGGGAAACCGTTACTTGGCAGGCGAAACACCTCGGGATGACCCGCCGGATGACGGTCGAGATCACCGCGATGGATCGGCCGACGCACTTTCGGGATGTGCAGACCGACGGTCCGTTTAAGCACTTCGTACACGACCACTTTTTCGAAGACCTCGGCGACGGTGTTACGCGGATGAGCGATCAGATCGATTTTGTTAGCCCATTTGGTTTATTAGGGCAAGCTGCCGATCGGATGGTGATGCGGCGCTATCTACAGAAGCTCATCCGCGAACGGGCTGACGCAATCAAATCTTTTCTAGAACGCGCTGCGTAAAACGCGTGCGTTCGGCTATGCTCGTTGCGTACGAATGATTTCAACCGGGAGCCGATATGAAAACCGCTTTCTGCCTGCTGCTTGCACTATGTGTCTTGCCGGCCTGCCAATCTTCAACGCCGACCAGCGTTGACCCCGTGCAGGTGGACTCAACGAAACCGATTGACCCCATGGACACGATCCGCGCCTATCGGATTGATGGAAAGCCCTTTGATTCTGCTCCAGATATCAACGCGGCAGCCAACGCAGCCCTAGAGAAGAAGCTTTCCTTTAATATGGACAATGCAACACTCGATACGATTATCCGCTTCGTCCGCGACGCAGCAGGCGTCAACCTGGTCGTCAATTGGCAGGCGCTCGAGTTGGTAGGGATCGATCGAGACAGCCTCATGCCGTTGGAACTCAAGGGCGTGTCGGCACACACAATGCTCGGGCTTGCCTTGGAACATGTCAGTAGCGACGTCTACAAAGACGAAAAGGCCGCCCTTGCGGTCCGTGATGGCATCGTCAAAATCTCGACCAAGCACGAACTGCGTCAGCAAAACCTCGAGACGCTCATCTACGACGTGTCGTGGTTCGTCGATCCGAGGCGGAACATCCCGATCCAACTCTACGATCGCGACGATCCGAAACGCACCGGCTGGCTGCGCGGGCGCATCAAAGAAACAGGCCAGCAGATCACTGTCGACGCGAACAAGCTGGCCGACTGGCACTTCTTTTGTGCCCACTGCGACGGAAACACGAGCAAGGACGGGACGATCACCTACGAATCGTACAGCCGACAGGAACTCATCGACCAGCTCATCGAGTCGATTCAGATGACCGTCGGCCACCCAGACGAATGGCTCGACAATGACTCGACGATCTACGACATGTCCGAGCGGCTGACCGTCACCACGAGCCCGGAGAACCACAAGGCGATCCTGGAGCTACTCAAGATGCACCGCCGGCTGCAGGTCGAGGCCTTCGAGCAGCAGGCCAAGACGATCGCGATCACGCTGGCTCTGCGCGAGGCGGAGCATCACCGGCTGAAGCGAGAGCATCAGAAGGCGCTCGAAGACATCGATCACGCACTGCGAATCGATCCCAACCACGCCGAGGCGGGGATCCTGCGTCGGCTGGTAGTGCAGGCGATGGCCGGCTGATTTCCCGACCGATCGTTTATCATGTGGCCATGCGTAAAGGAATGGCTCTCTTGCCCCCCGCCGCGGGGTTGTTGCTGGTCGTGGCTGGTCTGGGGATTCTGTTCTCATCGGTGTCCTGCTCGGGCGGCGGCGAGGAAGAAACATCGAGCGCCGCAACGACGACCACGGTCTCGGACAAGGCCGCCGGGTTCATCGGCGCGGCCGCCTGCGCCGAGTGCCACCAACAAGAACACGAGTCCTGGGTCGGCTCGCACCACGACGCGGCGATGAAGCCGGCCAACGACAACACCGTCATCGGCGACTTCAACGACTCCACCTTCACCCACTCGGGCAACACCTCGCGCTTCTTCAAGAAGGGCGGCAAGTTCTTCGTCCACACCGACGGGCCCGACGGGAAGATGGCCGACTTTGAGATCAAGTACACCTTCGGCATCGAGCCGCTGCAGCAGTACCTCGTCGAGTTTGAGGGAGGGAAGATCCAAGCGCTGACGATCTGCTGGGACAGTCGGCCGAAGGAACAAGGTGGGCAGCGTTGGTACCACCTGTACCCGGATGAGGACCTGCCGCATACCGATGCGCTGCACTGGACCGGGCCGAACTTTACGTGGAACCACATGTGTGCCGAGTGCCACTCGACGGACCTACAGAAGAACTACGACGTGAAGACCGGCACGTACAAGACGATGTGGTCGGAGATCAACGTGTCGTGCGAGGCGTGCCACGGGCCGGGCGAGGCGCACAAAGACTGGGCTGAGTTGTACGTCGCGGACCCATCGATCGATAAGGGCGACATGGGCCTGGTCGTGCGTTTGAAAGATGAGGCCCGGCAGTGGGTGATGAACCCGGAGACGGGGATCGCCGAGCGCGCGACGCCGATGAAAGACGACAAGGTGCTCAACGCCTGTGCGCGGTGCCACTCGCGGCGGTCGCAGATCGCCGACGGCGGCGACGCGGGCGTGCCGTTCCACGACAACTACCGGCCGTCGCACCTGACCGAGGGGCTGTACTTCCCCGACGGTCAGATCCAGGACGAGGTCTACGTCTGGGGCTCGTTCGTGCAGAGCAAGATGCACATGGCGGGGGTGTCGTGCGTCGATTGCCACGACCCACACACCGCGCGTGTGCCGACGCTGAGTAACGACCTGTGCGCCAAGTGCCACATGCCCAGCAAGTTCGACACGTACGAGCACCACAAGCACCCGCCGGGCTCGGGCGGCGATTCGTGCATCAACTGCCACATGCCGCACCGCACCTACATGGGTGTCGATGATCGACGGGACCACAGCTTCCGCATCCCCCGGCCGGACCTGTCGCTGGAGTTGGGCACCCCCAACGCCTGCAACCAGTGCCACACCGAGCAGACCGTTGAGTGGGCGGCGGAGAACGCGGCGTTCTGGTGGGGCGTCGATATCGATCAAGATGAGCACTACGGACAGGTCTTCCACCGGGCACGGGAGAATCAGCCGGCCACGGACGCGGCGCTGCTCAAGCTCTTGCGTGATGAGGACCAGCCGGCCATCGTGCGCGGCACCGCGGTGATCTACCTCAGCCGGTACCCCACGCGCGCTGCGGCCCAGGGTCTGATGGAGGCGCTCAGCGATAAGGAACCGATGGTGCGTCTCGCCGCGGCCGATGTGCTCAGCGATATGCCCATCCAGGCACGGGTCGGCCCCGCGATGAAGCTGCTCGACGACCCGCTGCGATCGATCCGTATCGAGGCGGGCGAGGCATTGGCCGACGTACCCAAGGACCGGGTCAGCGAAGCGGACCGCAAGAACATCAAGGCGGGCATCGCGTCGTACCGCAAGGCACAAGAAGTGTCGGCCGACACCGCCGCAGCGACGATGAACCTCGGGACGCTGGCCTACCGGCTCGGCGACTTCGGCCAGGCGATCGACCAGTTCAACCGTGTCCTTGAGATCGACCCCTCGTTCTACCCCGCCTACGCCAACCTCGCGACGATGTACGCAGACGGGGGCAGGGTTGAAGAGGCCATCCGCCTGCTGGACAAGGGGCTCATCCAGCTACCCAAACAGCCGGACCTGCTCTACAGCAAGGCGATGCTGTTCATCCGCCAGCGCGACTACCGCGAGGCGATCAACCTGCTGTCGGACGCGTACGCCAAAGCCCCGGGGCGCGCGGATATCGCATACGCCTATGCCATCGCGCTGCACGACACGGGCCGGCCGGTGCAGGCGATCGGCGTTATGAAGAAGAGCCTGGAAACGACGCCCAACGACCCGCAGATGCTGATCGCGCTAGCACAGTACAGCATGCAGCAAAAGGAAGAGGGCGTCGCCCTTCAGTACGCCAAAGAAGCCCAGAAGCTCTTACCCGAAGACCCGGGCATCGCGCAGTTTGTCAGGCAGCTTGAGGGCCTACAGCCCTGAAAGACTGGTAGGGCAGGCATTCCTGCCTGCCGTGCCCGGGCAAGGCATCAGGCCTTCGGCCTTGTGACAGGCAAGAATGCCTGCCCTACTTTTTGCCGGGCGTGAAGTTGTAGAGCTGCTCACCCAGGTCGTCGTAGTACTCGAAGCGGATGGCTGTCTTGACGCCGCCCGGGTCGACCACGATCGTGATAAACCCGCCGGTGGGCTTGGGGGACGTAAACAACTGCTTGACCAGCCCATCGGGGTCGGTGCTCTTCGGGTCGCCGGGCTTGCGGCCCATCCGGCTGTTCTCGTCGTTGAGCGCGCCGCAGGAGAACTCGTGCGCCCCGGTCGGGTCGATAGAGTGGTACTGCCAGTGCCGGTCGCCGCACATCAGGAACGTGTTCTTCCAGATACCGTTGGCCTTGCCCCACTGCTTGAACGCCTCGCCCTCGGTGCGGAACCCCTTGGGGTTCGTGTGGTTGTCGCTCTTGTAGCCGTCGTCCGGGCCGACCAAGGGCGTCGGGCTGATGAGGATGCGGTAGGTCGCGTCGGATTCGAGCAGCGTCTTTTTGAGCCAGAGAATCTGTTCCGGACCCCACAGTGTTTTGTCCGGGCCGTCGGGCAGCTTGTTCGCGTCGCGGTAGTCGCGCCCCTCGACGAACCAGACCTGCAAATCCTTGCTCACACGGAACGTGCGGTAGGTCGGCGTCTCGTCATCGTCCGGCCCAACGATCGGCACCTGCTCGCGGAACGTCTTGATGCCTAGCTCGTGCGAGGGGAAGTAATCCCGCTCGGCATCGCTGTCGTTGGTGCGGTGGTCGTGGTCGTCCTTCATCCAGTAGCCGGGCGCCGCGGCGTGCAGCGCGATCATGCGTGGCAGGTTGTTCTGCCGGTGCCACTTGGCCCGCATGTCGGCCAGTGTCTTGACCTTCGGCTTCTTGTCGTAATAGATCACATCGCCCGCATAAACAACGAAATCCGGCTTCTGCTTGAGCACCGCCTCGGCGGCGGGGTAGCCCATCGCACGGTCCTCACCCTGGTAGCCCTTATGTTCATTGCCGATGAACTTGTCGTAGTTCATGCACGAGGTCAGGGTGAAGCGGACGGGAGTTGAGATGTTTTTGCCGGGGTGGGCTTTGAAGGTCGCGAAAGTATCCTTGGTTTTATCAAAAACCGCGTCATTCTGATCTGAGTCCGCAAACTCACACCAAACAACATACTCCTTTCCAGGCTCAAGTAGGTGAAGCGATGCTTTCGCAATGAAATCATTCTCTGCCTTTGCCTTAACCCAACCCGATGCAGCTTGCCAAGGCGCATTTCCTACAGGTTTGTAATGAAAAACAATCTGAGATTCGACACCCGGCAGGGCCCCATCGCGCATCGCATCGCCATCGTCGTACGTCTCGCCATCAACCAACTCGGTCCCTTGCGTCACGCGCACTTGCACGATCGCGGAGGTATCCGTCACCTCGCCGACCATGATGCCTTGGCCGAACGCGGGCTTGGCTTGCTCGTCAGCTTGCACCGATAAACACACACACAAGAAAACGAACAGGAAGAACGGTAAAACGATTCGTTTCATGTCTCAAACTCCGGCGTTAATCTGGTCCAAACGGGTCTGATCCATCAGCGTGCGGTGCGTGCCCAGCGCGGGCGTGGTATTCGCATCGGCCGGCGTGCGCTGCGTGTACGTGCCATCCGGGTGCATGTCCCACGCCTGCCGTTCGTCAACAAGCATCACATCGAGCATCTGCTTGAGCGTCGCGCGGTGGGCGGGCTCGTAGATCGGCGTGATGCACTCGACGCGGTTGTTCAGGTTGCGGTACATCCAGTCGGCGCTGCCGATGTAGTACTCGCCCTCGCCGTTATTGTGGAAGTGGTACACCCGGCTGTGCTCGAGGAAGCGGCCGATCACGCTCGTCACGCGGATATTCTCGCTCAGCCCCTCGACACCGGGCCTCAGGCAGCAGAAGCCGCGCACGATCAGATCGATCTTCACACCCGCGCAGCTCGCCTCGTACAGCTTGCGACAGATCAGCTCGTCTTCCAGCGAGTTCATCTTCGCCAGGATGTAAGGCCGGTTGGGCTCGTCTGCCTCCCCGCCGCGCGCTTGCCAGTCTGCGCAGTGATCGATCTCGCGTTGGATCATTTCCATAAACCGTCGGCGCATATTCGTCGGCGCGATGAGCAGGTGCTTGTAGTCCCTCGCGATCGATCGGCCGGTCAGGAAGTGGAAGACCTGCACCAGGTCGGCCGTGATCCGCGGGTCGCAGGTGAATAGGCCCAGGTC
>JAHQVV010000163.1 GCA_019634195.1 Phycisphaeraceae bacterium | reverse complement strand
GGGGGATGAGGGTCGGGCGTGGTACTGACCATCGCTTGTTCTATACAGCTATTAATACAGCGCCCCACCCTCACCCCAACCCTCTGCCTGAAAGGGAGAGGGGGCCAAGGCAACCGTGCCGATAGAAACATGTCAAATTCACGTACGACTTACTTCCCCGACACCTTCGCCACGGTTGCAAGCGGGGCGGCGTCCTGGCCTTTGAGGGTGAAGAAGCAGTCGCCGGTCCAGCCGCTGATCGGGCGGTCATCGGGGTTGGGCCTGCCCATGAACAGGCCGAAGGACCACTGCGGTTCTTGCTCAAGCATCGCCTTGGACTCCTCGGGCATCGAATCGAGCGGGTACCAGCGGTCGAACATCTTCTTGGTCTTCACCATCTGCGGCGCCTTCCACCGCGTGTACGGGCCCAGCTTCTTGCCCGGCGTGTTCTCCCAGCCGATCGCTTGCAGCACGAACGCGCTGCGCTTCAGATCGATCGGCCGATCGGTCATCGTGTAAAGCGACAGCGAGAAGTCGCCCTGCTGGCTCGAGTACCGCAGCGGGTAGTACGGGTGCTCGGTCTCGAAGCGCACGCGCAGCGGCGGCAACTCGTCGCCCTTAGGCAGCGCCGGCTGGCCCGCCTTAGGCTTGACCTCGATGCACAGGAAGGTGAAGCCGTGCTCGACGAACCAGGCCATGTGGTCCGGGTCCTCGGTCGGGAAGCCGCGCGTCTCCAGGTAGTTGTTCAGCCCGTTCAGCGCGTTCTGCCCGACGCCACGCACCGGCTGGATGTCGTAAGGCCCGACGGTCACGGCCCGGCCGAGCTCGATACTGTCTGTCTCCGCTTCTGGAGTCGCCTCCGCCGCGCTTTCGACCTCGCCTTTATTCGACCGTGGCCGGGGCAGGTGCCGGACGAGGGTGTCTTGGGCCAGGCCCCCAAGCTCTTCGAACAGCGACGCCTCGGCCAGCCCGTAGCCGTCGTCTTCCATCGGCTCGGTCGGCAGCGCGATCAGCCAGGTCAGCTTCTCGGGCAGCTTGCCGCCCTCGTCCGGCGTGATCTCGTACTCGATCCCGAGGATCAGGTCCTGCACCCCCTCGCGGTGGATCAACAACGCCAACTGCTCCGCCTGGCCGACGTGGCCCAGGTAATCCTCCGGCACCATGCAGCAGGCTTGGGCCCGGTACGTGGTTTGGTAAAACAGCGCGCTGCCAAGCAGCAGGCAGGTCAACGACAGGAGCAGGCGGGTCGGCATCGTTCGGTCCTCAGAAGAAGGGGGTTTTCACAGACATGGACGGCCCAGACCGCCTCGGGTTCAATCCTACTACACAACGGCCTGTAAACGCTACAATCTCGCCCCGGCTCCGATCAAAGCCCCTTGATGACCCCGTTCCCCGCCAAGACGCGCCTGCGATGCGCGTTGACTGTCTGTACACAAGCCCCCCAGCGAGGAACCACCATGCTCGGCAACCTCTCCGACAAGTTCGAAAACGCCCTCCGCAAGCTCTCCGGCAAGGCCGAGATCAGCGAGGACAACGTCCGCGATTCCATGGACGACGTCCGCACCGCGCTGCTCGAAGCGGATGTCCACTACGAAGTTGCCGAAAGCTTTTGTGAGAAGGTGCTCAAGCAATCGCTGGGCGAATCGGTCATGAAGGCCGTCGAGCCCGGCGAGCAGATGATCAAGATCGTCCACGACGAGCTGGTCCGCCTGCTCGGCGGAGACGAGGCCGTCGAGGCCGCGGACCAGGGCGACGCCTACCAGCCCGGCAAGATCTCAAGCGAACAAGAGCTGCTCTTCGTCTCGCCTGGGCCGACCGTCGTGATGATGTGCGGCCTGCAGGGCTCGGGCAAGACCACGACGTGCGGCAAGCTGGCCGGGTACCTGAAGAAGAAGGGCAAGAAGGTCATGCTCTGCGCGGCCGACCTGCAGCGCCCCGCCGCGGTGACGCAGTTACAGGTGCTGTCCGAACAGGTCGAGGCCGAGATCGAAGGGGCCGGTGCGGTGAGCTTCTATGGCGAGCCGGACAAGTGTGCGGAGTACGGCAAGGCCGTAGGCGTCGCGGTCGATGTCTGCAAGGGCGCACTGAAACAGGCCAAGGCCGACGGCGTCGACGTCCTTATCCTCGACACCGCGGGCCGGCTGCACATCAACGACGACCTCATGGGCGAGCTGCGTCGGGTCAACGCGGCGTTGATGCCGCAGAACATCCTGCTCGTGATCGATGCGATGACCGGCCAGGACGCGGTCAACTCCGCCAAGGCCTTCAACGACCAGCTCGAGCTCGACGGCGTCGTCCTCACCAAGTTCGACTCCGACACCCGCGGCGGCGCAGCGCTCACCGTCCGCGAGGTCACCGGCAAGCCGATCAAGTTCATCGGCGTGGGCGAGAAGATGGACGCCCTCGAGCCCTTCCACCCCACGCGTATCGCCTCGCGCATCCTCGGCATGGGCGACATCGTCTCGCTCGTCGAGAAAGCACAGGAACAAGTCAGCGAAGAAGAGGCCCAGGCCCTGCAGGACAAGATGGCCGCGGGCAAGATGACCATGGACGACTTCCTCAAGCAGCTCAAACGCATCCGCAAGATGGGCTCGATGAAGTCGCTCTTGGGCATGATGCCCGGCATCGGCAAGGCGCTCAAGGACCTGCCCATCGAGGAGAAACAGATCGACCGCACCGAGGCGATGATCCAGTCCATGACGGCCGACGAACGCAAAGACGTGGACCTCCTCAACAACAGCCGGCGGCGACGCATCGGCAAGGGCTCGGGGGTGGATCAGAAAGACGTCTCGCAGCTGGTCAAGGGCTTTGAGATGGTCAGCGCGATGGGCCAGCAGATGTCCGGCATGGGCGCGATCGGCAAGATGAAAGCCATGGCCGGCATGGGCAGTCCCGAGATGGCCGCGCTGGCGCAGGGCGCAGGCATGGCCGGCAAGAAGGGCTCGACCAAACAGAAGTCCAAGTACAAGCAGCGCAAAAAACGCAAGCGTTAAGCAACGCGCCCGATGCGCACGGTTGTCTTGTAAGCAATGGTGACCAGGTGATCGACCGCGTGACGGTCAAACAGGGCACGCAGCGCATCGATCATCGCCGCGTGTCTCGCGTGGCCCGGGCCGGGCATATAGGAGCTGCTCTCGACACGACCGACGAGCCCTGCCAGGTCAAGCCGCTGTGCGTTGTCGAACGATTCAAACGCGTAGTCACCGTCGAAGAAACCCTCGAAGTCTGCTTCGTCCAGGTTCTGGTGGTTGATGCGCTCGTAGTCCGTCGCGTGGGCCTTGAGCAGTGATTCATATCCGGCGAGGAACGCATCGCCGGTTGTGACACGGTCGTTCCACAGCAGGGCGACACCTTTGCCGGGCTTGAGAATACGGGCGAACTCGGCCCGCGTCGCGTCGTGTTTGAACCAGTGGAACGCTTGGGCGGCGGTGATCAAGTCAACGCTTCGGTCTTCGAGCGTTGTTGATTCTGCGGTGCCGTCAACAGACTGGAAGCCCTCGAAGGTGCAGAGCGTTTGTTCCGCGCGTTCCCGCATCGGTTGATTGGGCTCGACCGCATAGACGCGGTGCCCGCGCTGCAGCAGGGGCTCCGTTGCGATGCCCGTGCCGCTGCCGATGTCCGCGATGACGCCTGGCGCGGAAAGCCCGGACCGCTCCAACAGCCAGTCCACCGCCCGGGCCGGGTAGCCGGGGCGGTAGCGGACGTAAGCATCAACACGGTCGGAAAATCGTTTCGTTGAATCGTTAGGCATCTTGCCCGTTACTATACGCGTTCTATGAGTGCAAATACGCCAACGAACCTGACCCGCACCCCTGCGGCTGCACCATTCAAGCTGGTCGCGTTCGACATGGACTCGACGCTCATCCAGGCCGAGTGCATCGACGAGATCGCGAAAGAAGCCGGGGTCGGCGACGAGGTCGCGCAAGTGACCGAAGCGGCCATGCGCGGCGAGCTCGATTTCACGCAGTCGCTGACCAACCGCGTCGCGCTGCTCAAGGGCTTGGATGTCTCGGTGCTCGAAAGCGTTTACGACCGCATCGAGCTGATGCCCGGGGCCGAAGGGCTCATCGCCACGCTCAAGGCCAACGGCATCAAGACCGCGATCCTCTCCGGCGGGTTCGTGTACTTCGCCTCCCGCTTCGCCGGACGTTTGGGCATCGATGCCTACCACTGCAACGACTTGGGAGTTCAAGACGGCAAGCTCAACGGGCAGACGCTCGGCCCGATCGTCGACGCCCAGGCCAAGGCCGACCACCTCGTCGCGCTGGCCGATCGGTGGGGCATCCCTTTGGAGCAGACCGCGTCGGTCGGCGACGGGGCGAACGACCTGAAGGTCATGGCCGCCGCCGGGCTGGGCGTGGCGTTCTGTGCCAAGCCGACGGTGCAGGAGCAGGCGGATGTCGCGGTGAATGACCGAGACCTGACCGCGGTCCTGCCGCTGCTCGGGTTGGCTGGCACCTGATACAATCCTTGCCATGCGAAGCGACAAGCTCAACACGCCGGCCCGCATCCGCGTCGCCGTTAGCTGAGGGGACGACCCCCGCCGACCGTTCGCGTCGATCGCCACGATCCGTGACCGCCCCCTGTTGAACAACCCACCCGCCGTGACCCTGGCTCGACGCCCGACGCGCGAAAGCTCCCGCCATGACAACCGACGCAACGCAACCCGCCACCGAACTCGCCCCGATGTACGACCCGACGCAGGTCGAGCCGGCGATCCTCGAACGATACCTGGAGATCAAGGCCTACGCCGCGTCGCCCGATGCCGACGGCGAGCCTTATTCGATCGTGATCCCGCCGCCGAACGTCACCGCGGCGCTGCACCTGGGCCACGCGCTGAACAACACCTTGCAAGACGTCCTCACGCGCGTCCACCGCATGCGCGGGTTCAACACGCTCTGGATGCCCGGGTCCGACCACGCGGGCATCGCCACACAAACCGTCGTCGATAAACGCCTGCAACAAGAGGGCAAGCCCGCGCTCAAGGAATACAAGCAGCAAGAGCTCGAGGGCAAGGACGGCCGCGGCGCGTTCATCGAGAAGGTCACCGCGTGGAAAGACGAGTACGAACAGACCATCACCAACCAGCTCAAAGAGATGGGCTGCAGCTGCGACTGGGACCGCCAGCGGTTCACGATGGATGACCAGTGCGCCAAGGCCGTGCGCGAGGCGTTCTTCCGGCTCTTCAAGGACGGCCTGATCTACCGCGGCAAACGCCTGGTCAACTGGGACCCGGTCAGCCAGACCGCGCTCGCCGACGACGAAGTCGAGATGCAGGACATCGACGGCAATTTCTACTACATGAAGTACCCGGTCTGTGATGCGGATGGCAATGAGACGGGTGATTTCGCCACCGTCGCAACAACGCGTCCCGAGACGATGCTGGGCGACACCGCCGTGGCCGTGAACCCCGAAGATGCGCCGCGCGCCAAGTACATCGGTAAGCACGTCAAGCTGCCGATCGTCGACCGTATCATCCCCATCGTCGGCGACGACTACGTGGTCATCCCCGACCCCGACAGCGACGACTCCAAGGCGCGCATGGCCAGCGGCTTTTTGAAAGTCACCCCGGCCCACGATCCCAACGACTACGAGATCGGCACGCGTCACGACCTGGCCATCATCAACGTCATGGCCCCCGACGCGTCGATTTCTATCGACCACGGCTGGCCCGCGGGAGAAAACCCCGGCGAGAACGCGGAGCTTGCAGCGATCGTCGGCTTGTCACGCGAAGAGGCCCGCAAGCAAATCGTCAAGTGGTTCAAGGCCAACGACCTGATGGGCGAGGTGAAGCCGTACCGCCACGCGGTCGGGCACAGCTACCGCAGCCACGTGCCCATCGAGCCGTACTACACGGACCAGTGGTACGTGAAGGTGACGGACGACCGCTTGAAGGGCGAGGCCTTGCGGGCGATGTCAGAATCGCAGCGGCAGGCTTCAGAGGATTCGAGTTTTAACGCCAAGACGCCAAGTCGCCAAGACGCCAAGGGAGGCAGCGGGGATAGTGGCCTCGAGTTCACCCCGGACCGCTACGCGAAGACGTTCCAGAACTGGCACGAAAACATCCGCGATTGGTGCATCTCAAGACAACTCTGGTGGGGGCACCGGATCCCGGTGTGGACATTACCTGAAGAAACAGAAATACCATTAGGTAAAACGCTTGGTGATCGTATTGAAACGCTTGCTCAGTGGGTTGAGAGCGATCGTATCTTTGTACTGTTCGGCACTAGACCACTAGAAGTTGGATCAGATGCATGGTCAATTGTTTTTGGTATAGAGGATGACACGGATGTTGAGCCGATCACAATTTGTGTGCGTGATCCAGAAGACGAAGACGAAGACATTGCGGAACTACTCGAAGCAGTGGGCTTCGAGCAAGACCCCGACGTCCTCGACACATGGTTCTCCTCCGCGCTCTGGCCTCTCTCGACGATGGGTTGGCCAAGCGACACGCCCGAACTCGCCAAGTGGAACCCGACCTCTGTGCTCTGCACGGCTCGGGAGATCATCACGCTCTGGGTCTCGCGGATGGTCATGTTTAACCGCTACTTCAAGGGCGGGGACCTGCCGTTCAAGGATGTGTTCATCCACGCGATGATCCAGGACGGGCACGGGCAGAAGATGAGTAAGTCGCTGGGCAACGGCGTGGACCCGATGGACATCATCCACAGCCACGGCGCCGACGCCATGCGCTACACGCTCACCAAGATGACCACGCAGACGCAGGACGTGCGTCTGACCGTTGATATGGTTGATCCGCATACCGGCGAGACGTTTACGCCGGAGTACGTGACGGCGTCCGGCGGCGTCAAGGTCGCGGCACCCATTCAAGAACGTAATGGCAAGAAGATGGTCTCCAGCTACGGCATCGCGTCGGGCAAGGAGAAGGCCACCGATGACGCCCCCGCCGCACGCAACACCTCGGAAAAATTCGACGAGGGCCAGAAGTTCGCCAACAAGCTGTGGAACGCGTTCCGATTCGCGTTTGCCAGCCTGGGCGGGCTCGGCGAGGCGGGCGCGGATTTCAAGCTCGACAAGAGCAACGCGACCTTGGCCGACCGGTGGATCCTGCACCGGCTGGGCAAGACGATCATTGCGGTGGACAAGGCGATCGATTCGTACGCGTTCAGCGAGTACGCCACGGCGGTGTATGACTTCGTTTGGCGCGACCTGTGCGACTGGTACATCGAGATCGTGAAGCGTTCGCTGAGTGAGACGCCGAGCCAGCAGCGCGTGCTGGTGACGTGCCTGGACGTGTCGCTCCGGCTCTTGCACCCGGTGATGCCGTTTATTACCGAGCGGCTGTGGGCGGCGCTGAACGAAAGGGTGCCGAGTCGGTGGCGTGGCGTGCCCGGCCTGGCGTTAGAGCCGGATGACATGCTGATTTCAGCGGCCTGGCCCAAGGCGGGTCTTGCGCTGATGGACCCTTCGGCGGAAGAGGACTTCGAGAAGCTGCGCTCGATCGTGGATGCCGTGCGCAACGCGCGCAACGCCTACAAGATCCCGCCCAAGCAGGAGGTCGAGGCGACGACCACCGCCCCGGGCCCGGTGTCGCAGCTCATCTTCGAGACGCGTTACCTCACCGGCCCGCTGACCAACTGCGTCGGCCGGGGCGTGGGGCCGCACATCGATCGCCCCGCCGGTTCGGCCGCGGTGCTCGTCGGCGACGTGACGGTGTACCTGCACGATGTCATCGATGCCGAGACCGAGAGGGCCCGGCTCGAGAAACTGCTGGCCGAGAAGCATCGCCAAGTCAAAACCTTCGAGGGCCGGCTGTCTAACAAGAAGTACGTCGACAACGCCCCGGCCCACCTGGTCCAGGAAACCCGCGATCAGCACGCCGCAGCGGTGAAGGAACTGGAGCAGGTCCACCAGCAGATCAAAGATTTAAGTATCTGATTTCGCTGCGCTTACTGTGCTTCGATTGGTGGCTTAAGAGACTGGTTCGCTGCTGGGCAGGGATTATCGGCCGGTTTCCTTGAAGGAAATGTCGCTATTAAGCAAATGCAACGAAGGGACGATGAATCTATGGGCGGGGTCATTGCGTTCGTTATGCACATTTTTATCCAGCACAGCAATGTCAATGCCCACCGACTACCCCGATCCCCCCGAGCCAACGGCGGCGAATAAACGTTCGCAGCCAAAATTCCTGCGGCGTGCGTCGGTGCTGTCTGTGTTCGCGCTGGTCTTTGGCCTGGGCGTCACGGCGTCGGTGTCGATGATTGAGTACAACCACGCCCGCAACCTCGACGACGAACACTTTAACCGCCTCGTTGAAAGGATCCAGGCCGAGGTGACCCGGCGCGTCACGGTCTATCGCTACGGGCTCATGGGGACGCGCAGCGTCTTCGCGGCCAGCAGCTATGTCCATCGCCAGGAGTTTGTCCACCTCGTCAACGCGCGGGACCTTCCGTCTGAATTCCCCGGCGCGCTGGGCATCGGTTACATCGAGCGGGTCCCCGACACGCCCGGTGAGGTGGCGTCGTTTGTCGAGTACGTTCATGACGAGGGTGCGCCGTGGTTCGAGATCACGGTCCCGCCCGGCGCGGCGCCGCTGGAGGGCTCGCTGACCGACGACCGCTACATCATCAAGTATATCGAGCCGTTGGCGGACAACCGCAGCGCGCACGGCCTGGACATCGGGGCCCACCCGGTCCGCCGCGAGGCGGCCGAGCGTGCGTTGCGTGCCAACGACGCGTCGCTGACCGGGATGATTCAGCTGGTGCAGGACGACCAGCATGTCGCGGGGTTCTTGTACCTGCTGCCGCACTACAAGTCGGGTATGCCCCTGGACACGCTTGAGCAGCGGACCGAGGCGCTGGTGGGTTGGGTGTACATGCCGATGCTCGGGCCGAAAGTCTTCGAAGGGATCACGGGCGCAGCGGATGGGGAACTGGACATCGACGTCTTCGACAACGATCGGCTCGGCTCCGAGACACTGATCTTTGACGCCGACGGGGCACTCGACCCCACCCAGGCCGGCTACGGCCCGGCAGACTACAGCGACCGGGCGTTTCACACGATTCGGGAGCTCGAGATCGGCGGGCGGACCTGGATGCTGTCCATCAGCTCGACCCCCGCGTTTCGCTACAACTCGCTGACGGGTGTCTGGATCGAGGTCATCGGCGGGACGGTATTAAGCTTCTTGCTGGCCGCGTTGGTCTTCGTGCAGACCAACTCGTCACGCAAGGCGTGGTCCCTGGCCGAGGGGATGACGTCAGACCTGCGCAAGTACGCGACCAAGGCCGGGCAGGCGACGAAGGCCAAGAGCGATTTCCTGGCCAACATGAGCCACGAGATCCGCACGCCGATGACCGCGATCCTCGGGTTTACCGACCTGCTCAACGCGAGCATCAAGGACGAACAAACGGAGCTGCGCGAACACACCCGAACGATCAAGCGCAACGGCGAGCACCTGCTGAGCCTGATCAACGACATCCTTGATGTCTCGAAGATCGAGGCGGGCAAGCTGGACATCGAGAAGATCGAGGTCCGGCCCGATGCGCTGATCAGTGAGGTCCTGTCGCTGATGAGTGTGAAGGCGGACGAGAAGCGGCTCCCGCTGGAGGCGGAGCTGACCTCGCCGGTGCCGTCGGTGATCCAGAGCGACCCGGTACGGCTGCGGCAGATCATGGTCAACCTGGTGGGCAACGCGATCAAGTTCACCTCGTCCGGGCGTGTGCGTATCGAGGTGTGGCACGACGGGCCGATGCAGGAGCTCAAGATCGCGGTCCGCGATACCGGCTTGGGCATGACGCCGGAGCAATCGGCCAAGTTGTTTAAGCCGTTCGAGCAGGCCGACACCACGACCTCGCGTGAGTTCGGCGGGACGGGCCTGGGCCTGCACATCAGCCAACGGCTGGCGGGCATGCTCGGTGGCCAGATCAGCTGCAACTCGGAATACGGCAAGGGCAGCACGTTCACCCTCACGGTGTACACCGGCGTTATCGAGAACACGCCGATGCTGCCGACCGGGAAGATCGACGCGGTGAACAGCAACAACCAGTCGCCGCCGGCGCGCCATTCAACGGGCGAGCAAGACGGAGCCGCGCCGCCGCTGGCCGGGTTGGTGATCCTGCTGGCAGAGGATGGCAAGGACAACCAGCGTCTGATCAACCATCACCTGACCAAGGCCGGGGCGCGCGTCACGATCGTCGAGAACGGCCGGAAGGCGGTCGAAGCGCTCTGCGTTCAGAACGACCTCACCGGCCCGCTTCACCAACACCCGCCGTTCGACCTGCTCATCACCGACATGCAGATGCCCGAAATGGACGGCTACACCGCGGCGCACCTGCTCCGCGAGAAGGGCAGCACGCTCCCCATCGTCGCGCTGACCGCCCACGCGATGAAGGAAGACATCGCCAAGTGCCTCGACGCCGGCTGCGATTTCTACGCCAGCAAGCCCATCAACAAGCAGAAGCTGATCGAGATCTGCAGCGAGGCGGTAGCGAGGCCTGGCAAGGGCCACGGGCAGGACAGCCAACCAAACGCGGCGTGATCCGGCCTTGATTCGCCTCTTCGTATCGTGGCGGGGCCCGGGGGTCGAATCAGGGCGTGCCTTCGGCTGATTCGGGGCGCAACACGATGATCTATTGCTTGTGACGCGACCCCCCGCGTGTTACGCGGCGGCTGGGACTGGCTGTGTCAGGGATGGAGGAGAATTGAGCCGGTTGCTTTAAGAGCTTATGTCAGAAGACGATGAAACGATCTTTGGGGAGGGCGAGGCTCCTGCCGAGCCGCAATTGACAGACGACTCGCGGCTCGGCAGGAGCCTCGCCCTCCCAACAAGCCGGCTTCTTACACGCGTTCTTAAGGAGAAGGAACCCGAGCCATGCCAGAAAAGAGGCAAGATGCTCTAGACATCGATCTCTTCTGCCTGGTCCGCGTGCTCCATGATGAAGCGGAAGCGGGCCGACGGGTCCTTGCCCATCAGGTCGGACATGACTTGATCCGTGTGCAGCGGGTCGGCGATCTCGACGCGTAGGAGGCGGCGCGTCTTCGGGTTCAGCGTTGTCTCCCACAAGACCTTGGGCATCATCTCGCCCAGGCCCTTGAAGCGGGTGATGTCGACCTTGCTGTTGGGCTTGGCGTGCTGATCGAGGATGCGCGTTTTATCGTCTTCGTCGGCGGCCCAGTAGGTCTCCTTGGCGATGTCGATGCGGTACAGCGGTGGCAGGGCGATGAACAGCCGGCCGTCGCGGATCAGGTCGGGCAGGTGGCGGTAGAAGAAGGTCAGCAGCAGGGTGGTGATGTGGTGGCCGTCCGAGTCGGCGTCGGCCAGGAGGATGACGCGCTGGTAGCGGAGGTTGCCGAGGCTGAAGTTGCTCCCGATGCCGCAGCCCAGCGCGGTGAGCAGGTCGCCGATCTCCTTGTTCTCGACGACTTTTTTAAGCGACGCGTTCTCGGTGTTGAGCACCTTGCCGCGGAGGGGGAGGATGGCCTGGTGGCTGCGGTCCCGGCCTTGTTTCGCGCTGCCGCCGGCCGAGTCGCCCTCGACGATGAAAAGCTCGGAGTCTTCGCGGTTGTTCGAGTTGCAGTCGCTGAGCTTGCCGGGCAGGGTGAGCTTGTTGGTTGCGCTCTTGCGTGACACCGCGGCGCTGGCGGCGCGTGATGCGGCGCGGGCGCGGGCGGCGGCGAAGATGCGGGCGCAGATGGACTCGGCGACCGATCCGTTCGCGTTGAGCCATTGCTCCAGCGCGGGGCGCACGGCGTTGTCGACCATGCCCGTGCACTCGGGGTTGTTCAGGCGGTCTTTGGTTTGGCCCTGGAACTGTGGCTCGGCGATAAAGACCGAGAGGATGCCGTGCATGCCTTCACGGATGTCGTTGGTCTCGACCTTGACGCCGCGCGGGGTGAGCTTGTGGGTCTCGATGTAGTTGCGGATGGCCTTGTTGATGCCTGCCCGCAGGCCGTTCTCGTGCGTGCCGCCGCTGCCGGTGGGGATGCCGTTGACGTAGGACTTGAGGTACTCCTCGGTGTGCTCGGTCCACTGGAAGACAAGCTCGAGCCGGCCGTCGGGCACCTCTTTTTCGAATGTAAACGGCGCGTCGTGGGTCGGCCGGGCGCTGCGTTCTTTGAGTGTTTTGCCGAGGAAGTCGACGATGCCGTTCTCGTGCAGGTAGGTGGTCTTGCTCGTGCCGGCTTCCGCGGTTTCGTCGTGGTAGTTGAAGCGCACGCCCTTGTGGATGAAGCTGGCGATCTCGATGCGCTGGCCGATCGTCTCGCTGTTGAACTGGGTGCGGGCGAAGATGGTGGGGTCGGGCTCGAAGGTGATCGTCGTGCCGGTGCCGCGGGCGGGGCCCTTCTTGCGGAGCAGCTTGGTCTTGGGCTTGCCGCGTGAGAAGTCCATGCGGAACTCTTTGCCGCCGCGTCGGACGGTGGCGGAGAGTTTCTTGGAGAGCGCGTTGACGACGGACGCGCCGACGCCGTGCAGCCCGCCGGCGGTCTTGTAGTTGTCGCCGTCGAACTTGCCGCCGGCGTGGAGCGTCGTGAGGATGATCTCCAGGCCTGATTTTTTGAGCTTCTTATCGATATCGCAGGGGATGCCTCGGCCGTTGTCGGCGACGGTGACGGATTGCCCGTCCTTGTGCAGCGTGACGGTGACCTCGGAGGCGTGGCCGTTCATGGCCTCGTCGACGGAGTTGTCGAAGACCTCCCAGACCAGGTGGTGCAGGCCCGCGGACCCGACGCCGCCGATGTACATGCCCGGTCGCTTGCGGACGGGGTCGAGGCCTTCAAGGACGGTGAGGTCTTCGGTGGTGTAGGTGGTCATGTGGTTTCTCACGCAGAGGCGCAGAGGCGCGGAGAGCTCTAGTTTGGAGCGTTGTTGGCAACTCGATGGATGCCTGATTTCATCACGTCACAGCCGAAGTTTAGTAGGAGACCAACCTGCATCCGGGTTAGACGCAGGTAGGTCAGGAGTTGTTTTTTGTGTACCGGTGCAACTTGTTCGATGGATTTCAACTCAACAATCACTTGTTGGTTCACGATTAGGTCTGCGCGAAAAGCATCCGCGATTTGAAGTGAGCGGTATTGGATTGGGATCGAAGCCTGGCGCTCGACCGCTAGGCTACGCTGTTCCAATTCATACGCCAGGACCGTCTCATAAACCGATTCGAGCAGTCCCGGCCCCAAATCACGATGGACCTGGATCGCGGCATCAACAATCGCGCCACTCACATCGTTGACAGTCATTTCAGACCTCCAACGATTGCAATCCGATGGCTGGCTTTAACTCCGCGCCTCTGCGCCTCTGCGTGAAATGCTTGCCTCACCCGCCGGTGAGGACGACCTTGCCGCGGCGGGTGATGGTCAGGGTGACCGGGCCGGTGTAGCTGGCACCGAGCTCGGACCAGACGTTGACCGAGCCTTCGCTCCGATCGCCCCGGCCGTTGCCCCAGTGCAGGGTGAGCCTCTCGGGCAGCTCGAGTTTCTTGTTCTTGATCTCGCCGCGGCTCTTGTTCTCGATGTCGGAAAAGCCCATCGGGATGTTCGCGCCCTCCAGGCCGACCCCCTTGATGGCCTGGCCGGAGTTGTTGACCACGACGAAGCTGAGCTGGCGCGGCGCTTGTGCCGCGGCGGCGTCCGCCTCGCTGGGGCCACAGCCCGGCAGCAGGGCGAGGATCATCACCAACAGTACGGCTATGCAAAGGTATTCGCGCATCGTGTTTTCCCCTGGTTCGGTGGATCGGATTACTCCTTCTTATCGGGCAGCGCCGCAGGGGATATAACCGGTTCGGACACGATTTCTGAGATCCGGCCGTTCTTCTGGACCTCCCAACCCTTACCACCCCTACCGGTGACGCGGTACTTGGCGGTGGAGACGGTCTTTTCGGCGCCGCGGTTGGTCTTGACGCGTAACAGGTCGCGCTCGCCTTCGCTAGTCTTGAAGCCGATCAGGCGGTCGCCCTTGCCGAGCTTCACGAGCATGACGCCCTTGCCCGGGCCCGAGAGGTAGTTCACTTCCTCGGCCGAGCACACCATCGCCCGGCACTGCTCGGTGACGGCGAGCAAGACCTCGTGGCCGGTGCAGAGGTAGGCGTGGGTGATCGCCTCGCCCTTTTTCGGGCGGGCGTACTTGCGGCCGGCCTTCGTGCTGGGCTCGACAAACGCCTCGACGCTGAACCGCAGGGCGTAGCCGTCGCTGCTCGCGGCGATCGCGTGGTGGTACGGGCAGGCGTCGGGGTCCTTGGGGTCCTCGCGGAAGTCTTTGAGCACGCGCGGGTCGGCGGAGTAGGCGGCGATGATCTTCTCGCCGTCCTTGAGCTTGAAGAGTTTCTGGATCGGCTCGCCGTAGCCCGTCGTCGCGGGGATATCGATGATGCGCGCCGAGTAGCACACGCCCAGCGAGCTGAAGAACATCACCGCCGCGCGGGTCGACCCGGCGACGCAGGCCAGCACGCGGTCGCCCTCGCGGATGCGCGTGGCCATCGGGTCCTTGATCTCTTTTTGCCGCTTGACCCAGCCGTCGGCGGTGATGAGCACGTGCGCGTCCTCGGCGACGATGAAGTCCTCCGCGCTGTACTCGACCTCTTCGCCGGCGGACTCGATCTTCGTGCGGCGGTTGCCGGGGTCGTCTTTCTTGCGCGCGTTGCCGCCGTAGCGTTCGAGCAGGTCCTTGACCTCGTCGCGGACGATGCCCCACCGGCCCGAGTCCAGGTCCTCCTCGTCATCCGCCAAGAGCTTCTTGATCGCGCGCTGCCGCTTCTTCTTGTCTTTGAGCTCGTCCAGCACGAGGTTGATCTCGAGCTTGGCCAGGCGGTAGAGCTTGAGCTCGAGGATCGCGTCGGTCTGCTCGGCGTCCAGCTGCTTGAACCGCTTCATGATCTTGTCGGCCGCGTCCGCCTTGCCGTCGCTCTTGCGGATGATCTTGATGATCTCGTCGAGCGCATCGAAGATCAGCGCAAAACCTTCAAGGATATGGATGCGTTTCTCGAGCGACGCGAGCTCGTGCTCAAGCCGACGGGTGACCACATCGTGCCGAAAGATCAGGAAATACCGCAGGATCTCGACGATCGAGCAGCGCTGCGGCGCGCCGACCTCCGGGTTCTCCGTCGGCACAAGCATCGTCAGGTTCACGCTGAAGTTCGTCTGCAGCGACGTGTGCTTGTACAGGTAGGCGAGCACCTTCGCCTCGTCCGCATCTTTTTTGAGTTCGATCTCGACGTGGATGTCGTCGGTCGACAGGTCTTTGACATCGACGATCAGCGGCATCTTGCGTGAGAGCACGACGTTGGCGATCTGCTCGACGAGGTTGGCCTTGATGACGCCGTAGGGGATCGAGTCGACGATGAGTGTTTTGGTCGCGCGGGATTTGCTTGCGCCGGGCTTGGTCGTCCCGCGGACCTTGAGGGTGCCGCTGCCGGTCTTATAGACGTCGCGGACGTCCTGCTGGCTGTTGATGATCTGCCCGCCGGTCGGGAAGTCCGGGCCCTGGATCGCGTCGTTGGCGATGAGCTGGTAGTCCTTGACCTCCCAGTTGTCCAGGACCTTGAGCAGGGCCTTGCAGACCTCGCCGAGGTTGTGCGGCGGGATGTTCGTGGCCATGCCCACGGCGATGCCCGCGCTGCCGTTGACCAGCAGGTTGGGGACCTTGCTGGGCAGGACGACCGGCTCGGACTTGGTGCCGTCGTAGTTGGGCCGGAAGTGGACGGTGCCCCGGCTGATATCGCCGAGCATGTCGGCGGCCAGCGCGTCGAGCCGGCACTCGGTGTAGCGCATGGCCGCGGGCTTGTCGCCGTCGATGGAGCCGAAGTTGCCGCTGCCTTCGACCAGGCGTTGCCGCATGAGCCAGGGCTGGGCCTGCCTTGCCAAGGCGTCGTAGATGGAGCTGTCGCCGTGGGGGTGGTAGTTACCCATGACGTCGCCGACGACCTTGGCGCACTTGCGGTGCTTGGCGTCGTGCTTGATCCCC
>JAHQVV010000162.1 GCA_019634195.1 Phycisphaeraceae bacterium | reverse complement strand
TGATGCGGATGTGTTTCGTACCGCCGTTGTCGGGGATATCGATGTGCCCCTCGCCGCAGATCGGCTCGTCGTACTGGCTGATCTGGTAGTTCTTGGGCAGGTCCGGGTACCAGTAGCTCTTGCGGTCCCACTTGGTGTGCTTGGCGATCGCACAGTCCAACGCAAGCCCGACGAGGATCGACATCTCGACGGCCTGCTCGTTAATAACGGGCAGCGTGCCGGGCATGCCAATGACAACGGGGCTCAGGAGCGTGTTCGGCTCGCTATTCAGGAAATCCGGATGCGCGACGTTGGGTGCGTCCGTCCACATCTTGGAACGGGTATCGAGCTCGACATGGATCTCCATGCCGACGACGAGGGTGGTCTTCAGGCCGTAGGGCGCGCCGGGGTCGGGGGTGGTCATGAGGGAGATTCTACTGATCCCGCGGAGCAAGGGTAGTACAAAGAGAGCATTGTGCAGATTAGGCTGCTGTAGGACAATCGGGTCAAGACGCCTGGCCGCGTAGCCCCCAACGAAGGGAAGCCCTATGTCGCGCGTGTCTGATCTGAACATCCCCAACTTTTTCACGACCCAAGGCCGATACACCGAGGAGCAGACCGCGATCGGAGCGGTGTTGTCGGTCCGGGTGACGGGCTCGGCACTGCTCGGCCCGGACGCAGCATTGAAGCGAGCGACCGAGGTCCGTGAGCTAATCGATGAGCTCGCCAAGTCCGGCGTGGATGAGGAGGCGGTCACACTGACCAATGTGCACGCCGATTCCAAGCGGGGCGTCTTCCTGCGCACATCAACCGCACAATACGACCTTGATATTGAAATCGCGGAGCTGAGCAAGCTCGTCGACATCCTCGTCCTTATCTCAAAACCTAAGCATTGCAGGCTTAACCGTATCCGTTGGGAATACGGCGGCGGCGAGGATGCGGATCGATGGATCGCGGAAGCGCTCTCCTCGGCCCGTCAACGAGCGGACACGATCGCGCAGTCCCTTGGGGTGAAGATCGAAGACGTGCACGAAGTCGATTACGGCGTCACTGGCCTGAACGAACAGTCATGGAACTCTTACGGGCTGGAACGCTCGCTCGATATGCTCACCTGCGACATGTCGATCGACTGTTGCATGGATGCATCACTGCCTGTCGAAAGTGCATTAGGGATCGGCCTGTACCGCACGCGGACTGTGGGTGCCTACGCTAAGGTTTCCTTCACGATCGAAACAGCCGCGCGTCGTTGTTCTGGAAGAAGACCCGAGCAGCCCGATGCGGGGGCGGCTCAGACGACTGCGTCCGCGAGTGGCTTAGTCGGTTAGATCGTGAAACTTCGTATCGAAACCCGCTTGGTTGAGTTGGTCGCGCAGATGCAGGATGTGGTCGTGGTTGCGGGTTTCTACCTCGCACTCGACGGAGACGGAGGCGATCTCGTCGCCGCCGAAGACGCGGTCGTGGGCGATGTCGATGACGCTGACGCCCTCGTCGGCGAGGACGCGGGTGAAGGCCGCCAGCCCGCCGGGGCGGTCGGAGATGTGGGCGCTGAATCGGCAGAGCCGGCCGTCGACGGCCATGCCGCGCTGGATGATCCGGCCGAGCATGGTCGTGTCGATGTTGCCGCCGCAGAGGACCGATGCAACATGCTTGCCTTTGTAGTCGTCGAGCTTGCCCGCGAGCGCCGCGGCGACGCCGGTTGCGCCCGCGCCCTCGACCACGGCCTTCTCCATCTCGGCCAGCCGAAGGATCGCCAACGCGATCTCCTGCTCGTTCACCGTGATCATCTTGTCGATCAGCGGCGCCGCGATTGCAAACGCGTTGGCCCCGACGCAAGGCACCGCCAGGCCATCGGCAAGCGTCGGGCGGACCTCTGCCTTCACCGGCTGACCCGCCTGCATGGCCGCGGAGAAACTCGACGCCGACTCAGGCTCGACGCCGATCAGCTTGACCTCGGGCTTCAAGGCTTTGACGGCCACTGCAACCCCGGCGATTAAGCCCCCGCCGCCGACCGGCACAACAACCGCGTCGACCTCGCCCACCTGTTCGAGCAGTTCGATGCCGATCGTGCCCGCGCCGGCGATGATGTCCGGGTCGTCGTAGCCGTTGATGTAGACCAGCCCCTGCTCATCGACCAGTTGGTTGGCGTACTCCCGGCAGTCGCCGATGTGGTCGCCATGGAGGATGACCTTGGCACCGAGTTCTTCGCAGTTGCGGGCTTTAATGATCGGCGCGAAGGCCGGCATGACAACGGTGACAGGGATGCCGAGCTGCTTGCCGTGCGACGCGAGGGCGAGGGCATGGTTCCCCGCGGAGGCCGAGACCACGCCGCCCTCTTTCTGTTCGATCGCAAGGCGCATCAGCGCATTGCGTGCGCCGCGTTCCTTGAACGAGCCGGTGCCTTGGCGGTGCTCACGCTTGAGGTAGAAGCCAAAGCCGACGATCGGGCTGAGCCACTCGCTTTGGAGCGTGGGCGTACGTCGGACCCCGCCGGAGATGCGATCGGCGGCGGAACGGATGTCTTCGATCGTGACGGGCGTTGGCATGACACCAGTTTAGCGGTCGCCCGAAAGGGCGAAGTTCGCGAGGTATCGGCACCCCGCCCTTTCGGGCGGGCGCTAACGGATGTGATTATTGAAGCGCCGGATCGGTCATGCCCAACGACTTGAACGCCGCGATGCGGAGCAGGCAAGCGTCGCACCTTCCACAGGGCCTGCCTTCGGGTGTCGGGTCGTAGCAGGTGTGGGTCTTGGCGTAGTCGACGCCCAGCGTCAGGCCGCGCTCGATGATCTGCGGCTTGGTGAGGCTGATCAGCGGCGCGTGGACGGTGATCGTTTCACCTTCGACGCCTGCCTTGGTCGCGAGGTTCGCAAGGTTCTGGAAGGCCTCGACGAACTCGGGCCTGCAGTCGGGATAACCCGAGTAGTCCACCGCGTTGACGCCGATAAAGATGTCGTGCGCGTCGAGGACCTCGGCCAGGCCCAGCGCGTAGCTGAGGAAGACGGTGTTGCGTGCGGGGACGTACGTGACGGGGATGCCGTGGGCGATGTCGTCGTCGCTGCGGTCTTTGGGGACGTTCATCGCGGCATCGGTCAACGCGCTGCCGCCGAAGACGCCGAGGTCGACGCGGACGGTGCGGTGGCTTGCCGCGCCCATGTCTTGCGCGAGTTGTGCCGCGGCATCGAGTTCGACGCGCTGCTTCTGGCCGTAGTCGAAGCTGATCGCGTGGCAGGCGTAGCCCTGGTCTTTGGCGATGGCCAGGGTGGTTGCGGAGTCGAGGCCGCCGGACAGCAGGATGACCGCGGCTTTCGAATCAGTAGCCATCGTTGTCCTCCGGTTCGGGAGGCGGCTCGGGCTTACGCATGACGACGGTGGTCTTGGCGAGGATATCGCCGAGGCGTTGGCGTGCGGGGCTGATGACCGCGACGAGGATCATGAGCGGCGCGAACAGCTCGAAGGCCCGGCTCAACGCCCTGCCCAAACACGGCATCGGCGGCGCGGGCTTGCCGTTAAGGTCCGCGACGTACATGCCCATGAGGATCTTGCCCAGCGACCGGGCGAGGATGAACTCGCAGACCGTTGTGTGGAACAGCGTCACCAAGATCACCACGAAGCCGGGCCGCATTGCGGAGAACGCCTTCTCGATCCCGTTGCCCGGCCAGGACTCGACGAGCGTCTCGCTGACCGTCACGCCGTAGATCAGGCCGGCCAGGATGAACCCCGGCGCAAGATCGATCATCCCCGCAATCGCGCGGCGGCTGAAGCTCGCCAGCACCAGGTGGTCGGGCAGGTCGAGCTGGTCCTGCTGCGGGGCGCGGCGGTAGAACATCACCATCATGAAGATCGCGGTGATGAAGGCGAGGATCTGCACGAACAGGTCGGCGTTGCCATCCAGGATGGTGGGCCGCTCCTCGCTGATGGGCATCATCAAGGTCTGGCCCTGCTCGTTGACGAACATCGGTTGGCCGTCCATGCTCAGCCCGACCAGCAGCGCGAGCGTGGGCAGCCGATTGGATTGATCGACGCTTGGGTCAGGCGGTGGCGCGGGGCTGGCGAGCAGGCCGATGTCGTTCTGCCAGGGGCACAAGGCCCACCGCGCGTTGTCGCCAACGGTGATGTTGGAATAACCGATCTCGTAGGCGTTCTCCCCGCGGAGCAGGAACGTGTCGATGGTCACGTTTTTCTGTGGCCGGAAGCGTTCCAGCGCAACAACGATCTGCCCGTTGACCAGCGAGGCAGACCACTGCCGCCCCGAGCGGAGCTGCATGCCCGTGATCAGCCGGGCCCACGCCGGTGCCTGCGCTTCGGTCGGCTCCGCAGCGCTGCCCGTTGGTGTTTCAACGGGATCGATCGGGTTGTAGCGGACCAGGATGGGCGTACGCCTGAAGTCTGAATTGCTATCGACGAGCACGGTCGGCCGATCATCGCCGGGTCGGACCAGCAGCGCGGCCTCGCGTGGCACATCGAAGCCCTCGGGCAGCGGCGAGCTCACCCACTTGCTGCTGCGCAGTTTGATCAGGCGGTACACAGGGAGCGTGGGCTCGGCGGCCGCGGCATCGGTTTCTTGAGGCGTCGCTTCTTCGGTCGTGTCGTCTTGCGGAGCAGCCGTGCCGTCATCGCCCGGCGCCACGACGAGTGGATCGGTTTGCGTCGGCTCATCCCACTGCAAGTCCTCGGGCAGCCCGAGCGCCTTGTTGAGGATCTGCTGGTCGGTCGGTCCGGCCCGCTGCTGCTGGCGGGCATCCAACCGCTCGAGCAGCCCCCGCGACCGCACCTGCACCAGCGCCCATGGCCCGCGGCCCCCCATCGCTAGCGCGATCAGCGTGCAGCCCTCGGGCAGCGCCGTGAGCGTGCGTCGCCGGTACTCCCAGCCCTGCAGCAGCTCGGACCAGACCGGTCGGATCGTCATGACCTGGCGGTCGTTGGTGACGATGAGCAGCCGGCCGTCGCCCGCAGCGATGCCGCGCGGCATGAGCTCGCCTTGGACCGGGTCGAGCTTGGTCGCAAGGTGCCTGTCGATGTCGGTCGGCAGGTGGTAGAGCGTCAGCTTGGGCTCGGCGTCCTTGTCGTCGGCGGGTGGCGTGGCCTGCTGGATCAGCCAGAGGTGTGCGCCGTCGCTGGCGGCGGGCAGGTCGCCGGCCGCGGCCTGCATCGCGGCGCAGATCAGCCCTAGCCCAAGCACGGCGAGCCAGCGGATCGGGATAAGGTGTTTACAGGGTCGCATGGAGTCGGGCCAGCCTACTTGATCGGGTGGGTTTTTGCGCGTCAGCAGGCTGCCGTCGCGGGTACCATGCCGACCATGCTCAAGTACCGGCTGATCCTAGGCCCGATCATGATCGCGCTGCTGCTCGGCGTCCTCTGGCTGGACCAGTGGGTGCAGCAGGAAGGCCACGCGCGGGCCGGGCTGGTGATCCTGCTGATGCTGGTGCTGCCGGGCATCCGGTTTGCTTCGCGGGAGCTGGCGATCCTGCTGCGAGCCAAAGGCATCGCGACGGGGTTCCGCGTGCTGTTCCTCTCTGGCGCGGCGGGTTGTATCGGGGTGTACGCCGTCTTGCAGGGCGACCTGGTATTGGCCGGTCCGAACGCGATGCTGCTCGTCTCGCTGGGGATCGGCGCGCTGCTGCTGGGTGTGCTGGTGCAGTGCAAGGGGCAGAACACGGACGGCACGATGGCCGCAGGCGCCGCGGCGGTCTTCGCCTTCGTCTACTTAGGACTCATGCCCGGCACGCTGCTGGCGATCCGCGCCGAGCACACCGCCTGGGTCCTCGCCGCCGCGCTGCTCACGACCAAGTCCTGCGATATCGGCGCCTACTTCACCGGCCGGGCGATCGGAAAGACCAAGCTCATCCCCTGGCTGAGCCCCGGCAAGACGTGGGAGGGCCTGGCGGGCGGGGTCGCCCTCGCGGCGCTCGTGTCGCTCGCGACGCTCACACCGCTGGCGGGCTTGTCGTGGTGGTACGCCCTGCTCGTCGGTGCCCTGCTCGCTGTCGTGGGCCAAGGCGGGGACCTGCTGGCATCGATGTTCAAGCGCGACGCGGCGGTCAAGGACTCGGGCTCGTCGATCCCTGGCTTTGGCGGCGTCCTCGATGTCATCGATTCGCCCCTCCTGGCCGCTCCCGTGGCCTACTGGCTGCTGGCGGCAGCCTGATGATCCGGTGTTTTAATGCCTGGCCCTGTTGCGATTTACCTGAACCACCGATAATCTAGGTAGATTGCACCTGCGCAACAGCCCTTGTCGGCTGCGCATCGGCGGCCACGTGAGCCGTCACAACCTTTTTGTCCCGTACCTTTCCCGGAGACTGCATCATCGCAAGAGGACGCTTCAGACCCCAACCCAAAGAGACCGGTAAACGGCTCCGCATCAACGACCAGATCCGCATCTCACCGGTCCGATTGATCGACGAAGAAGACAACCAAGCAGGCGTCGTCGAACTCGAAGACGCCAAGCGCCGCGCCGACGACGCGGGCCTCGATCTCGTGGAGGTCTCGCCCGGCAAGCCCGGCGCCGACGGCCGGCCACCGGTCTGCAAGATCATGGACTACGGCAAGTGGAAGTACGCTCAGCAGAAAAAAGAGCAGAAGGCCAAGGCCCACGCCAAAAAGTCCGAGCTCAAGGGCATGCGCCTGCGCCCGAACATCGACACGCACGACCTGGAGCTGAAGGTCAAGAAGGCACGCGAGTTCCTCGAAGACGGCGACAAGGTGCAGTTCGTCATGCTCTTCCGCGGCCGGCAGATGGCGCACAAGGGATTGGCCCTCGGTCAGATGCGCAACATCTGCGAGATGCTCGATGATGTCTCCAAGATCGAGCAGGACCCGAAGATGATGGGCCGACGCGCCACGATGCTGCTCGCCCCGGACAAGGGCAAGAAAGAAGCGACCGACTCGAAGCGCGAGAAGGAAGCGGCGGGAGAGGCTGGCAAAGGCTAAGCAACCCGCACACGAATCAGTCTATCAACAACAACCCCGGCACAGGCTGGGGTTGTTTTGCGTTGATAGAACGTGCTCGCCACCGACTCGTTAATCCTCAGCCAATCGCTGCTTGCGGAACGCGCCCGGGCTGACCCCCACCTCCCGTCGGAAGACCTGGCTCATCACAGCCGACCCTGAAAAGCCTACGCGGCTGGCGATCTTCCCGATCGCCAGCTCCGGCTCAGCGAGCATGATCTTCGCGGCGGCCAGGCGTAATCGGCGGACCTCGGCCCCCACGCCGTGCCCCAACGCCGCGTCAAAGCGGTTCTGTAACGTGCGCGGCGACACCGCTAATTCGTACGCGATCGAATCGACACTAAGCTTCTCTGCCAAGTGGCGAGAGATGAACCTCAGCGCTTGAGCAACAAGCGCATCATCAACTGCGAAATAATCGGTCGATTCGCGTGCGACGATCCCGGGCGACGGGATCAGAACCGGATCGTCCGGCGCTGCCGCGCCATCCATGAGTCGATCAAGCAGCTCTGCCGCTTCATAGCCCATCCTTTTGTAATCCTCATCAATCGCGCTGAGTTGAGTCCCGACCTCAGTCATCGCCCTGTTGTTCTCAAAACAAAGCACCGCAATATCCTGCGGAACATCCAGGCCGATCTCGTGGCACATCTCTACCAGCAGCCGCGCGGTGATCGTCGATTCGATGAACAACGCGATCGGCGTCTTCATCCCACGTATCCAATCTTGTAGAAAGTTTTCCAGGCGAACCCAATGCCCGACATCCTGCGCATCGTCTTCGGGGAAAAGCCTGGCGTCACAGGACATCTCTTCTTCTTGGAGGCGCCGGACAAACGCGTCCGCGATATCCAACCGGTTCCTGCCCTGCCCACTGGTCAGCATGCCGAACCGGCGGTAACCCCTGCTCAAGAAGTGCTCGGCCGCGAGCCGGCCGGACAACCGCACATCGACCCGCACGGTGGCGAACCCCTTCTTGTGATGCTCGTACTGCACATTGACCATTGGGACGGACAGACGCTTAACCAACCGCTGAAGCTTGGGGTCGGCCCGCGCGATCACCCCGCTGTACTCGGGCCGGGCCAGCACCCGCTGCTTCGGTTTCGCGCCGGGGTGTTCATCAATCACGCAGCGCCAGCCGGGCCGTTGCCGCGCATAAGCCATCACCCCCGCGAACACGTCCTGGTGGTGCGGATACGGGTATTCAAGGTCCAACGCGATGCCGATCAGGCGGTCTCTCATGGTAAGTAGCACTTTTTGCGGGCGGCCAACCTGTAAGCGTTATTTTGACCGATGCATACATCATAAACACTTTTGCGTAATTTCTAACTTACTCCCGTGTACTATTACGGTACGAAATCGAGAGATTCGTTCATTTAAGCTGATCCCTTCACTTGATTGGAGAAATCGGAGATGAAGTTTCACTTAACCACAGCAGTTGCCGCGATCGCCGCAACCGGGCCGGCTTCCGCCGTGACGGTTTGGAACGTCAACGTTGGCGACGCCAGTGTCAACGGTGGCAACAAGATCGAGACGAGCGACAACTACCAAGGTGCGGCGACCGAAAACGCTGCCACCGCTAGCACATGGAACGCCGTGAACACTTTGGGGCCAAACGCGCTCGTCGATTCGACCGGCGCTGGCACGACAGCCACCCTGACGATCAGCCCGGCAAGTGGCTCGGGCTTTAATTTCGGCAACGCAAGCCTGACCTCGGGAGACGAGATCTTCAACACTTGGATTAAAGACGACGGCAACAACGAAGCGTTCACTGTGACCTTTGGCGGTCTTAATGCCTCAGCGACATACGACCTCGTGATCTATTCCGAGTGGTTTTGGGACAATGGTGACGGCGGTTTAGACATCGACCAGACTGCGGGGATCGGCTTAGCGGACACGTTTACGCTTAACCGCCTCATCGGCCCCAATAGCGGCAATGGCTTGGTTGGCCCACTCGCACAGGATACAGACGCCGACGACGATGCTGGTGAATTCAATTACGCTCGACTTAACGGCCTATCCGCCAGCGGCAGCAATGAGTTGTCGTTTTCTTTGACGGCTTTCAACGGACCGGTCAACGGCTTCCAACTGATCGAAATCCCCGAGCCTTCATCGCTCGCCCTGCTTGGCCTGGGTGGCCTGCTGATCGCCCGCCGTCGGCGTGACTGAGTATCTATTCTGCTTGAAGTGAGACCTCGCCCTTAACGGGGGGAGGTCTTTTTACGACTATGCCGATCAGGGAACTCGCATGAAGCGTAACGCCTTCACACTCATCGATCTGCTCGTGGTGATCTCGGTCATCGCGATCCTCATCGCCCTGCTCCTGCCCGCGTTGGGTAAGGCCAAGCAATCTGCTAAAACCGCACAGTGCCTGGCGAATGTTCGGCAGCTCGGGGTCTCTCTGCGCGCTTATGCATACGAGAACAACGGCAAGCTCATGCCGATGGAGAACGCCAACGCGGGCGACCCACTTACCGCCCAGTTCAACTGGTTCATCAAGCTCACCGACTACATCGACCAGACCGGGTACGCGGACTCGCCTGACGAGTCCAGCGCCGAGAACATCGGGCTATGCCCGGAAGCGGTGACGCCCGGGAGCACGGGCACCGCTTTCTACGCGCCCGGCGACGCGAAAACCTCATGGGTCTGGCAAGACTACGCCGGGAGCTACGGTGTCAACCACTGGCTTCAACCCGACGGCGACGCCTTCTACGACCCGGTCACCGGCGGCGGACGGATCTTCCCCCGCGAGTTCTTTTACGAGAACTATGACGCGCCCAAGAACACCTCCGACGTCCCGGCAGTCAGTGACGCTCGCTGGGTCGGCGGCTGGCCAGAGCGCAACGACCAGCGTGTCCTCACCCCGCCGTTCATCCCGCACAACCGCGGCTACATGATGCAGCGTTTCGCGATCAACCGGCACGAGCGTGGCGTCGTCAACATCGTCTTTATGGATGGCCATGCCGAGTCAACGTTTATGCCAGACATGTGGAAGCTCGAGTGGCACAAGAACTGGGTCGATCACGACGTCACCATCCCCGGGCTTTAGGCGTTCTTAAAGCCCTGCGCGGTACGATGCGGCCATGCCCTGGCCCGACGACCAACGCGCGATCCTGCATGTGGATATGGACCAGTTCTTCGCGGCGATCGCCGTGCTGGACGACCCATCCCTGAAAGGCAAGCCCGTGCTCGTCGGCGCCGGCGGGCCCAGGGGCGTGCTCTCCACCGCATCCTACGAGGCACGCAAGTTCGGCTGCCGAAGCGCGATGCCCACGGCGGTCGCTTTGCGCCTCTGCCCCGATGCCGTCCTGGTCAAAGTGCCCGGCGAGCGGATCCGCGAGATGTCGGCCAAGCTGTTCGACATCCTCGACCGCGTCTCGCCCCTGGTCCAGCCCTTGTCCTGCGACGAGGCGTTCATCGACGCGACAGGCAGCCAGCGCCTCCTCGGCCCGCCCGAGCAGATCGCGCGGCACATCAAAGAACAGGCCCGCCAAGAGCTGGGGCTGACCGCGTCCGTCGGGGTCGCGCCCAACAAGTTCCTGGCCAAGCTCGCCAGCGACCTGGAAAAACCCGACGGCCTGACCGTCATCCCGCCCGACCCCCACGAGATGCAAGCCATCCTCGACCCGCTGCCTATCGGCAAGATGTGGGGCGTCGGCCCGGCGACCGAGGCGAAACTCGCCAAGCGCGGCGTCCGCACGTTCGCCCACCTGCGACAACTCACCGAGCAACAGCTCACCAAAGACGCCGGCGAGGACGGCTCGCGCCTGCACCGCCTGTCGCGCGGCATCGACGACCGCCCCGTCGTCCCCTCGCGCGAAGCCAAATCCGTCGGCCACGAGCAGACCTTCCGCGAAGACCTCAAGGACCCCGACCACGTCCGCGCGATCATGCTCACCCAGGCCGAGGACGTCGCCCGCCGCCTGCGCCACAAGCAACTGCTCGCCCGCGGCGTCACCGTCAAGATCCGCTTCGGCGACTTCCAGACCATCACCCGATCCACCACCCTCGACCGTGCGACCGACCTGACCGATGAGCTGTACCGCCCCGCCATCGACCTGTTCGACAGGTGGGCGCGATCGGCCTTCCAGCCCGTCCGCCTCATCGGCGTCTCCGCCGGCCCGCTCACCCACGAGCCGCCGCAGCAAGACCTCTTCGCCGACCCGCAGCGCGAGAAGAAGAAACAGGTCGAGCAGACCCTCGATCAGATCAAGTCCAAGTTCGGCAAGCGTGCCGTCCACCGCGGGCAGACGCCCAACGACGAGCGCACCTACGACCCGCGCAACGGGTACGGATAAGATGATTGTCGCGACACGCCGCAGCTAGAGCATCTGCCTCTTTTCTGGCATGGCTCGGGCTCCTTCTCCCTTTTAGGGAGAGGGAGCCAAGGCATCGTGTCAACAATGACGCAAGATGCTCTAATGCCGGTCACTCACCCCAGTCGTCAAACGGCTGAAGGAGCACAGCGAACAGCCGTCGATCGGCTTGTGGAATTGCGCTTCGACTTTGAAACAGCGGCGGATCGTCTCGGCGTTGAGGACTTGCGCGGTTGGCCCTGCGGCCACGACGTCCCCATCCAGCAAAGCAACAGTCTGATCGCAATACCGCGCCGCGAGGTTGAGGTCGTGCAGCACGATAATCAGCGTGGTCTGCTGCTCGCGGTTGATGTCGGTAAGCAGGTCCATAACTTCGAGCTGGTGGCCGATGTCCAACGCCGAGACCGGCTCGTCGAGCATGAGCACCTTCGGCTGCTGGGCCAGAGCCATCGCGATCCAGGCGCGTTGACGCTCCCCGCCGGAGAGCGTGTGGACCAGGCGATCGGCAAGCGGCTGAAGGTCACAACGCTGTATGAGGGACTCGATCAGCGTGCGGTCGCCGATCGGCACAGGCTTGTACCAGGCGTTAAAAGGCGCGCGACCATAGCCGACGAGCTCGCGGACGGTCACACCTGGCGGCGCGATGGGGTGCTGGGGCATGAAGGCCAGGGTCTGCGCCAGAAGCCGGTGCGAGAGCTGATCGATGCGTTGCCCCTGGACCGAGGTGTGCCCACCGCGAGGCCGGATGAGCCCGGCCATCGCGCGGAGGAGGGTGGACTTGCCCGAGCCATTGGGACCGATGAGCCCGGTGATGCTGCCGGGCCCGACGGTCAAATCGATGCCGTGCAGGACAGGGTGCTTGCCGTAGTTCACGGCGAGCGCTTCGGTCTGCAGTGCGGCGGGTTGTTCGATGGCGTTTTGCATCAGCGTGATCAAATCAGCTTGGTCTTATACAACAGGAAGACAAAGTAAGGGCCGCCGATCGCGGCGGTGAGTACGCCGACAGGCATCTCGCCCAGTTGTCGCGCCGCGACATCGGCCCACCCAACCAGCGCCGCACCCGCTAAAGCCGAGGCGGGGATCAGCCAGCGGTGGTTGGTACACAGCGCGGTGCGGACGATGTGCGGAACGACGAGCCCGACAAAGCCGACGATACCTGCAACGCAGACGGCCGAGGCGGTGAGTAGCGCCGCGGCAAACACGGCGAGCAGGCGTGTGCGTTGGACGTGTACGCCGAGCGAGCGGGCCGAATCCTCGCCCATCTGCATCAGGTTCAACGGCCTGGCGAGCGACATCGCCAACGCGAGCCCGGCGAGGCTGAACGGCCAGATCATGCCCAGCTCCGACCAGCCCCGCGTGCTCAGCGAGCCGGCCAGCCAGATGAGCACCCCGCCGATGCGGTCGGCGAAGTAGGCGGACAGGAAGTTCTGCACAGCGCCAACCATCGCCGTAACCGCGACGCCGGCCAAGATCATCCGCGTCGGGCTCGTCCCCGAGCCGGGCTGCCACGACAGTGCAAATACGACCGCAGCGGCCAACATTGCTCCTAGAAACGCCATCACAGGGACGTGCAGCTCGCGCGGCGCGCCGGGCAGCCCCCCCGCCGGGAGCACGAGCATGGCCAGTGTCGCGAACAAGGCCGCACCGGCCATCACGCCGATGATCCCCGGCGAAGCCAGCGGGTTGCGCATCACACCCTGCAAGAGCACCCCCGCCACGGCCAGGTTCAGTCCTACGAAGACAGAGAGGAACGCGCGGGGCAGGCGGACCCGCCAGATGATCCGGTCGGCCTGCGTTCCGCCGCCGGCATCAACGGCTTGGCGATTGCCCAACGCTTCGATGACCTGGCTTAAGGGCTGGTCCGTACTGCCCAGAGCGATCGCCGCAACCATCCCCGCAAGCACGAGCAGCGCGAGCAAGACCAGGGCCACAACATATCGTTTGATGCTACTGTGTCGGCGTCTCTTGAGTTGATCCTGCCTCGGATCCTCTGGCAGTGCTCGGGGGACGGTCGGGTCGTGACTCAACGGTTTGGTGCCTCGGCATCGGGGTACAGGTGGCCGAAGAGCGTCCGGAGCGCCTCCCCGGCACGGGGGCCGGGCTGAGAGGTGTAAATGGTGTCGGGCAGGGTATGCACACGCCCGTCGCGCACCGCCTTAAGCGACTGAATGGCTGGGTCCGAGCGGAAGTCGGCGATGACTTGCCCCGCGTCGCTGTCGCCATAGGCAATGAGGAAGATCACCTCGGGGTCCTCGGCGATGAGTTTCTCGAGGTCGATCGGTGAGAGCGACTTGTACTTGGAATGCGCTTCGCGTCCTGCGGCGATATTGTCCGCGCCTGCGGCGTCCAACAGCGAGCCCATGAAGTGGTTGCCGCGGTGGCAGAAGTACTCGCCCCCGCCCATGCCCAGCAGGCTCACCGTTCTGGGCCGGTCCTCCGGGACGTTATCACCAAGCCAGGCCAGCGTCTTGTCCAGGTCGCTGAATACTTCTTTCGCGGCAGAGGGGTCGCCGGCGAGTTGAGCAAACACGGCCGCCTTGTCTCGCAACTCGTCGATGGATGTAATGTTCAGCACCATGACCGGCACGCCGACGGCCTGCTGCACGTTGTCCGCCACCCCGCCGTAGACCGTGTGCAGGATGATCAGGTCGGGGTCTGCAGCGATGAGCTGCTCGATATCGAGCCGGTGCGTCGTTCCTCGGCCAAGTTTGGTGACTTCCGGGATCGCTTCCGCTCCGGGGGGATACAGGTCCGGGTCGGGGAAGCGCGCGACCGGCGTCTTGTCCATCGCCATCAGGATCTCGACCGCAAACGACGTCATCGCGGCGATGCGCTGCGGCGGCTGATCAAGCGTGATTTTTTCGCCACGGTTATCTTCGAGCACGATCGCCTGGCCGTCGTCCTGATCCACCGCATCCTGCGGCTCACCGCAGCCTGTCAGACCAAGCGCAAGGCAGGCGGCACAGAGTAACGCTTGGATGCGTTGGTGAGGGAGGATTAAACGCTTCATCGTGTCCTAAGGCCGGGGTACGAGATTCGCTTGACAAATCGTAAAAAAAGAGGTGGGCGAAGGGCCCACCCCTTCAGGGGGTTGTTGGCTAGGCCAACCGACCGCAGGGCCGGTTCACACTCACGGCGAGGCGACCTGCTCGGGCTGGCGGAACGCATCGATCACTTCTTCTACCTTCGCGCGGGCGGTACTCACGTCTTCCTCGCCCCAGTACTCGTCTGCGAGCTCGAAGATGTGGGCGTACATCTTGTCGCCCTTCCACTTGTTCTTGAAGTGCAGCGTCTCACGCTCGCCGTAGACATCGGCCCAGGCGGCGCGGACCTGTGTCCAGTACGCCTGCGTGTTGGTCCAGTATTCTTCGGCAGCACTGAAGTCGGTTTCGGTGGTCTTCGCGTAGGTGTTGACGCCGACTTCCAAGGCGATCACCGACTGGTCCGTATTGTCTTTGTCGATCTTGTGGTTGTGCTGGTAGTGCATCCAGCCGGTCGGGGTAACGACGTGCGTGTTCACAGCGCCGAGGACCTGGTAGTCCTTTCGCTTGGAGAACTCGCGGCGCGGCAGCGGGCGGTTGGTCGCGGCGGTCCAGCTCGACACGCCGTCACGGTGCTCCCACGCGCCGACGCCCCAGTAGCGTGGGGAATCGTCGACCTGGTAGACAGACTGCATCCAGGTCCCCTCGAGTGCGTCTGCGCTAAACGCCATCGGCTCCCAGATGTTCTTGCCCAGGAAGTCATAGCCCTCAGCGGTCTGGTACTGCCAGTCCTGACGCCAGTGCTTGACGACGTGGGTCTTCTCGCCGTGGGTCACGACGAGCAGGTGCTGCATAGAGATGTGCTCGCCGGTGTCTTCAACGACGACGACCATCTCGCTGGCGTGCTCGAGGTACGGCTTCTTGAGCTCGTAGCCCTCGCGGATGGCCATGGTTTCTTCGAAGCTGAAGGTGACGTCGTACTGGCCGGCCATGCCGAGGATGGCTTGACGGTCTTGTTCGAACTTGGCCTTGGAGCAGGCGGTGGTCGCGCAGGCGGTCTTCGACGAGCAGGACGTGGCGGCCTGCGTAGACGAGCAGCCGATCATGCCGAGGGCGGCGAGCAGCACGGCCAAGGCCGACAGTGCGGTGAGTATCATACGATAGGGTAGTGTCAACATCATGAATCTTTCTTTCTGGAATGTGCTGTGGCTGCTTGATCTAAATCAATTGGCCGACACAGCGTGTCATATTAATGGATCGCCAATCAGCCGCCGAACCGATTCACGACGGCTATCCTTTACGTTCAAAAAAAATCGGAGGCTTCAGGGTCATCCGCCTCGTTCTCCCAAAGGCGCATGTCGTCGAGTTCCTCGGGGGCAACGGCCTCCGCGTGACCATCGAGGAAGCCGGTGGGTACCCCGCGCCCAAAGCGTGCCATGGGTACCCCTAACGATCCGGGCTTGGCTAGCTCAACCTGCCCCCCCTTAGCGCTCCAGAGCCGGTCGCCAAGGACCGGCGGCTCAGCCAGGTGATAACCGGTGCCGTCCGCCGGCATGACGCCGGTGAACTGCTGCGTCTCGGTAAAGACGAGCAACTCGGAGGGCCGCTTGGCTTGGTGAGCCTGAAAGATCGCTGGCCCACCAAGGTTGGGGACATACTGCCCACCCTGGAAAGTAAACCCGTCCAGCCGGTGGTCCCCACCAACAAACGTCGTGTTCAGCCCTAGACTCGCGTACAAGCCCATGTTGTAGGCCTTAGTAAACAGATCTGGATCGCTTGGAGCAGGAACCTCTGGTGTTGGCTGGTGAATAAAAATCATCTCCCAGGCATCGCCCTGATACTCTGCTAAACGCAGCGGGTATCGCTGCACCAACAGGCTCGACACGATCGCGCCAGTCGGCAAGGTGATGGATGTGGGCTCGCCGGCAACTGTTCCAAAAGGCATGTAGCCGTAAAGTAGTTTGTCTTTGTAATCAACCGTACGGGCGCTGTATGCCTGCATGGTCTGCTGAACTGAAGCAACAGTTTGGACAGACTTCGCGCTATCCCGGACAGCCCCGATCGCCGGCAACAGGATCGAAATCAAAACCGCAATGATCGAGATCACGACCAGTAGTTCGATCAGCGTGAACGCTTTTTGGGATCGCGGTGCTTGTGCCATCGTGTTGAGCCTGTCCTGAACAACCAAGCGCCCGATTGGTGGGTCGACCAACCGGACAACAAAACTTAACCACGCCGTCGGCGAGCCATCAACAGGCCACCGATTCCGAGCAGCGCGAGCGAACTGGGCTCGGGCACGGCAACATCACTGAGTAGCGGAGCGTTGCCGCCTTCGGTCGCACCCAATTCAATTCCATCGCCACCAGTTTCTACCACTAGGCCGAAACCGTAGTTGGTCGTAGTCCCGTTGATCCAATCGTTCACCGCATCAGTAACTTCAACACTGAAGAGCCCGAGTTCCGTCACTGTGACGGTTCCGACCACGGGTTGAGCAAACAAGTTGCTGTCATACCAGGTGCGTTTATCCGTGAAGAGGCCGCTGCCGAGGAATGGGTATGACGTTAGGTAATCATCACCCAACGCGACAATACGGAGCGTGGCGCTGCCGGTCGCCGAAGGCACAAAATTCGGAACGGGGCTGGGCGGATTTGGAACGACCTTAATAAAGGTTTCCATGTCAAGGTGCAGATGCTTCTCACCTGCGGCCGACAGGCCCGAGACATCAAACTCCACCACACCGAAGTTGAAGTGGCTGTCGTCCGTGGTCACCCCCGGGATATGGGCTCCGACTGAGATCTCGGTGGAAAATTCATTATTCGTGCCGACAAAAACATAGCTGTCCGTATCAAAGTCGGCTGTCGCCAACGTGGTCGCTTGCATACTGAACGTGCTGGTCGCCAGTAAGGCTGCAAGGCCGACTTTCTTAAACGAACGAATCATCTCGATCTCCTTCCGGCAGATGCCGGATGTCTGTCTATGGAGCCCATGAAAAACTCTTTCATGCGGCGGGATTAACGACGATCGGGCTGAATGTCCTCATCAACCCAACCTCCCCCCCGAACTACCGGCTTATCAACTGCCCCAAACAACAGGGACTCGTATCGGCCGGCAAGCCGTCAATCCGCGATGGCCCGATGAGGCCCTAAAGCCAATGATCCATCGCTTTGCCGAGAGATTTTGCCAGTGAGACTCTCTCGCAATTAAAATATAACTAGTCCACTGGACTCCGTCAAGTCGTTGAGACACAATTTCAATAAATTCTTGCACACCGCACGAGCTACCGATCAGGCCGGATGCCGCCGCGGCTGTCGGTCGGCTCGATATTCGGGCCGATCGGCTTTCGCTCGCTGTGGCATGATTCCCACTTTTTGCCACCGGTGGCCCGCCTCGGGGCCGCTGACACACCTAACAGGTTGGCCGCAACTCTGGCCGCAGGCCGCAATCCTATCGAGGCCGAATCCGCCTCATAACTGTCGTAAGTTCTAGTTTTGAAAAACACTTACGACAAGGCTTCAAGAATCGCGGCTCGGCGGCCTGATTCACGAAAATCCCCGATGTTAGGTGGTTTGTTCGCGTTATCACTTCTCAGCGTGGGCTGCGTCCTCTTAGCGGTTAAATCGCCTTAAACGCTTGCTCAACAGTGTTTTACAGGGTGACAAATGCCGCATCATGTGACCAAATGCCGCATCATGCCGCGTCCGAAATATCATTTGTATTTACAATGCGTAAATGCCGGGAACTGTCGCCACCACCGCTAGCGAAACGACGCCGCTTCCCAAGCGGTATTGGTGGCTCAAGCGCCTGTCGCTGGCCGCGTTGGTGCTGGTCCTTCTGCTCGTCGGCCTTCGGTTGATCTGGGGCCAGCGTGTTCAGGCCAGGCTGGATCAGGCCATCGCCGACATCCAGGCCAAGGGCGAGCCGATCCATTACGAAGACCTGATCAGCGAAGAAATCCCCGATGAGGAGAACGGGGCCTGGCACCTGATGCAGGCTTTGCAAAACTGGCCCAGCGTCCCAGGCCAGCCGGGCGTCACGATCCACGACACCGACTGGTATATCGAGGGCGAGGAACTCTCCAGTTTCCCCGACCCGATCACCGACAACACCGCGTACCTTGCTACGTGTGAGCCGGTGCTGGACACGATCCGGCAAGGCGTGGCGATGGAGCAGGCACGTTGGTTCAGCGGGCCAATGCCTGCGGATTACAACAGTTTCAATCTCAATACCGTGAATCACTTAAGCAGTACCCGTCAGTTAGCTCGGCTGATGGAAGATGCCGCGAGGCGGGCCTTCGACAGCAGCGACCCGGCGCTTGGATTCAAAATCCTGCTGCTCATCGGCCAGCACGGCGATCAAGTCGGTCGCCAACGCCTGAGCCTCATCGAAGCGCTTGTCACGATCAGTATCCATGCGTTGCAACATGAAGCGATCGGACAGCAACTCGCTGAACTAACTGATGAACAGGTACGTGACACCGCGACACGCCAAGCGCTGATCGAACTGCGCGATTGGCTGATGGATGAGTCTCATCACCGAGAGTCGTTTATTCAGTGCATGATCGCGAACCGTTGGAGCACTCATCAATATGTCTTGGGCATACGCGATGGCTCGATCCCAGTGGCGACGATGTTTTGGGGGGGCGATGGCTACGGCAGGCTCATCGCCGACACGCCAGGCCTCTCGTTTGTCCTTCAGCCCCTACTCATCCGATCGCAACAACAATGCCTCCTGCTCGACACCGAAGGAATTGAACAACTCAAAGCGCACGACAACCTGCGCGATACCGCAGGCGACCCGAACGATCAAACGTTTGAAGAGATCTACGAGGCTCGGCCCTGGCTGTACCCGATGTTCGAAGAACTTTTTTTCTCAGATGCGCCGGCCCGCACGTACTACCGCCAACTCGCCACACGGCGGATGACCGCCACCGCGATCGCCATCCGCCTCTATCAGGCCGACCACGATGGCAGGCGACCCGAGACCCTTGATGCACTCGTCCCCGACTACCTCGCAAGGGTTTCATTGGACCCGTTCGTCGGCAATCGACCGATCGGATACAACCCGATTGGCGTGGTGCCAAGGACGGCGTACGACCTCGGAAGAGAGGCCGACAGGATCATCTCCGACGATGTGCGAGCCGCCCTACCGACGCAACCGTTGCCGCTGTTGTACTGCGTCGGCTTTGATTACGAGGATAACGACGGCGTGCTGATCGTCAATGAATACGACGGCACGGTCGAGTGGTACAGCGGCGATGATAGCGATGACATGCGATATCTGCTCGTTCCTGAGCCCGAGCCGATCCAAGCGTTGATCGATCTCACTGATTCAGGAATTTTGTACCAAGAATTCGGTTTCGGTCCCTTAGAAAGTGGCGAAGACGAAGTAAAACAAGAGCAAGACCCCGGGGACGACGGCGAAGACGAGCAAGCCGAGACTGAGCCAAGCCAAGGGCAGTAGCGCAAGCGTCAGGAACTGCCGGCCAAGCCCCGCGCCTGACAATAGGCCCGCGAAACGAGCGCAGGTCCACAGGCACAGCCCTGCAACAAACAGGATCAGCAGCCATGAAAAAGCAAACATCGCATCTGTTAGACCAACAAACTCGGACAGTTCGCCGTAGTCCTTCACGTATTCATTGACATAGCCCGAGGCCAGCATCAGACCGGCAGGCAGAACAAGCAACAGCATCGGCCCGCACGCATAATAAGCCAGCGAAACCGATCGATGATCGAGCGTATCTGTTGGCCCGCGGCGGTGCGCAAAATAGGTCTGCACGCCGCTGATCAGATATAGAAAAACCCAAAACAGCACGCCGAAGCCGACGTTGAACCACACCAACGCGGGGTCTAGCTCGGCGAGCGCTTCGAGTTGTTCTTCATAGTCGTACAGCCACTCGACTTCTTCCCAGAACTCAAGCTCGAGATAGTCAGACGCGTCATGCCAGACCGCGAGCGACCAACACACCGCGACCACGAGCCAGACGAGGTTGACCACGGTGAACCTGAACGCCAACGCGTGACGCCGATCCACCGGCCGAGCGATCGCCATGCAGAACAATCGCGGATGGCGGAGCGCTCGCCACGCAGTGGTCAGCAGCAGCCAAGGTAGATTGAGCTTGCCCCGATACGTCCACGGGATCGATGAGCGATCATTCGAATCCTCCCCAAGATCAAACCCGCATTCCGGGCACGTATTACCTGACAAGTCGCGCAGGTCGTACATGCACGATGGGCAATACAGCGCGGCATCGCTGGCGTTGCTTGCGGGTTGGGTGGGTGCTGCCGGGTCAGCCATGGGAACAGTGTAGATGTTGGGTGTGATACATGCGGTGGCTGATAAGCTTCGTAAGTTGTACCGTTTGAGCACGCTGTTGCTGCAAACAAAAAACCCCGCAGTTGCCTGCGGGGGTTTGGATCCAAACGCCAATCGGATCTTTTGCTTAGTAGCGGTAGTGCTCGGGCTTGTACGGGCCCTCAACAGGCACCGCGATGTAATCGGCTTGTTCCTGGGTCAGTTCCGTCAGCTTCACGCCAAGCTGGCCCAGGTGCAGTCTTGCGACCTTTTCGTCGAGGACCTTGGGAAGCAAGTAGACCTTGTTCTCGTAGTTGTCGTTGTTCGTAGCCAGTTCGATCTGGGCGATCGTCTGGTTGGTGAACGAGGCGGACATGACAAACGAGGGGTGGCCCGTGGCGCAGCCGAGGTTGAGCAGTCGGCCTTCGGCGAGGATGAGCACGCTGTGGCCGTCCTTAAAGGTCCACATGTCGTACTGCGGCTTGATGTTGGTGCGTGTAGCGATCTTCGCGAGCTCGGCCATGCCGATCTCGTTGTCGAAGTGGCCGATGTTGCCGACGATGGCTTTGTCCTTCATCTTGGCCATGTGCTCGGCGGTGATGATCTTGAAGTTGCCGGTGGTGGTCACGAAGATGTCGGCCTCTGCGACGACGTCATCTAGCGTCGTGACCTGGAAGCCTTCCATAGAGGCCTGGAGGGCACAGATCGGGTCGATCTCGGTGACGATGACGCGGGCGCCCTGGCCCTTGAGGGACTGGGCGCAGCCCTTGCCGACGTCGCCGTAGCCGCAGACGACGGCGACCTTGCCGGAGACCATGACGTCGGTCGCGCGGAATAGGCCGTCGATCAGCGAGTGTCGGCAGCCATAAAGGTTGTCGAACTTGCTCTTGGTGCACGAGTCGTTGACGTTGATTGCGGGGAAGAGGAGTTTGCCTTCTTTTTCAAACTTGTTGAGGGTCTTGATGCCGGTGGTCGTTTCTTCGGAGACGCCTTTGCAGGTCTCGGCGACTTTGGTCCATCGGCCGGGGTTCTCGGCGAGGTTCTTGCGGAGGGTTTCCAGGACGACGCCCCACTCTTCGGGGTCGTTCTCGGCATCGAACGCGGGGACTTCGCCAGCGGCTTCAAACTCGACACCCTTGTGGATGAGCATGGTCGCGTCGCCGCCGTCGTCGACGATGAGGTCTGGGCCACGGCCATCGCCGAAGTTAAGCGCGGTGTCGGTGCACCACCAGTACTCGGGGAGGGTTTCGCCCTTCCATGCGAAGACGGGGACGCCCTTGGGGTCGGCGATCGTGCCGGTCGGGCCGGCGACGACGGCGGCGGCGGCATTATCCTGCGTCGAGAAGATGTTGCAAGAAACCCAGCGGATCTCAGCGCCGAGTTCGACAAGCGTCTCGATGAGCACAGCGGTCTGCACGGTCATGTGCAGCGAGCCCATGATCTTCTTGCCGGCCAGCGGCTTAGAGGTGCCGAATTCTTGGCGGCAGGCCATCAAGCCGGGCATCTCCTGCTCGGCGAGCATGAGTTCCTTGCGGCCCTGCTCGGCGAGTTCCTGGAGTTCTTCGATCGACGCGCCGGGCTTGAGCTTGTACTCCAGGCCGTTGGCGGCTTTGTCGGCGGTGAGTTCGGGGAGGGTTGGTTTGGTGGTCGTTGCGGTCATGGTGGGGTCCTCGGTGTTGAGTCTTTAGTAATGGGTGAAAGTAAGTCTTGCTAGGTTGCAATCGGCTTGATTGCGGTAATAAATAACAGTGCCGGGCCGGTCGCTTCGTGAGCCGGCGGCAGGGGCCGGGAGCGGATGTCGGTGAGGCCCGCCTGTTCGAAGAGTTCGGTCAGGCGCTCGGTCGTGAAGCCGCTGTGGACCTGGCCCATCTGCCGGCGGAAGGGGTCGCGGTTGTGGGCGAGCAGGTCGACGATGACAGCGCGCCCGCCGGGCTTGAGGATGCGGGCCATCTCCTGCACGGCTGCCGCGGGGTCTTCGATGTAGCTGAGCACGATGACGCAGAGGGTCGCATCGACCGCGTTATCGTCGATCGGCAGCGAGCTGAGGTCGCCCTTACGCAACTCGATGTTCGTCTCGTTTTCTGTGCGCTGCTGCGCGGCGATGAGCATCGGCTCGGAGTTATCGATGCCGATGATCTGCTTAACGAAGGGCGAAAGCTCCGAGGCCAGGGTGCCGCTGCCGCAGCCCAGGTCCGCGATGGTCCACGTGCACGGGATGAGCCCGAGCATCGCATCGGTGGTAAAGCGGCTGCCGTAGAGTTCGTGGCGGATCGACTCCCACTGCTCGGCGGCGTCAGCGAAGAACGCGTCGGCGTCCTGCTGCTTGTTCAGCACCAGCTGCTGCAGGCGGAGTTTGTCCTGCTGAAGCGTCGCCCACTCACTCGCCTCGTCGCGGGTGATGAGCCAGAGCTCGCGCTGGCGCTCTTCCAGTTCGTCGAGCACGACCTGGTAGAGGTTGGTCGTGCCCTGCCGTCGGCTGATCGCCCAGCCCTCGTCGCCGAGGATCTTCAAGTGGCGGGAGACCGTGGACTGCGGCAGCTGAACCACATCGCATAAGTCGGAAACCCCCAGCTCGTGCTCAGCGAGCAGTGCCAGCAGGCGCAGCCGCGTCGCGTCCGCGAGGCAGTTCATCCAGCGTAGGAGCCGATCGGGTTGGGTGGTGGGGGCTTGGGACATATTAATCCGTTCATCCGGATATATGACTATATCGGCGTTTTCATCTAATTTCCATAGATCAAGAGGGATTTTTATTAGTCCCGAATTGAACCTGACACCCCGCCTCAGCGTCTTTACCTCTCGGCAATGGGGCTGTGATTCGGGATCGGTTCGCGATACAATTGCAATCCCTCCATAGCTTTATGAAACGAACCCAACCGCGATGGATGCTTGTCTTGCTCGTGCTCTCGGCCCTCCTGGCCACGGGCTGTCTCGAGCGCCGAGTGGTCAAGCGGAGCGGCTGGAACAAGATGTTCATGGAGAGCGATTGGTACGACGGGCCCGCCAGTGGCTCGGACGGCTCGCAGGCGACCAACCGCCACAACCGTGGCTACGCGGTCGAGCTTGGCCGATTTGGTGGCGGCGAGGCGTTCCACGGCGTGCACAGCCTGATGCAGACCGCCCGTCAAGACGCGGGGCTGGCCAACCTCTGGTACGCCACCATCGGCAGCGAGACAACCGTCTACCTCGGACGGTTCACAGATAAGGACAGCAAAGAAGCCAAGGCCGCGCTGCGCGAGGTGCGCGACGCTGAGGTCAACGGCAAGGCTATCTTCGCCAAAGCCAAGGTCGTCAAGCTCAACGCGGAGCGTGGCGATGCGCTGGACCCACGCGACCTGCGCAGCCTCAAGGGCCGGGGCCTGTTCACGCTGCAGATCGGCTACTACGACGGGTCATACGGGCCCGATTTCCGCCGCGCCGCCGAGACCGCGGTGGACGTGCTGCGCGACCAGGGCGAAAAGGCTTTTTACTACCACGGGCCGCACCGCTCGATGGTGCTCGTCAACGCGTGGAACCGTACCGAGGCGTTTACGCTGGTGGGCCAGGTCGATCGCTACAGCGACGCGGTGCGCATCACGCAGGAGAAGTACCCGCACAACGTGCCCAATGGCGTGTCGTTCGGGCCGGACGATGATCCGGAATACGTCAAGAGCCAGCGGTCGTTCTTGGTGCCGATCCGTTAGTGCACGAAGCTGATCGATCGGTGTTTTGTAAGCCGTTGCGTATCGCCTGTGTGAAGATGTCTTTGACTTGCGCCATGGTTGGGCATTGATCGCCCAGCAGTTGTTTCATGCTCGTCACCGGTCGGCCATCGAGGCCGCAGGGGACGATCAGGTCGAAGTGCGACATGTCGGGGACGACGTTGAGGGCTAGGCCGTGCATCGTGGTGTTCTTGCGGATGCGGACACCCATGGCGCAGATTTTTGCTGATGGAACTGCTACATGATTCGGCACGGGACGCTGCGCGTCTCCCGCTAAACAGTTGAGGCCCACCCACACACCCGTCGCGCCGTACTCGGCGTGGCCGGTGATGCCCCAGGTGGCGACGGTGTCGATGACCGCCCGCTCGAGCAATCGCATGTAGCTGGAGAGGTTCAGGCCGAAGTCAGCGAGTTTCAGGATGGGGTAGGCGACAAGCTGGCCCGGGCCGTGGTACGTGATGTCCCCGCCGCGGTCGGTCTCGGCGGTGGCGACCCCGAGTTTGGCGAGCGTTGCGTCGTCGGCCAGCAGGTTCGGCGCGGCGCGGCGGGTCAGGGTGATCACCGGCGGGTGCTCGACGAGCAGGATGGTGGGGTCGGCGTTGCCGTCGATAACAGCCTGGTTGAGTTTGCGCTGCAGCGTCAGGGCCTGCTCGTAAGGGACGAGGCCTTGGTCTTGGACTTGGATGGGCGGTTTGGGGTTCACGTTTGGCGTCACGAGCGGGCGTCTGCCGATGGTTTCACTTATCATACGCGGCTCATCGCGTTTGACCCGTTATGCCGCAAATCCACCGCACCGCTACCGTTGATGATCAGGCCAAGCTCGCTGACGATGTTGTCGTTGGCCCGCAGTGCGTCATCGAGGGGCCCGTCACGATCGGTGCTGGCACCCGGCTGATCGCACAGGCCTACCTCAAGGGCCCGCTGACCATCGGCCCGAACAACACGATCTACCCCATGGTCACCATCGGCCTGGAGCCGCAGGACTGGAAGGCCGACCCCGACAAGCCCGGCTTGGGCACCGTCATCGGCGAGGGCAACATGCTCCGCGAGGGTGTCTCCATCCACCGCGCCTCCCGCGACGAGCGCCCGACCACCCTAGGCGACCGCAACTACCTCATGGCCGCCAGCCACCTCGCCCACGACTGCATCGTCGGCAACGACTGCATGTTCGCCAACTCCGCCCTGCTCGGCGGGCACTGCGAGGTAGGCGACCGCGTCATCCTCGGCGGCAATTGCGGCGTCCAGCAGTTCTGCCGGATCGGCCGGCTCTCCATGCTCGGCGGCGCGGAGGGCATCACCGCCGACCTGCCCCCCTTCTGCATGGTCCACCACACCAAGCAGGTGTCGGCCCTGAACCTCATCGGCCTACGCCGAGCGGGCCTGCGCGAGCACATCAAGCCGCTCCGCGAAGCGTTCAACCTCTACTACCGGCGGGGCATCCCGGGCACGAAGGCGCTAGCGATGATCGACGAACAACTCGACGACCCGCTCGTCTCCGAGTTCGTCAACTTCATCCGCGAGTCTCAACGCGGCGTCACCGGCTACGGCGAGTCCTTCAAGCACCGCCCGTGGCTCAAGCCCGACTTCTATCAGAGCAACGGCGGTGGTGATAACTAAGCAGGACAGGCATTCTTGCCTGTCAGTCGGCGAAACCGATCCGGCTCGTGATGCGGCCTTTCGGTCTGATGACAAGCAGGAATGCCTGTCCTACCGATCAATTTTCAAACTTGACCGACTCACAGAACGCGCGGACCGCCGGGGCGATTTGTTGCACTTGGTCGGCCTTGCAGGTCAGCTTGAACGTCCAGGTCTCCGTGGGGTTCTCTGGCGACTCGCCACGCGGGACCCACACCGCGAGGATCGCGACGTTCGTGCCTTCGTTCATGAGTGGGATCCAGGTCGCGGTCGTGTCACCGACAATGAACTTCTCAAAGTCTGAAGCGGCGGCGGTCATGAGCCCGGGGATCGGAGGCAGGCCAGCCTGCCGGACCCAGCGTTGGACGTTGCTGGCAAACCCGCCGACGTCGCCGGGCCACTTGGAGATGGCCAGGTCCGCGCCGTCTGCGTCGGGCGGGATCAGCGTGAGCAGACGCATCTGCCGGGCCGGGCCGACGGTCCAGCCTTCGGGCAGGACGTAGGTGATGCCGGGCGCTATGCTGCGCTCGGCGTCGCCTTCGGGCAGGGGTAGGGGCAACGGCGGCAGCGTGGTCGCCTCGGGCTCGGGCTGTGGCTCGGGGGCCTGAACTTCAGGTTCGGGCTGTGGGCTTGGATCGACCTCGCGATCGGCGGGCGGGTCGTTGGGCGCGGCGCCCTCGGGCAGGACCTCGTCGGATGTCGATTCGCTGCAGGCGGTGAGCAGGCAGGCAATACAGGCGAGTGCGATGGTGTGGGTGATCAATTTCATAGCGTTGTCTTTACGTGATGGCTTCAGTGGTTTGGCACGGGACGCTTCGCGTCACCCGCTACACATGTCAGATTCAAACCTTCAATGTTGGATCATAGGCTAACGCCTCGCCGTAGCGATCGCGTATCGGCTCGACAACCTCGGCGATAAACGCGTCGACCTGCTCGGGGGATCGGCCGACGTACTTGGTCGCGTCGAGAACGTCGGATAGATCGATGCCTTTGAAGCCCGACTCATTACCGAGGCGATCGAGCAGGTCGTTGTCTGCGCCGTGTTCTTTGACGTTGGTCGCGACCTCGATCGCGTGCTTGCGGATGACTTCGTGCAGTTCTTGGCGGTCGCCGCCCTGCTGGACCGCCGCCATCATGATGTTCTCGGTGGCCATGAAGGGCAGGTACTTGGCGAGGTTCGCCTCGACCATCTTGTCGTAGACGACCAGGCCCGAGGTCACGTTGATGGCGATGTCGAGGACGCCGTCGAGCGCGAGGAACGGCTCGGGCAGCGTCAGGCGTCGGCAGGACGAGTCGTCCAGCGTCCGCTCCATCCACTGCTCGGCGGCGGTGGTATAGGGCGCCTGAACCAGCGAGATCACGAAGCGGGACAGGCCGCACATCCGCTCGCAGCGCATCGGGTTGCGCTTGTAAGGCATCGCGCTGGAGCCGATCTGTTTCTTTTCAAAGGGCTCATCCATCTCCATGCGGTTAGAAAGCAGGCGGATGTCCGTCGCCATCTTCATCAGCGCCGCAGCGGCGGTGCCCAGGCTCGATCCGACCATCGCGTCGAGCAGGCGCGGGTAGGTCTGCCCCGTCACCGCGAAGCGTTTGTCTTTATCCCAGCCCATCTTTTCGGTGACGAGTTCGTCAAGCTGATCGACCTTGGCGTGGCCGCCGTCAAAAAGCGCGAGGAAGGAGGCCTGCGTGCCGGTCGTGCCCTTGACGCCGCGGAAGCGGAGGGTGCTCAGGCGGTGCTCGATCTCTTCGAGGGCCATGGCGAGCTCTTGTGCCCAAAGCGTCGCGCGTTTGCCGACGGTCGTGGGCTGGGCGGGCTGGTAGTGGGTGAACCCCAGCGCGGGCATGCCACGGTATTGCTTGGCAAACTTGCCCAGGCGATCGATGACGGTCGCGAGCTTATTGGCCACGAGCGTCAGTGCCTCGCGGAGCATGATGAGCTCGGAGTTGCAGACCACGAACTGGCTTGTTGCACCCAGGTGAATGATGGGCATGGCCTTGGGCGCGGCGTCACCGAACGTGTGCACGTGGGCCATGACATCGTGGCGGAGCTTCTTCTCGTAGCCCGCTGCGGCGTCGTAGTCGATGTCATCGAGGTGCTCGCGCATCTGGCCGAGTTGCTCGTCTGTGATCGATAGACCGAGTTGCTGCTCGCTCTCGGCCAGGGCGAGCCAGAGCCTGCGCCAGGTGGTGAACTTGAATCGTGGCGACCAGATCCGCTGCATCGCAGGGGAGGCGTTTCGGCTGGCGAGGGGGGACTGGTAGGTGCTGTCGTCGGGCATAGCGGGGGTCGTCGTTTGCTGCGATTCGTGGGGAACAGTCATGGTACACTTGGTCGCGGAGCAACGCCGATACGGTGGACAGGCACGGATGCCGATGGGACTGGGGTGAACCCCCCGCAATACCCGGCCGTAGCGATGGTTAAGCGTGGTCACGGAGGGCCGCAAGAAGGGGTTTGCGTGAGATGAACCAGCCGAGCGATACATTGCTGATCGAACAGGTCAGGGACGGTGACCGTGCCGCCTTGGGGCAGTTGCTCGAGATGCATCAGAACCGGCTGTTCTCGATCGCCCTGAGGATGGTCAGCAACCGCGACGACGCCGCCGAGGTGACGCAGGACGCGATGCTCAAGATCGTCCAGCACATCGACACGTTCCGCAGCGAGGCCCAGATCACGACCTGGATGACCCGCATCGTCATGAACCAGGCGATCACCCGCCTCCGCCGGCGGAAGCTGCGGGACCACGCCTCGCTCGATTCAACCCGCACAACCCACCCAGACAATGATCAGGCCAGTTCTTTGCGGAAAGTCCTTGAGGACCACCGGGAACCCGGGCCCGAGCAGCGCGTCCAAGAGGGTGAGATGATCGACCAACTGCTCTCCGCGATTGATCGGCTGGACACAGATTTTCGTGCCGTGCTGGTCCTGCGCGACCTCGAGGAGATGGACTACCAGCAGATCGCCGAGACGCTGGAGATCAAGGTCGGCACCGTGAAGAGCCGGCTGTTCCGGGCCCGGCTCGCGTTACGCCAGGAGATGCAGAAGATCGCGCCGGCGGCAGCGAATTAACGCGGCCTAAGATTGAACGTCAGACCTAAACCGGATCCGTCCGATACGACCATAGAACACCATGCTTGACCGTTACGACCAAGACCTGCTGCTGGACTACCTCGAGGGCGAGCTCGACGCGGACCGCCGCGCGCAGCTCGACGCGATGCTTGCGGAAGACCCGCAGCTCGCGGCGCTGCTCGAAGAGATGGGCAGGGACCGCGCGGCGCTGCGCTCGCTGCCCCATGCCGAGGCACCTGGCGACCTGGTGCACGACGTGACGCAGACGCTCGAGCGCCGGATGCTGCTGGATGAACCGGTCGATGACACGACACCGATCCCGATCTCGCGTGCCATGGCCGGGGAACCAACGCGCAGCATCAGCTGGGGCCGGGTAGTCGGGCTCACGGGCCTGGCGGCGTCGGTCGCCTTGGCGGCGGGGATCCTAGTGATCACCTTAGACGACACACTCCAGCAAACCGCCAATGAGTTCGCGGACAACACCGGTGCCGATGCCGAGGAAGAGACTGCCGAGACCGCGGACGCGGATGAAGCGGCTGGCGATTTTGATCGTCCGGAAGGCGTCGCCGCGCTGGATCAACCCGACGGTACCAGCGGCTTGCCGACCCCCGGTATCACGACGCCGCCGGCCGACCCCGCCGGCGCCGAGCTTGCCAGCGGCATCGAAGAAGCGTTCGCAGACAGAGGCGAAAGAGCCCTCTTTCCAGACAGCACGCCCGGCACGGGCCTGGCAGCACGCATCGGTGAGGGCGGTGCCGGCGATCAGCCGATCGAATCCTTCGCCTTCGGCTCGACCGCCGCGATCAGCGTCATCCAGCCCCGGCAACAACTGGTGCTGCTGTCCGAGTCGCCCGAGGTCAGCCTCGAGCAGCTCCTTGACTTCTGCGTGGACAACGGGATCCCGGTCGTCCAGCCCGACCAACAGGCGAACCCCGCACAGCCGCGCAAGCCGCAGGCCGCACCCGATCCAGGACTCGTCGCCAGTAATACCCCCGCGGATACCGACGAGTCTTACGCGGACTACGCGCTGCTCATCAACGAGGAGCAGCTCGACACGCTCGTGCAGAGCCTGAACAACAACGTGACCCTTGATCCCAAGCGGGTGGACAAGGGATCGCTTTTCTCGAACCAAGCCGCGCTGGTCGAAGACCTGCCCGAGGATGCGTACCGCCACCGTGTCCCAGATCTGGGACAGGCTGCTGTCACCGACGACACGGCGACACCTGATACCCAAGAGAAGGCGTTCGAAAGCGGCGCATTCGTCGAACAGCAGGCGATCCAACTACGCTCGCCGGACCTCGGCTCGGCGTACGCGAACACGCGCAACGCCTACAACCTGCTGAACCAGCAGCAAGGCGGGTACACCCAAAAAGAACAGCCCCTCGCCAATGTTGAGCCCCCAGCCACCCAGGCACCCAAGCCGGCCGAAAGCGACACCAGCCCTGAGCCGCAACCCGAGTTGATCGAAGCCGATCAAGCAACGAGCGAGTCGGAAGCAGCGCGTGCGTTGACACCAGCAGAAGATGCCGGCGATGAAGACGCAGAATTCGGCGATACCTTGAATGAAGACGCAGACAACAACGGAGCGCAACGCCTCAGCCGGCACATCGACCCGTCGCGCGGCAACTGGCTCAGCGCCCACCTGCCCTTGGCAGATACGACACCGCTGCTGCTGTCCTGGCGTCAAGGCCAGGCGGACCGGCCGACCAAACTCGTGCCGGTGATGATCCAGCGTGCCGAACCGGAGAAGGTCAACACGCTGCGCATGCGTCAGCAAAACGAGTACGCCAACCGCAGCAACGGCACCACAGCCGAGGCCGAGCCGAGTGTGGAAACCGAACCCCTCGAAGACCAGCCCGCCGAAGCAGAAGCGCCTGCCCAAGCCCAGCCGACTGAGCCCGCCGAGTAGCGGCTACCGGTCAGTACACTGTCGCGCGGTGGGTGGACCACATCAGCTTGCCGCCTGAAGTGATACGGAGCTCGACCATGCCGTGGTCCGTTGTCCGCATGCGCCGAATGCCGGCCTGCTTGAGCGGCACCGCCCAGCGGTCTTCATCATCACGCCGCGGGCCCGCGGATTGCAGGACCACGCCCGGGCCGACCGCTTCAAGCCAATCCGGGGACGCGTCGACGAAGCTGCCGTGGTGGGCCAGGTCGGTAACGTCGGCTTTGAGTAATGCGCCCGAGCCGAGGAGCTGGCGGATCGCGTCGTCCTGGATGTCGCCGTTGAGCAGCACGCGTCGGCCCGCCGATTCGATCGCCAGCACGAGCGAGTTGTTGTTGTTCTTCTCTGACACGTAGCCCGGCGCGGGCCAGAGCAGCTCAAGCGTCGCGTCACCCATCGTCATGGACCACCCCTGCTCGACAGGCACGGGCTCGTAGCCGCGCTCGCGGATCGATTGGACAAGGTAGGCCGCCGCGCCGCGTGGATTCGCCTCGGCCTCACGCAGCACGTCCGGGGACACCAGCACCCGCCCCACCGCGACCGCGTCGAGCACATCCAGCACACCAACAAAATGGTCCAGATCCGCGTGCGAAAGCATCAGCGTGTCGATGCGCGGCACCGAAAGCGCATTGAGCGCGGGCACGATGCTCCGCCGCCCGATCCGCCAGTAGCCCTGCGAGCCGCAGTCGAACATGAGTGTCTCGTCGCCGCTGCGGATCAGGAAGCACGAGCCGTCGCCGACCGCGAACATGTTGAGCACCAGTGCCGGGCGGCCATAGCCATCCATGACCGATCGGGGGCGTTGTTCAAGCCAGCCCCAGCCGCACACCAGCAAGGTGCATAAAATCAGCGCGATCCTCTGCTTACCGAACAGGCCGCTGAGCAACGCGACGACCAATGCGGAGCACGACAGCGTCCACGCGATCGAGGGCTGCGTTGGCAACGTGAAGCTCGAGCCCGGCCATCGCTGGGCCTGGACAACGAGCGCCGACAACGAGTCGCCCACCCACGCCATCGGCACCGACAGCAGCGACCCCGCCGCAGGCGAGACCAAACCCACCAACATCTTCAGGTACCCCACCGCCAGCACCGCGGTCAGCACCGGCAGCGCGAGCATCGACAGCAGCACCGCCAGCGGGCTGATCAGCTGGAAGTGGAACATCACCATCGGCAGCGCCACCGCGAACGCGACCAGGCTGACCGCGAAGAAATCCACCAGCCAACGCATCAGCAGATCCCAGGCCGAGGGGTGGATGATCTTGACCTCCGGCTCGGGCATCACCCGCCGCGACACCGGACCGCCGAACAGCAGGATCGCGCCGACCACGCCGAAGCTGAGCTGAAACCCGGCGGAGAACAACTCGGTCGGCTTCCAGATCAGCACGATGAGCGTCGCGACCGAGAGGACCTGGACACCCGTGAGCCGACGCCCGAACCCGTAGCCGAAGCAGAACACCGCCGCCATGATCGCGGCGCGGATGATAGGCGTCCGCCATGGGACCGCGAGCAGGAACAGCACGAGCACGGCAAGCACAAACGCCGTAACGACGCTGGGCCGACCGATCATCAGCCGACCGAGCGCCCAGACCAGGAACAACAGGATGCCGAGATGCGCCCCGCTGATCGAAAGCACGTGGCTGAGACCGACCGCGCGGAACGAGTCGCTCAGTTCCTGCATCTCGCCGGTGCGTCGGCCAAGCAACAGCGCATCGAGCAGCGCTTGCTGCGCTTCGTCTTCGGGCATACCCAGCCGAAGCGACCGCGCCGAAGCGTCGCCGATCACCCGGCGAAGCCCCGTAAACGCCCAGCGTGGCGGCGGCCCAAGCGCCCGCCAGTTGCCTCGGCCCATCAGCGAGATGCGTCCGCTGATGCCCTGCCGCTGCAGGTAGGCCCGGTAGTCGAACTCGCCGGGGTTCTGCGTCGGGCCGATCGCGCTCATCCAGCCCAGCACCTCGATCCGCTGGCCCAACACCGGGCGGTGGTCGTGCCGCTTGAGCCGAACCAGCATGCTGCCGCTGGCCGGTTCAAAACCCCCGCCCGCATCGGCCGCCTCGATCTCCAACTCGAACAGCGTGCCGGGCTTCTCGAAGCTAAACGCGCCGAACGTTCCCTGGTCGGGCTTGACCTCGCGCGGGATACTCGCAACTGTTCCGCGCAGGCCGGCGATCGCGGGCTCTTCATGGACGAAACGCGAGACGTGGTCGGCCGGCACATAGTCCCGTTGAACGATAAACCACGCGCCGCCGACCAACGCCAAGGCAACCAGCCCGGCCGCGTACGCCGCGCGGCCACACCGGCGGAACATCAACCACACCGACGCCGACAAAGCAGCCAGCGCGCCCGCAAACAGCACCCACCGGTTTGGCCACTGCGCCGCCAGGACGATCCCGACGATCCACGCCACCGCCAGGCGTGACAGCCAGGTCCACCCAGCCCGCTTAGACCGCTCGCCCCCCAGATGATCAATCCGCCCGAACATCGGGGTAGTGTACCCATCGCTGCTGTCAGAACGTGTCACACCCCTACGATGGTGATATCCAATCGATGAAATCCCTTCTACAAGGTACCGACCCCTGCAGCCGGACCGCTAACAAGCCTTATGATGGAGCGATGCCCAAGCGTGATCCCATCGCCGGCCTGGACGGCCTGTACTTCGCAGCCAAGCAGTTGGTTGACGGCTTGTACACCGGCCGACACGCTTCGCCTCTGCGCGGCAGCGGGATCGAGTTTCACGACTACCGCCCCTACACGCCAGGCGACGACCTGCGGTCGATCGACTGGAAACGCTACGGCCGAACCGACCGCTACTACCTCAAACGCTACCGACGCGAAACGGACCTGAACCTGCACGTCATGGTCGATGGCTCGGCGTCGATGGATTTCGCGGGGCTCAAAGGCAAGCCACAAGCCAACCAGGCGACAAAGTTCGCGGTCGCCCAGCAACTCGCCGCCGCGCTGACGACGCTGTCGATCCGCCAAGGCGACCGGGCGGCGCTCGGCGTGTTCGACAAGCGGCTGCGCTGCCTGCACCCGCCGACCGGGTCGCTGCGGCAGTTGCAGATAATGCTCGCCGACCTGGAGCAGGCCGAGCCTGCGTCGGGACAAGCCGACCTCGCCGGGTCGCTCGAGCAGCTCGCGCACACGCTGCGCGGCCATAAGGCCGCAATCGCGGTGGTAAGCGACCTCCTGGATGAAACCGAGCCAATGCTGGACGTGTTTGACCGCCTGCGTTTTGCCGGCCACGAGATCGTCGTGTTTCAGGTACTGACGCCCGACGAACGAGCCCTGCCTACCGAGTCGCGCGGGCTCCGGATGATCGACCCGGAAGCAGGCCCGGCCGTGAACACCCGGCCCCAGCAAGTCGCGGCCAGCTACCAGCAGCTCATTGAAGCGCACCTCTCGACCCTCCGCCGATCACTGGCCGCCCGCGGGATGGACCATGTACTCGTCGACACGACCGAGCCCTTGATCGCGGTGCTGCGGTGGTACCTGCAACAACGCGCGGCAAGAGCGCGTTAGTGCTCATAAAACGTTTAGAGCTGTAGCTGATTGAAACCCCTTCCCCTGGAGAGGGGATAAGCAGCGCTGGAATCAAATTGAAACCGCACGAAAGAAAAAACACCGGCAGTGACGCCGGTGCTTCCTTCGCTAGGTTTTGAAAGATAGCTCACTCCGCCGCGGCTGCGGCGTTGCCGGCGGATTTGGCTTTATCGGCGTCGAGAAGGATGTTAATCATCAGGTCGCGGGCGCTCTTGATGCTGTAGCCGTTGATGCCGTACTGCTTGACACCGAGCATGCCCAGGGACAGGTCCTCGTAGGACAAGAGCACCGGGTATCGTTTGTCTTTCTCCCAGCCGCGGAGCAGCAGTCGGCCGTCGGGGTTGGCCCGCTGGATGACGAGGCTGCGGTAGACGACGCGGCGGTTGCTGGTCGAGCCCTCCGGCAGGTTCCGGCCGGTGATGATGTCGCTGCGTGTGCTGACCTTGTCCTCGGTGCCGGGGAAGAGCGGGTTGAGCTGGTCACGGACGGAGGTCGCGAACTTGCCCATGCCGCCGAGGTTCTCGATCAGGACGGTGCCGCCGGACTGGACGTAGGCCGAGATCGCGTCGCGTTCTGCGGGGGTGATCTTGACCTCGTTGACACCGACCATGTGCAGCAGCGATGGCCCCGCTCCAGCGAGCTCGGACAGCGGCAGGGTCTGCACGTCGAGCGCTCGGCCGGTCTCGTTGTGCATGATGTTTTTCATCACGCGGTAGACGTCGGTCTCATGGATCTTGCCGGCCTCGTCTTCCCACTGCGGGATGACGACCTTGATGGTGCCGGTGGTCTCGCGTTGCTTCTTGCCAACCCACGGGCTAGAGAGTCGCGGGGTCAGTTCGCCGCGATCCGTTACAACGCCGTAGATGTTGACGATGTCGCGCCAGGCCGAGGTCTTGTCGGGATTGGGCTTCTCGTCTTTCTGGAAGATCATGCCCCAGTCGTTCTTGGGCATGATCATGAGCACGCGGGCGCCGTTGCTGAGGATCTCGAACTCGGGCTTCTTGGAGCCGCGGGGGTTGCCCTCGAGGAGGTTGGCCATGGGGTGCTCGCGTGTCGCGGCCTCGAACTTCAGCTCGGGGTACATCTTCTCGGCCAGGTCTTCGATGCTGGCGCGGAAGCTGGAGGAGCGGTCTTCCGGGTTGACGATGACGGTCCCGCCGAGATCGATATAGGTCTTGATCTTGCCGACCTGTTCGTCGGTCCAGTCGATGGAACCGTCGGAGCTGATCCACATCAGCGGCGCGCTCATCCACTCGCGGGGGTTAGACTCGATGCCGACGACCTGCCAGTTGACTTCGTGCTCGCGGTACTCGGAGATGAAACGGTTGAGGAAGTAGACGTCGTTGGGCCGGTTGTTCCATGCGGTGCCGGGGATCTGGAGCTTGTTGATCCAGACGGGGACGCGGCCGCGGGCCAGGAACATGAGGTCGAAGGCGGCGGTATGGATCGAACTGCCGTAGTTGGCTTTCTTGGCAACGATCTGCTGGGCGATTTCTTGGAACCAGTCTTTGCCCCCGAAGTACTTGATGCCCGAGGCGAGACCGACGCGCTCGTAGCCGTACCACATGTAGCTTGCACCACCGTGGACTCTGTCGCCGACATTGAAGTTTTCGTTGAGATACTTCAGCCCCTTCTCGATCGAGGCGGTGACCTTGGCGTTGGGCTTGCTCTGATCGCGGTAGAGTTCCTGCTGAGCGACGAACATGACGGTGAGGCCGGCGAGAGTCATCGACTGGGTCGTGTTGCGGTTGCCGGAGTAGGCCCAGCCGCCGTCGGCCTCCGATTGTTGGCCCAGGAAGTTCTCGATCGCGTCAAGCCAAAAACCATCGGGCACATTGACGCCGCGTTTGTCGGCCTGCCACAGCGCGAGCACCCCGTACTGCGTGGTGGAGTTATCGATGCGGTTGCCTTGATTGCCAATGGTTGACTCATTTTCTTTAGCGACAGGGTAGTTGAACCGTGACTTGTCGTAGGACGAGCGGAGCATAGTGTCCGCGTCCTTGAGCAGCAGCTTGCCGAAGATGTCTTGAGGCAGGTAGGACCAGACGTGTGCCCGCATGGACAGAGAATAGACGCCGGTGATCTCGACCTCGGCCAGCTTCTCAAGGGCCTTCTTGATCTTTGGGTTCTGGGGCGATTCGCCGGAGACGATCAACGCGAGCGCCGCCATCGCGGTCGGGCCCCAGTTGTTCTTAGACTCGGGTTCTTGCGGTCCGGAGTGGTATGCGCCGTACCAGCCGCCGTCCTCGGCCTGGGCCTTGTAGAGGAAAGCCTTGATCGCTTCGACCGCGTCGTCGACCTGTTCATCGGTCAGCTTGCTGCCCTGGGCATGCGTCGTGGAGCATGCGAAAAAACAACTCATCACAATCAGGACAGTGAGCAAGCCACGCAAAGGACTAAGGTTATTCATGCAAGAAGTATAACCCTGACCCTTAACGAACAGCAAGGCCATCACAACAAGAAAAATCGCGTAATCCCAATGAATCAGGGCACTTGAGTGCGTATAGAGCCTGTCCTCCAACAGGCTCTATACGGCTACTTCTTGGCCAGCGAATCATCCGTAACGTTGTCCTCTTCTGCCTCGGGCTGATTGCGTTTAGCCTGACCCGCGGCGATCTCGACACGGTCCATGACCTCCTGCATATGGCTGGGTCGATCATCTGGCGACTTGGCAACACACTCGAGGATCAGGTTCGACAGGGCCGGCGGGCAAGTCGGCACAAGAGCGATGGGCGATTGCAACGACTTCTCCGCTTCCTCCGTGCGGAGCTGTATCGTCTCACCTCGGTCTTTGCGGGGCATCATCGTCGGCACACGCTGGCCGGTCAGCAGCCAGTACATCGTGGCGCCGAGGTTAAAGAGATCGGTCTTAGGGGTGATCGGCTGGCGCTTGACCTGCTCGGGGGCGATGTAGTCCGGCGTGCCCTGGATCCGCTCCTTGACCGTGCCGTTCTTACAGCTCTGGCCAAAATCGATGATCTTTACCATGCCCTCACGTGTGACCATGATGTTGTTGGGTTTGATATCGGCGTGGATATAGCCGGCCTCGTGCATGTGATGCAGGCCCTTGGCCGCGGCGTGGAACAGCTTGCAGTAGCCGATCATCCCTTTGAATTTGACCGTCTCGATCGTCCGGCCCTCGACCAACTCCATCAGCACGAGCACCTCGCTGGTTCGCAGCAGGGCCCGTTGGCGGATCAGCTTGTGGACTTTTCGGATCAGTGGCGAATCGAGGTGTCTGCTGACCTCGTACTCGGCGACCGCTTGGTCGATGAAGCGTTGTTGGCTCGGTGAATCCTTGACAACTCGCTTGAGGCAAAACTCTTTGCCATGCTTGTCACGGACACGATACAGCTTGCTGGCAGCACCCTCTCCGAGGGTCGCTACCACGTCAAAGCCCGCGATCTGGTGAAACTCAGCCATTGCCGGGCAACGCGTCAAGCCCTAAACCCCGCGTAGAGGGCGACTTACAACGCGATGCATTCCCTGGTTGTCTCGGAATAACCGTATAACGTATGCACATACTCTACGCCTTTACGCGGCCGCAAGCAACAAGCAGGCGAACAATCAAACGGCGCACTGCCACTACCAGCCATTGCGAATATCGGCTAAGTTCTTGCTAAGGATAAGCTTAGACAGAAAAACGGTCGGTAGAATCGGCCGGTGAATCGATTATGTTGATCAGAACTGGACCGGCGGCTACTCGCGGATCTGCTTGCGGAACTCGCCAGCCGGGAAAAACCGTGCCAAGGAATCAGCGGATCGGCCGGTGTGCAAGAAGACCCTGCTGCGGGGGATGTCGTAGGCTTGCTGAAGCAACCGAACGAGCTTGACCGTCGCGTCCATCTGATCGTCGCTGAAGGGCCGGTTGTCCGCATCCCCCATGAGGCAGACACCGATCGCCTCACGGTTCCATTTGTCCGCCTGCTCACCAGCAATGTAGTCACCAGCGAGCTGGTCTTTCCATCGGCGGGCGATCTCGACTTCGCCGTCAGAACGGCCTTCCCGGTCGTTGATGACGAAATGGTAGCCCGCGCCGCGTGTTGCGGGCAGGCCTTGGCGGGCATACTGAAGGTTCCAAGCTTTATCCAACTCCTTCGCGTTGCCTGTGACGCCGCGAGAGTCGTGGATGATGATGTAGTTCCACTTCCGGCCGTCGGGCACGCCAAGGATCTCGTCCCGTGCAGTATCGCTGGACATATCCAATGCCGTGAGCGACCACGCATTGGTGCGGTAGCCGGGGTCGGGCTCAAGGGCGAGGAGGATCGCACTGACCAACGTCATCCCGACGACGAGCGAACCCAAAACCCGTAATGTGCGTTGATCGAGCAACCGCTTCTTCCCACTGGCAAGTCGATGAAAGGTGACGCCATGTTCCACCCGGCGTCTTGTAACCCTACGTTTCATCGACTGATACCTTTCTTATCTTTGAAACTTGTGCGGGAAAGTGCGATAAAAATCGCGCGTTCAGTACTCGTGGCCCAGCCTTTGCCGGTCAGGCGGTCTGGGCAAGCTGCCTTAGGGCCGGTCCATCGGCCGAAGTCTTGCACGCAGTGCCGGGCGGGAATTGCCGAACGAATCCAGCTCTTCCTGGGGCGGTTCGCCCCCGCGCAGGGCCTGATATCGGCCATACGGCGTACGGGGCAGGTCACTGCTCAGCGGGTTCGTGCCGCAGCCAGCGAGCCAAACCAAACCAGCCAACGTCATTAAAGACACCTGTCCCATCCTGATCATCGCCTGATTTCCTGAGGTGCTTGACCTCTCCCAAGTCTATCCCACGCTTGTAGGTGTCACAACCTGGACCGTCCGAAAAAATGCTCTAATCGTCCGCTACACTCCCGCCTATGGCCCAGCCCATCACTAGCCCCCGCCTCGCGGCGGTGCAGATCATCGCCGAACTGCGCAAGCGGGGCCACATCGCGTACCTCGCGGGGGGCTGCGTGCGGGACGCGCTGATGGGCCAGGAGCCGAAGGACTACGACGCCGCGACCGACGCGACGCCCGATCAGGTGCAGACGATCTTCCCCGAATCCGCGGCCGTAGGCGCCGCGTTCGGCGTCGTGATCGTCTACACCGCCGCGCCCAAGGGCCAGGGCCGCTTCGTCACCGAGGTCGCGACCTTCCGGGCCGAGGGGGCCTACTCCGA
>JAHQVV010000161.1 GCA_019634195.1 Phycisphaeraceae bacterium | reverse complement strand
CCGTGCATCACCGCTGCTTCAACAAACCGCTGACGAGCCGCGGCCTTCTCCGCCAGCATCTTCGACAGCCGCTGGGCACGCGAGGGCGAGATGTCGCCGTCCAGGTACTCCCAAGTCAGGGTGTCGGCGTCTTGTCGGCGGAAAGGGAATTTGAACAGCATATTCGGCTCCGATTGAGCTAATAAGTGGGTGTACGTACTAGCAGGCGTACTGCTTAACTTATCGACACAATCAGAACCCCGCTTTGAGCGTAATGTGGATAAATCAGGGCCCGCCAAGGCCTCAATCCGCCTTTTCAGAGAAAAAATCGACCAACTCTGCCCGGAGCTTCTCAAGCGACGGCTGATGCGTGAAGACCATGTGCCCGGACTCAAAGTAGCCAAACGTCACCCGCCTGCGGGCATGCGGGTGGGTAATGCTGTGGCTGATCGTGTACTCCGCGGCGTGATACGGCGTGGCCAGGTCGTAGTACCCCGCCGCGACATAGACCCGCAGCTTCGGGTTCTCGGCCATCGCCTTGCGCAGATCACCGGCAACGTTGAGGTAGTTGCTCTTGGCTCGGTCGTAGTTCCAGCGCACGCCGACGAGGATGCCGTAGTCCATGTCGGTCTCGTAGCCGAGATCCCCGCGGACGTAGTCGTTGAAGGTCGCCGTAAAGCCGCCGGCCACACGTGAGTAGCTCGGGTCGTTGGCCCCGCTGCCATCGGTTGCTTTGTCGAGATCGGGGCCGACGATCCGGCCGTCGAATCGGCCGAGCACCTTGCTCTGTTCTTTAAGGAGGTTGCCGCCGAAACGCCACTGCGGGATCCGCAGGTTGGAATCGAGGATCAGTTGTTTGTCGAGCCCGGTGTATTGCGCGAGCTTAATTGCGAGATGCTGCTTGTCATCATCATCGATTTCAGCACCCAACATCAGTGCTGGGCCATAAACCTTGCGCGAAAAATCTTCGACTTCATCGAGCAGCGCGGGGAGCTTGCGCTGCTGCATCTGGCCGGGCAGCCGCCCGTGGTAGTGCGCCAACGCCGTATACGTCGGCAGGTAGAGCTGATAAGGCAGGTCGTTGCCTTCGTCAAAACGCAGGGTCTGGAAGCTGAGGACCGCTGAGACCAACACCACGCCGTTGAGGCTGATGCCTTTTGCCTGCAAGCGGTTGGCGACGCCCGCCGCGCGTGTCGTGCCGTAGGACTCGCCGGCCAGGTACTTCGGGCTCAGCCAGCGGTCGTTCTTGGTGATCCACAACCGGATGAACTCGGCAACGGAGTTGATGTCGCCGGAGACGCTGTGGTACTCGCTGGTGTTGGTGCCTTCTTCGACACGGGAAAAACCCGTCGAGACTGGGTCGATAAACACCAAGTCGGTCGTGTCCAACAGGCTCAGCGCGTTGTCTTTGAGTTCGTAAGGCGGGCCGATGGCGTGGCCGACATCGTCCATGTGAACCCGGCGCGGGCCGAAGCAGCCCATGTGCAGCCAGACGCTCGACGACCCCGGACCGCCGTTGAAACAGAACATCACCGGGCGGTCTTGCGGCCTGCCGTTCGCCGCAGCATCGGGCTCGGCGGTGTAGGCGATGAAGAAGATGCTGGCCTTGGCTTTTTCCTTCTGGTCCTTGAGCTGGATCGTCCCGGCGGTGGCCTTGTAGGCGACGGCCTTCTCGCCGATCTTTACCTCGTGTTCCGTGATGGACCAGTCGGAGCCAGCAGACATGGCGGGCTGTTCGGCCGCCGAATGATCGGCCTTCTCTTCAGGCTGAGCGTAGATTGGCAACACCCAAGCGATCGCCAAGAGCTGAACGAGAACCAACCGTAATAACATCATATCGAGACCCTTTCCAGGCAGCGGGTAACCCTATCCTTCGATCGTCGTGATGCTATGGTACGGCGGTGCAATGGGTCGTGTTCACCAATGTTTATGTCGCGCTCTGTGGAGCCCTGCTCACCGCGGCGACCTACGCGCTGCTCGGCCTGCCGCCACGCCTGGACCACGTCGCGGGCATCGTGTTCTGCTGCACACTGGTGATCTACAACCTGGACCGCCTGGTCGAGCCGCACCCTGGCGACAGCGACCACGAGCGGTGGATCGAACAGCACCGCCGCGTGCTGTGGGCCGTCCTTGCCTTTGCGGCGGCCGGCGTGATCGGCTTCGCGACGCAACTCAGCCCCGCAGCACAATGGTCGCTGCTTCCCGCCGGTGCGGTCGCGCTAGGCTACTGCTTGCCGATTGCGGGGCGCAGGCCTTCGGCACCCGGCACCCGGGCCCGGCTCAAGGACCTGCCTGGCGCAAAACTCATCCTCATCGCCTTGGTCTGGACCTATGCTACCGCGGTGCTGCCGATGCTTGATAGTGCCGCACCCTTTGATCGGCACACCGCCATGCTGCTGCTTGCTCGGCTTTGCTTTATCGCGGCGGTCGCTTTGCCGTTTGACCTGCCCGATATGCAACGCGATCGCCGCTCCGGGATCCTGACCATCCCTAACTGGCTCGGGGTCCGTGCCACACGGAACGTCGCCCTTCTGTTGATCGGGCTTTCAGCGGCCTTCTCGCTGTTCACTCCCTGGCCCTTTACCAGCGCATTGCTCCTCGGCTGCGTGTGTGTAGCAGGCTTGCTCATCGTGCTGCGAGCCGACCGCGGCGTCCTATACTTCATGGTCGCGTTAGACGGGATGCTGCTCGTTCAGGCCGGCCTGCTGTGGATCAGCGCGGGATGAATCCCACTAACCGGTATACTCATGGTGTCGTTCATTGAACCTCTGTTCTGATGTGTCCGAGTTGCTTATGAGTGATGCAACCACCTACCCGCTGATGTCGGATCAAACCACGCACGGCGTGCGCGTCGGTGCCAACGCGTTCTATCTACCCGATGAATCGACGCCCGAAGACAACGAGTTCGTCTTCGGCTACCGGGTTGTGATCCTCAACGAGAGCGATCGCACGGTGACACTGCTCACCCGGCACTGGGACCTGATCGATGCCCAAGGCGACCTGCGCGAAGTTAATGGCGAGGGCGTCGTCGGACAGAAGCCGCGCCTCGCCCCGGGCGAGGCCTTCAAGTACCACAGCTTCGCCGTGCTCGCGACGCGATGGGGCACGATGGAAGGCAGCTACCAGTTCCGAGCCGAGGACAACCAGGAAGAACTCACCGTTAAGATCGGTCGGTTCTATCTCACCCAAGAATCGGTCCACCACACAGTCGATCAATCATCTGAATCCACCGAGGCCGGCCCAGAGTGAATAAGCCCATCAAGCCAGCCCAGTCCACAGCAAAGCGTACTGCAAAGAGCTACCGTGGCCGGCACCGCAGCATGAGCGATGAGGCCGCGCACGACAACGGCAAGCCCTTCACCCCCCCGCCAATCATCGAGCACCCGCTGATCTGTGCCGACGAGCCTGTGCTGGTGGATACACCGAGCAAACTCGATGACGCGATCGAGCACCTAAGGGCCACAGGCACCTTCGGCTACGACACCGAGTTCATCGGCGAAGACTCGTACTACCCGCACCTCTGTGTGATCCAGGCAGCGACAACCGAACGTGTGATACTTATCGACCCGCTGACGATCGAAGACCTCTCACCCTGGTGGGCGATGCTGACTGACGCGTCGCTCTGCAAGATCCTGCATGCCGGGGCGCAGGATATCGAGCCGGTGTCTCGCCTGACCGGCAAGCCCGCTGCTAAGCTCTTTGACACGCAGGTCGTAGCCGGTCTTGTTGGCCTAGATTACCCGTTGTCGCTTGGTAACACGATCCAGGCAATCCTCGGCGTCGAGCACGACGCCGGGGCAAAATTCAGCAAGTGGGACCGCAGGCCACTGACCCCGCAACAGATCCACTACGCGGCCGGCGATGTACGGTACCTGTGCGCGGTGCACGCATGGATGCAGGAGAAACTCGACGCGCTGGGCAACGCCGAATTTGCCGAACAAGCTTGTATTGAGTTGTGCGATCCCGAGCGTTACGCGTTCGACCCGCTTGCCCGCAAGGTCAAGGCCAAGGGGGTCCACAAGCTCTCCCGCAAGAAACGTGCGGTGTTCAACGGCCTGCTGATTTTCCGCGAAGAACTGGCGTGCCGACTGAACATCACGCCGCGCGGCCTGCTCGCGGATGAGGCCGTATACGAGATCGCGGACGCGCTGCCCAAGGACCAGGCCCAGATCGGCTCGATCAAGTTCGTCCCGCGCCCCGTCGCCGAGCAACACGGCCAAGCCATCGTGCAGGCCGTCGAAATCGCCATCGCCGGCCCACACCCCGTCAAACCGACCCCGCCCCGACACAGCCGCGATGCGCTGCGCGACGCGGTCAACAAGCTATGGGACCGCATCGCCGCGCACTGCGAGGCACGCTCCATCACCCCGTCTGCGATCACCAGCAAGCGCGAACTCGGCCCGCTCCTCAGCGCCGCACTCGATGGCAAGCCCCCCCCCCAGTTGGCCGTCAACACCGGCTGGCGCAAGCAACTCCTTGGCGGAATCATTTCAGATAGTCAACTCTTAAGCAGCTAGCCGAGCCAACCGGAACCTGATAGATGAAATAGCCAAACCCCATGCAATCGCGGCCCCACTTCAAGTAGCCACCGTACCACCGACGCGCACGGCTAAGCCCCGCTTGTTTGTCCGCTTCTAACGGCTCGGCCATCGACTTACGGATCCGCCATGTCGCGAAAGCGCCTTCAAAGTGGTCCCATTCATCCTGAGACGCAGCCACCGCGTACATCAGCATCAACCCCGCCGATTCGCCTACCGTGCCAAGCGAGTTAAGGTTCAGATCAAAGGGTGGCCAGCCATCGCCAATAATGCCTAGATATTCGGCGGGCGGCTCGGCACGCCAAAAGAGGTCGCCCAGTAGGATCAGTCCGCCTGGCTTGACAAGAGAGGCCAACCGCTTGGCTGTATCGAGGTAATCACCGAACGCATGGACCGCTCCGACACACAACGCGACGTCGTATGCCCCATCCTCCCACGCAATATCCTCAGCCTTGGCTTCGACAAGCGTAAGCCGACCTGCCAACCCCCGATCGATCGCTCTCTGTCGAGCAAACGCCAGTTCTCCCGCATCCGGGTCTACACCTGTCCCCACAGCGCCATACCGCTTCATCACACGCAGCAGCAGTTCACCCCGGCCGCAGCCGACATCCAGCACACTCGCCGAATCAGGCAAACCAAACAGATCGATCAGACACTCCGCCTTCTGAGTACTCAGCGGTGCATTGAACGATGAAGGCTTGAGTTGTACATCATCCATCTAAACACATTAATCCGGGAGGCAAACAAACAACACACCCCTTGAGGCATATGTAGATTTCGGAGAATTCATCAAGCCTGATCATCAAACGGCTAATCCCGCTTCAAAACCTTCCCCGCGATGAGATCGTTCACGAGCTTGGCCAACCGCTCGACGTCGCCATCTTCAACAATCTGATGCACCACGCCGGGATCCGCAGGCGTCTTGTTCAACTGCGCCTGAACCTTCTTCCAAAGACTGGCACGCTTCTTGTCTGACTCGGCCAAATAGATCTCCGTCACCGCCTCCTGCAAGCGGTTGGCGACGATGCCGTCGAGGTTGTCGTAGTACCGCTTGACGATCGAGGATTGGCGGCGGGACAGGTCACGGGAAGTCATGGTGTGTCTTTCTCAGGGGTGAAACAGACAATTAGTTTATGCTCTATGTGATGGCTGCGCGTCGCATACAGGCCGAACTCGAACCGGACCGGATCGTTATGACGATCGAGCTCCTGACCGAGCGTATCGAGACCCGGCTGCCCAACCGCAACCTGCCGAAGGTGGCTCGTGACACCCGCGCCGCAGCCGCCGACGCGGTGAGCCTGGCTACGGCGATCCCCGAGCCGATCCTCTGGATCCGTATCGTCTCGGGCTTCCTCGCCTTGGCGATGATCGGGGTCGTTGCCAAACTCGCGTACCACCTCAAGTTCACACAAGCCGACGGCTGGGCGATGCTCGACGGCATCAACTCGGGGATCAGCACGCTGATCTACCTCGGCCTAGCGGTGCTGTTCTTATTCACCTTGGAATCGCGCATCAAGCGTCGCCGAGCACTCCGCGCACTTCAGGAACTCCGTGCCCTGGCCCACGTCATCGACATGCATCAGCTGTCCAAGGACCCGCAGTGGCACGAACACCGCGAGAGCTCGCCTTGGGACAAAGAAAACGAGCACATGGACCCGTACCTGCTTGGGCGGTACCTGGACTACTGCGTCGACCTGCTCGCGCTGATCGGCAAGCTCGCGGCCCTCTACGCCCAGAACTCGCAGGACGGCGTCGTGCTCCAGGCCGTCGAGGAAGTCGAAAACCTCACCGCCACCCTCGCGACGAAGATCTGGCAGAAGATCATGCTGATCGATACGCTCCAAGCCACACGTCGTGGATAAGTCTGGATAGTTTGCTTTTCCATCATTTCGAGCTATACTTGCAGCAGGTCAGATTCTGATCTGCCGATATACACACAAGCTCTCGCAATCGACACCGCCTCCAGAGGGGCGCTATTGCTTATTAACCAACACCCACGGACTCGCACGATAGGCGTCTGGTACGTGTTGAACAAGTTTTAGATGTGCTGTTGCGAATTACTGGGCAACGCCCGGTTTGAATGAACCAATGGGGATCGTGCGACCTTCTCAGGCCCGCTTCAATGAACAAACCCCCGCATTTTAAGGTCGGTGACAAGGTCGCCCACCCCAAAAAGCCCGAATGGGGCACCGGCGTCGTTGTTGACGCCCAGCCCGCAACGCACGGGGGCATCGCCGCACAACGCCTGCGAGTCGACTTCGCTAACAAGCGAAACACAACCATCAATACCGCCATCGCCCCACTTGTTTCCGGCGACCAGATCAACCCGAACGCCACAACCATTCCGAAAGGACTCGGACAGGACATGAGCATGAGTACCAACACAAGCAAACCCGGCGCAGGCTGGCTAGACGAACTCGAAGGTGCCAACGGCGGCAAACGCGAGCTCTGGGACCTGCCCGATGCCTGCGACGACGCCTTCGCCTCCGACGAGCAGCAGCTCGACGCGACGCTCGACACCTTTAAGTACAACACCGACCCCGGCCCACTCTTCCAATGGGCCGTCGTGCAGACCGGCCTCGACGACCCGCTGACGAAGTACACCCGGGTCGAACTCGAGCAGGCCTTCCCCCGCTACACTCGAGACCGCGACAACCGGCTCTTCGAGCTGGTCCGCCAGATGAAACGCAACGGCCAGATCGACCTGCTCCGCAAAAAGGCCCAGAACTGCCCGCACCGCGCCGGCCGGCAGCTCCTGGAAAAAGCCATCCGGTCTTAAAGCCCAACTGCACTATAGTTCTAGGCTCAATTCGATTTCGCCGTCCTCATCAACTTTTCCGGTCGGTACAAAACCCAGGCCTAGGTAGAACGGCCCGGGACTACCAGGCTTGTCCGGCACATATGAAGTCTTCAGGGCGTGCGCATCGGGCAGTCCACGTACAAACGCGATCGCAGCGCGGACCGCTGCAGTCCCGTAGCCGTTATGCTGGTGGCCGCTGCCGATCATCAGCCGCCAGAGAAAATACGAGGCCCGACCATCGGGGGCCTTAGGGTGGTCGGGCTTAAGGATCTCGAGCATCAAGAACCCCACAAGAGCATCCCCCGCATAGATCGCACGCGGCCATGCACACTCTGGATAAACATACGCTTGGGCTAGTGAGACAGCATTGGTCGCAACAAAGCACGCCTGATCGTCCGCCACACTAAGACGCAAAACCTGCCCCACGTTCTCGGAGGTGATCTCACGCAGCTCAATCTCTGCTTTAGTCATCTTGTCGATCCATTTTGTAGAGTGAAGCCGAAAGCTTACTTGTTTAATAACCGACTCAACAGTGCGAAGAAGGACATATTGGGGAGTTTGGAGCTTTTGCGCATTAGCTTTAAGACACCGTAAAATCTGTCCCAATGCCCGATCCTAAGCAACAAATCGCCGACCTCCGCGACCGGCTCAACGAGGCGGACCGGCTCTACCGCCTCGGGCAGGCGACGGGGATGTCGGATATCGAATTCGACCACGCGCTCAAAGGGCTCGAACAGCTCGAAGCCGAACACCCCGGCCTCGTCACACCCGATTCGCCCACCCAGCGCGTCGGTGGGCAGCCAATAGAGGGCTTTGAAACCAAGCCGCACAGCAGCCCGATGCTGTCGATCGACAACACCTACAACGAAGAAGAACTCAACAGCTGGTACACCCGCACCTGCAAGCTCGCTGAAGTCGATCAGGTTGAGCTCGTCATGGAACCAAAGGTCGACGGGGTCGCGCTGGCCTTACGTTACGAGCAAGGCCAGCTCGTCCAGGCTCTCACCCGTGGCGACGGCACCAAGGGCGACGACATCACGCACAACATCCGGACCGTCCGCCATATCCCGTTGACATTAAAAGGCGAACATATTCCGGAGATCCTCGAAGTCCGCGGCGAGATCTACCTCCCCCAAGACGTCTTCGACCGTGTCAACGCAAAGAAAATCGAAGCGGGCGAGGACCCTTTCATGAACCCGCGCAACACCACCGCAGGGACGCTCAAGCAAAAGGACCCCGCCAAGGTCATCCGCGGACTTCAGTTCGTCGCCTACGGCAAGGGCGAGATCAGCAACGACACCACCTACGCCACGCACAGCGGCTTCGTCGCCACGATCAAACAACTCGGCCTGCCCGTCCACGAACACGAAGCCATCGTCGAGTCCGCCGACCAGGCCTGGCGATGGATCCAAGGCTTCGACCAGCTCCGCCACAACCTGCCCTTCGCGACCGATGGCGTCGTCATCAAGACCAACGACTACAACCTCCAAGATCAGCTCGGCGTGACCAGCAAGGCCCCACGCTGGTGCATCGCCTACAAGTTCGCCGCAGAGCAGGCCCGCACCAAGCTGCTCGAAGTCAACTGGCAGGTCGGTAAGACCGGCAAGCTCACCCCCCGTGCGACGATGCAGCCCACCCTACTGGCCGGCACCACGGTTAGCCACGCGACGCTACACAACTTCGGCGAGGTCCTCCGCAAGGACATCCGGCTCAACGACACCGTCGTCATCGAGAAGGCCGGCGAGATCATCCCACAAGTCGTCGAAGTCGTCACCGATGTCCGCGACGTCAGCGAGCTGCCCATCGCGGCGCCCGACAAATGCCCGGAGTGCGGCACGCCCGTCGAGATCGAATACGACACCAAACGCATCAATGAACTCGCCGTCTACGAACGTGCCGTCGAACGCGAGAAAGCGAAAGCCGAAAAAGAAGAACGTCAGCCCGAAGCGATCGACAAACCCGCTGCGATCAACCCGCTCGACGAGACCGCCCGCTACTGCCCCAACCCCGAGTGCCCCGCCCAGTTCCGCGAACGCATGGCCCACTTCGTCGGCCGAAACCAGATGGACATCGACGCACTCGGCGAAAAAACCATCCACCAACTCGCCGACGCGGGCCTCTTGCAAAACCTCGGCGACATCTACCGCCTCAAAGACAAACGCGAACAGCTCCTCGAGCTCGACCGCATGGGCGAGAAGAAAGTCGACAACCTGATCGAAGGCGTCGAACAATCCAAGCAGCGCGGCCTCCTCCGCGTCCTCGCTGGCCTGACCATCCGCCACATCGGCCAAGGCGGTGCCAAACGCCTCGCCCAACACTTCGGCGACATCGATGCCCTAATCGTGGCCGACGAAGAAACCATCGCCGCCATCGAAGACGTCGGCCCGATCACCGCCGCATCCGTCCGCCAGTTCCTCGACAACCCCGCCGGCCAGCACGTCATCGCCGAACTCAAAGCCGCGGGCGTCGACCTGACCGAAGAAAAGATCGAAGTCGCCGCCGACTCACCCTTCGCCGGCAAGACCATCGTCATCACCGGTACCCTCGAAAACTATCAACGCAACGACCTCAAAAAAATCCTCGAAGGCCTGGGCGCTAAAATCAGCGGCAGCATCAGCAAAAACACTGACCTGCTCATCGCCGGCGAGAAGGCGGGGTCGAAACTTACAAAAGCTCAAGGCCTAGGTGTCCAGGTCTGGGACGAGGCGAAACTACTTGCTACCCTGCCAAGTTGAATCACCAATCTTCGTTGCGATTCAACTTTCGCGCGGATCGAAATAGAACACCCTTCCAAACCTCGTGCTGTCGGCCACGCCGACACAACACCACAATCCGAATATCTTTCCAAACCCTTTCTCTGCGCATCTACTTACATGATGCGAGAGACGATTTCCTAAAGGAATACTGCTATGCCTGAAGTTTTCTTCAGTACCGATATCGAAACCGACGGCCCGATCCCGGGCCCAAACTCAATGCTCAGCATGGCTACCGCGGCCTATGATGCGAACAAAAACCTGCTCGGCACCTTCTCTAGCAACCTGGAGCTGCTCGAAGGCGCAAAAGGCGACCCGCGCACGATAGATTGGTGGCAAGGCCAACCCGACGCTTGGGTGGCCTGCCGACAAGACACGCGTCAGCCAGATGAAGTCATGCCCGAGTACCTCAAGTGGGTCCGCTCGTTCAAGGGATCGCGCGTTTTTGTCGCTTATCCCGCGGGCTTCGACTTCACGTGGGTCTACTGGTACCTCATCCGTTTTGCGGGCGAGTCACCCTTCTCCCACTCCGCCCTGGACATCAAAACTCTGGCGATGGCGATGCTCGGGAAGGGCTACCGCGATTCCATCAAGCGAAACATGCCACGCCGGTGGTTCGACGACCTGCCGCATACCCATGTCGCGCTCGACGACGCGATCGAGCAGGGCGCGATGTTCTGCAACATGCTGGCAGAACTGCGGGCAACAAAAGAATGACGCCGATACGATAGGTGCCGCATGATCCGCAAAGCCACCGTCTCCGATGTGCCTGTGATGGCACAGCTGATTAATGACAACGCCGAGTTGGGCTTGATGCTGCCCAAGTCGCTCGCGTCGTTGTATGAGACCGTGCGTGCGTTCCATGTGGTCGAAGATGAAGGCAGGGTCGTCGGGCTCTGTGCGTTGACAGTCATCTGGGCGAACTGGG
>JAHQVV010000160.1 GCA_019634195.1 Phycisphaeraceae bacterium | reverse complement strand
TGGCTTGTGATCTTCGGTGCGCTCGAGGAACTGGGTCAGTATTTTTTTAAGCAGCCCCGGCCAGAGCCCCAGGTAGAACATCGCCGCGTTGCACTCGGCGTTGAGATTGGACTGCAGCAGCCGCGATCCCTCGACCACCGAGAACCAGGACTTGCGTGTCCCGGCCGGGCACTTCTCGTCCGCGACACCCGGGTCCTCGTGGCTGAGCCAGAACGTGTTGGCCAGGTAGGTCTGCCACGACTGGCTGACCAGGTGCTGCTGGGCGATATTCATCGGCGCCTGCTGGACGAGCTTCTCGATCCGGCGCGAGTGGCCCAGGTGGTCGTCGCGCGTCGCCAGCGATTCTTCAACGACGTCGTCGATGGTCGGCCAGTGATCGACGTAGCGGAAGCCCGCGTCGTAGACCGTTTCGCCGCGCTTGACCTGCGCAAACGGCTCGGCCACGTGGGCGCACCACAGCAGCCGCCACTTGGTCCCCTGGTCCGGCATGGTCACCGGCATGTCGATCGTCAGGCCGTCGCTCTCTGCGGTCGGCTCGGCCTCGGGGTTCAGCGAGACGATCCGCTCCAGCGCCGTGATCGTCGGGCCGTTGCTCGGCGGCGGGTTCGTCTCCGGGAACGGGCTGGACCGGTCCGCGTTAAACGACAGGTGGTTGTCGTAGCGCATGTGGATCTGCGGGCCATCGACAAACATCTGCGTGTCCGGCCGCTTGATCCGAAGGAACAGACGCACCTTCATGTCTTCTTCCGCCGCCTGCTGACGCCAGCGCGCGTGGATCACGTGGTGCACGCGGAACTCGAGATAAAACACCGGCAGCAGGCACAGCTTCTCGCCTTGCGGGTAGAACGGGCTGTGGATGTTCAGCTCGAAGCGGATGTTGTGCTTGCCCGAGTAGCCGCGATACGTGATCGAGTTGAAACGCTCGAACTGCTCGCAGTTGACCAGCGGCTTACCGATCGTGGTGAAGGGGAGCGTGCGCTCCGTGCCGTCCGGCTCGACCATGCCGACGCAAAGGTCCATCGGCTGGTCCAGCAGCCGACCCATCGCGCTGTGCATGACGCGCTGCTTGTACGGCTCGAACAACATGCCGAACCGGCTGCCAAGCCGAGCAATCTGCCACGACATCAATTGCATACACGCGCCTGCTTCAGGAAGGGGTCAACGGTCGGTGCATTGTGACGCCGTGTCGGCTAAGGTCAAGCCGAGGAAGTGTCTGGGTGGGGCAGGCTTGCAGCCTGTCATGAACACGACGCACCTACTCAATGGCAGGCTGCAAGCCTGCCCCACCAAAATCAAGCCGGTTCGTCGCCGTTGTCCGTGTCCGGCTCGACGACGGCCATGCTAAAGCCGCCTTGCTCGAGCTGCGGCATCAGGTCCGGGCCGGCCAAGAGACGCGTCCGTTCCCACAGCCAGTCGGACTGACGGGTTTGCCCGGCCCGCTGCGCCGCGGTGGCGAGCATGGCGTGCATCGCCGCGCAGTGCTTGGCGGGCATGAGCTCGGCCAGCTCGACCTTCGCCCGCGCCCTGTGCAGCGCGTGGTCGTACGCCCCGACCGCCAGCTCGTAGCGCGTCTGGATCGCCAGGCGTTGCAGGGACTGGGCTAGCCCCAGCCGGGTCTGCTGCAGGTGCGCCAGCGCGTGGTAGGCCCCGGGGAGGTTGCCGACCTCGAGCTGCGCCTCGGCCAGCATGAGCAGCAGGTGCGGGCGCGTCGCCGCGGCCGGTCCCTTGAGCGGCTGGCTCAGCAGGCACAGGCAGATCGCCGCGGTCTCCGTGAAACGCCGCTGCAGGTGACGCATCCCCGCCAAGCGGTGGTAGCTCAGCAGCCGCGCCCAGCGCATTACCGGCTTTACGCTCAGCATCTGACGCATCGCGTCTTCCGCCTGGTCCGGCTGGGCCGCCATCAACTCGCCAAATGTCGTCAGCGACCGCGCGACACGGGCGGTTGAAACCGACAGCCACAGCCAGAGACCCAGCACAACCGCCGGCGCGATCAGCCCCGACACGATCGCCATGCCCGGCAGCAGCACCGTGGCCAGCACCGCGCTGATTACCCCCGCGATAAGCAGCCCGCGCATCATGTCGTCCAGCGCGATCTGCTTCGCAAAACGCTCGGGGTCAAACGGGGTGATCAGGTCCTTGGGCATCGGTTAGTCTTTGATCTGCGGCATGAGCTTGTGCAGCTCAGGGTAGCGATACACCAGCGCGGCGGGGGGGATCAGCAGCGTTGCCTTGCCCCAGTACCGCCCGGCCTGTTGTTGCAGCCCGTCGCGCTGAGCAGCTTCGACCGAGGGGGCGTGTTTGACACGCATGGCAAAACACAGCGCGAGCAATGCGTAGCCGTACCCCGCTTCGACGCCCAGCGGGACAAGCGCCGCCGCCGTGCCGTCGGCCGCATCGACCGCGTCGGCGTAGTGCCCGGTGTGTACGTCCTGAATCAGCCGCGCCAGCCCCAGCGCCGCGGTGAGGGACGCGTCGTGGCTCGCCTCCGCCTGCCCGCGTAGTTTGCGGAGGATGTCGTCGCCGTCCGCGAGCCGGCCGCTGCTCAGCGCGGCCATCGCCTGCTGCAGCCGTAGCCGTAGCGCCAGCGGGTGGTCCGGAGGCAGCCGGTCCAGCAGGTAGCCGTACGCCACCTCCGCCGCTTCGTTTCGCCCAAGCTCGGCGAGCGCATGGGCGATCACCGTGATCGCTCGGCCGTGCAGCTCGGGCCTGGTCCGGCAGGCGGGAAGCAACTCCCAGGCCTGCCCCAGCGCCTCGCGGTACCGCCGGATCATCGCCAACTCCCACGCCCGCACCGCGCGTTGTTGCAGCTCCGCCGCCGTGCGCGCCTGGCCCGACAGGTACGCCATCAGGCCGAGCAGCGCAAAGAGCGGCAGCAACGCGAACCCGGGCTGGCCGATCATCAACAGCGCCAGCCCGGCCACCGCGATGACCATCAGCAGCGGCCCGCGCTGCTGCCACGCGGCGGCCTGCGCCGCCGGGTGCCGCGCCAGGTGCCGGGCAAGCTGTTCGGCCGTCGGCGGCTCAAACACATTGGGATTGGGGGCGGGGGGCGTCGGCATGGATGGGGCTATTCGTTCACCAGCAGACGGATGTCATCGATCATCGTGACCAGCTGCTCATCGGCGTACGCATCGTACACCCCGCGGATGATGCCCTCCTTATCGACGAGCACGAACCGCCGGCTGTGAGCGATCGGCGTGGTCTTGTCCTCCGGGTTGGCCGGGCCGACGCCGAGCCGGAACCCGTCGCGGACCGTCTGCCAGAAGGCTTCTTTGTCCTCGGCCCGTGCGTGGACCCACCGGCTGTCCAACTCGGCCCGGAGGTCTTCGTTGCCCTTGTCCCAGAACTCGAAGTTCTTCGCTCGGTAGGCCTGCAGCACGTCGAGGGTGTCGTGCTCGGGGTCGACGCTGAAGCTGACGAGCATGACGTCGTCGAACGCGTCGTCCTTGGCGAGTCGCTCGGCCGTCGCCGCCATCTTCAGCCCCAGCACCGGGCACACGCCGTTGCATCGGGTCAGGAAAAAGTCGCAGACCCAGACCCTGCCGAGCATGCCCCGCCGGGTGATCGTTTGCCCGTTGTGGTCTGTGACCTCAAAATCCGGCACGGCCCAGGGCTCGTCGAGCATCAGTGCCGAGCCCTCCGGCTCGCCCGCAAAGACCAGGGATACGAGCACCACCGTCGCCGCCAGCGAAAACGCCGCGGTGGTGAGGACCGGCAGGTTGAAGAGGGCCTTGTTCATCGCTGTAGTCTAGGCGTTTGTTAACGCCAAGACGCCAAGATTAAGAATCGGGCGTGTAGACGATCCGGTGAATCCCATCCTTCAGTATCGCTTCGTTAAAATTGATGACCAAAGCGAGTTTGCAGTTGGTCGCCATCAGATAGGCCTTGCCTTGGGCTTTGTGCTTGGGTCGAATCTGATCGACCGCTTTGAGTTCAACGACCAACTGCTTGGCTACAAAGATATCCATGCGCCCCTCGCCGCATTGAAGTCCTTTGTAGAAGACATGGACGGGGCATTGCCTTTCGAACGAGATACCTCGTATTTTCAGTTCGTGACAAAGGGCCTCTTCGTAAACCGACTCTGGAAAGCCGGGTCCAAGGGACCGGTGGACTTCGATGGCTGAACCGATGACAACGTGAGCGACTTCATCAAGTTCCGCGCTAGGCTCTTCTTGGCGTCTTCGCGTCTTCGCGTCTTCGCGTCTTCGCGACTTGGCGTCTTGGCGTTCCATATATCAACCCCCCGGTTTGCTCGCCAGCCGCGTCGCCCACGCAACCATTGCAGCCGCGAAGCCCACGACGATCAACGCCGCCGCCCACGCCGGCACCAGCCCCGGCGGCGCGTCGCCCCGCAGCAGCAGTTCAGACAGCACCTGGTGCCCATACGTCAGCGGGTTGGCCGCCATGACGGCTTTCATCCAGTCCGGCGCCGTCGCCGCGGGGAACACCGCGCCGGACAGGAACCACATCGGCATCAGCAGGATGTTCATCATCGCGTGGTAGCCCGCCGTCGAGTCCATCCGCCAGGCCATGACCAGCCCCAGCCCCGTGAGCCCGATCGCAAGCCCCGCCATCGCGACGACCGCGAGCAGCATATTCGCGGTACTCGGCCAATCGCCCACCAGCGGGAACAGCAAGAGGAACAGCACGCCTTGCACCAGCGCGATCCCGCCGCCGCCGATCACCTTGCCCAGCACGATCGCCGACCGCGGCGCCGGGCTGACCAGCACGCCCTGCAAGAACCCTTCGTTGCGGTCGTCGATGACGGTGATGGTCGAGAAGATCGCGGTGAACAGCAGGATCATCACCAGCGCACCGGGGAAGAAGTACTGCGAGTAACCGATGCCATCGGCCCCCTCGCCGCCGGGGGCCGAGAAGACCTGGTCGGCCCCGAAACCCAGCATCACCCAGAACAGCACCGGCGTCGCCAGCGCCCCGACCACCCGGCTGCGCTGACGAAAGAACCGCACCCACTCCCGCCAGGCGACCGCTTCAATCGCCGGCCACATCCCCGGCCTAGTTGTTTTCATCGCGGTTGTTTGCATCAGCCGTACAGTCTAAACCCATCCAAGCCTCCCGGCACGCCACAAAACCCACCGGCTCATCTGCCGACCCAGCCCAGCTCGGTTTAATGCGCCGCGTGCACACGCAGCGTCGATCGGGCTGCAGATTACGCCCGATCCACGCTAGCAATCGATCCGGGCGGTCTGCTATGATCCTCCTCGGCCTATCTCTTAACAACGATTTGTAATACCGGGCACTTCGGGTGGCACTGAGGGACGACAAACCGATGAAGAAGCGCAAGGAAGAGGACGCACCGATCGCGCCGCCGACCGGGTCGATCCCGCCGATCCACACATCCGACAGCCTGGAGACCGCGGTCACGATCTCGGCCTTCGTTATCGCCATGATGGTCGGGCTCTACGTCTTGTTGATGCTCGCCTGGGGCTGGCTGACACTGCGCCTGCTGCTCGCGCTGCCGGAGAAGCTGGACGGCGGGCCGATCGTGATGGACGTGATCTGGTACACGCTCGCGGTCAGCGTGCTGATCGTGCTGATCTTCCTGATCAAGCCGCTGCTGCCGCTGCGTCGCAAGCAGGCCCCGCCGATCGAACTGACCGAAGCGGACCAGCCCGAGCTGTTCGCCTACATCCGCGCACTGGCCAACTGCATCGACGCGCCCGAGCCCGAGCGCGTGCTGGTCGATGTCCACGCCAACGCCAGCGCCTCCTTCGCCGGCGGCATGAGCCCGACCAGCGGCCCGCTGACGCTGACCCTCGGCCTGCCGCTCATCGGCGGGATGACGGTCCGCCAACTCGCCGGCGTCATCGCCCACGAGCTGGGCCACTTCAGCCAGGGCTCCATGGTCAAGCAGAACATCGTCATCGGCTTCGTCAGCGGCTGGCTGACCGAGGTCGCGCTGGGCGAGGACCGCTTTGACCGCATCATCCACCGCCTGTCCGTCAGCGCGCCGCCGCTGCTTCGGCACGTCTTCAAGATCATCCGCCTGGTCACCAACGCGATCCGCCGCGTCTTCTACGTCGTCATGATCGTCGGGCACCTCGTCACACGCATGGCCGCGCGCCAGCTCGAGTACGACGCGGACCAGTACATGACCCACACCACCGGCTCGACGCACTTCGCCGAGACCATGCGCGAGACGATCGTGCTCGGACACGCCGGCATGCAGGCCATCGAAGATGCCGGCCGGTTCTACCGCGACCGCCGGCTGCCCAACGACCTGCCCGCGATGGTCGTGACCCGCGCCCGGCGCATGGACGACAAGCAGCGCAAGAAACTTATCCGCGGCGAAGATCAGGACGAGGCCGAGGCCTTCTCCACCCACCCGCTGACGGGCAAGCGCATCGAGAAGGCCATGGCCCTGAACAGCAAGGGTATTGTCCACGACGACCGCCCGGCCCGCGGGCTCTTCCGCGACTTCGAGAAGCTCTGCAAGGACGCCAGCGAGGCGCTCTACAAGGAAGTCATCGGCAAGGAGTACGACGCCAAGCACCTGACCGACTCGACGCGCCTGATCGCCGAGCTCGAGGCGACCGACAAGGCGCGGAAAGCGGCCCAGCGCTTCTGCCAGAGCGACCTGCTGCTGATGCTGCCGGTGTTCCCGACGACGCGTGGCTTAAGGATGCCCGACTCGCCGCAGAAGGCGCTCGAGGAGATCCGCGAGATGCGTGAGCGGGCCAAGCAGATGCGCGACCAGGCATACCCGCTGATGCGCAAGCTCGGCGAGGCGCACGACAACCTGATGAACTCGCGGCAGGCGCACCTCGCGACGCAGGCCGGCTTCCAGATCCGCGACTTCAAGCAGATGGGCCTGGAGGCGGGCGACATGTCCGGGCTCAGCCGATCGGTCGCCGACCAGAACAAGGTCGTCGACGAGCTGGAGAACCGGGTGCGGGCCTACAACGCCGACCTGATCAAGCGGATGGAGCTGGACTTCGCGCTGCTCAAGCACCCGAAGGTGACCGAGCGGATGGGCCAGGCCCGTGCCGACAAGATCTGGCGGGTGGTCGAGGTGCTCGTGCCCGCTGGCCAGGCCCTGGCCAGCGGGCACGAC
>JAHQVV010000159.1 GCA_019634195.1 Phycisphaeraceae bacterium | reverse complement strand
TCCGCATCCACCAGCACGTCCGCCTCGAGCGCGACCACTGGCTCGAAGAACGCCAGCAGCTCACCGACGACCTGCGCAAGCGGTACACCTTCGACAACATCATCGGCTCGAGCCCGGCGATGCTCGACGTGCTGGGCACGATCGCCCAGGTCGCCTCCTCCCGCGCCACCTGCCTGATCCTCGGCGAGACCGGCTGCGGCAAAGAACTCATCGCCAAAGCCGTCCACTACAACTCCCCGCGCAAAGAGAAGCCCCTGATCCGTGTCAACTGCGGGGCGCTGTCGCCGCAGCTGTTGGAGTCCGAACTCTTTGGCCACATGAAGGGCGCGTTCACCGGTGCGCTGCGCGACAAGGTCGGGCGCTTCGAGGCCGCCGACGGCGGGACCATCTTCCTCGACGAGGTCGGCACGCTCGACCCGCAGCTGCAGGTCAAGCTCCTGCGCGTGTTGCAGGAGCGCGAGTTCGAACGCGTCGGCGACCACAACACCGTCAAGGTCGACTGCCGGGTCATCGCCGCGACGAACCTGAACCTCGAAAACGAAGTCCGGGCCGGCACGTTCCGCGAGGACCTGTTCTACCGATTGAATGTCGTGACCGTCCTGCTCCCGCCGCTGCGCTCGCGTCGTGAAGACATCCCGTCGCTGATCGACCACTTCCTTCAGCGGTACAACAAAGAGAACGCGCGCAACGTCCACAAGATCAGCCGGGACGTGATGACGACGCTCTTGCGCTACCCCTGGCCGGGCAACGTGCGTGAGCTTGAGAACGCGATCGAGCGTGCGGTCGTGCTGTCCAACGGCGAAGAGCTGACGCTCGAGCTCTTGCCTTTGCAGGTGCGCATGTTCGCCGAGCAGACGCGGGGCGAGGTCGCGGACGAATCGATCGAGGCCCTGTGCAGCAAGCTCGCCGAGCACGCGGTCAAGCAGCTGCAGGTCTACGACGGCCAGGTCTACGAGATGGTCGTCGGCGAGGTCGAACGCCAGCTCATCCGCGAGTCCCTGAACTACTGCGGCGGCGTCAAGCTCCGCGCCGCCGACTTCCTGGGCATCAACCGCAACACGCTGAACAAGAAGGTCAAGGACCTGAAGGTGTTGGCGTAAGATGCGGTCGTCATGAAGATTTTTCTGGGATTTATCCTTACGCTCATCGCCGGGTTTCTTGGCGCTTCTGTTGGTTTGATCATTGGATTAATCCTTTCTTGGCTGCTCTTAGTTGTTGTGGGTGATCAGTCTGGGGCCATCTGGAACACCATTTTTCCACTGATCTTTGTTGGGCTCGTCTCGTCGTGCGGAATGGCGGGGATCGGAATCGGCTGGTACCTGTTAACAAGACCCACTAAAACACTTGCTGATGTACTTGACCCTACGGCATGCTTAACGTGTGGCTACGATCTACGGCGAAACAAATCAGGCGACTGCCCCGAATGCGGCAAAACGGTATCGCTTGAACAGAAACGCTACCTATAGAAAAGCAACCATGCCTGAAATCGACCTGCTCGCCTACTTCCAACTCGCCGGCCTGGGCCTGACCTGGCTCGCCGCGGTGCTCGCGTGGTTCTGGCGGATCAAGGTCAGCCAGGGGACCGACCGCGACATATTCATCATCCTCGCGATGGTCGGCGGGTTTATTGTCCTGACGCTGCTGCAGTTCATCGCGCTGATCTACCGCCTAGGCTAGAGCGTTTCTGCCGTTTAGCGGGTGGCGCGGAGCGTCCCTTGCGAATGATCGGTCACAACGCGAACGGGACGCGGCGCGTGACCCGCTAAACGAGGACGGATCCGCTTCCGATAAAGCCCGTCCGGAGCGCGATTCGTCTGCAACGGCACGATCCGACGATGCAACACCTGCCCCGGATGGGTTAGCGACCCGGGTCAGGCCGCCGCGTCCGTCTTGGTTACGTTGTGACGGCGGCCCGTTCTTTTCGTGTTGTGACGGTTAATCGCGCTGTGCCGATGTCCGATGGTTCTTTTGGAGCCGCCTGTTAGTTAGGCGGCCCAAAGGGAAACCGGAGAGAGGCACCGCACATGGCACGACAGAAAGACATTCTCACGACAGGCGAGGTCGCGAAGATTTGCAACGTTGCTCCACGCACCGTCAGCAAGTGGTTCGACTCCGGCCAGCTCAAAGGCTACCGCATCCCCGGCTCAAAAGACCGGCGGATCCCGATGGCCAACCTCATCCGCTTCATGAAGCAGCACAACATCCCGCTGGACGGCCTGCAGTCCGGCAAGACCCGCGTGCTCATCGTGGACACCGGCTCCGAAGTCGTCGACGTCCTCACCAAGGTGCTCTCCGAGCAGGCGGGCTACGACGTGCAGATCGCCAACTCCGGCTTCGCCGCCGGCGTCGAGTGCGAGAAGTTCCGCCCCCACGTCATGCTCCTGGATATGCACCTGGGCGACGTCAAGGGCGAGGACATCCTCAAGCTCGTCCGCTCCAACTCCGACCTTCAGCTGACCAAGGTCATCGCCATGTCCGGCAAGCTGACCGACGGCCAGGCCCAGCACCTCATGCAAAACGGCTTCGACGGCTACCTCAAGAAGCCGTTCCACGTCCGCCAGGTCGTCGAAACGGTCGAAGACGCCGTCGCGATCGTGTACTGATTATGGCAGTAGGGAATCGGGAGTAGGGAATAGGCAATAGCAATCAAACGAAAGAAGCCCACGTCGTTACGGCGTGGGCTTTTCTTCGCGCACCGTTGCTCTGCGACGTGACGCAGAACGTGTAGGTCACACGGCTTTTGAATGCCCGGCCGATTGGGGCCTGAGCCAATGAATAACGCCCATGCTCTTGAGCGCGGGCGTTATTCATTGGCTACAGATTGCCGACGATTCAATGGCAATTCGCGTTGTGGTCTATTGGAAGCGCGGGGAACAGCCGGGCCTCTTCTTCCTCAGAATGGATCAGTGTCGGGCGGATCAACAGCCAGAGGTGCGATTCCTTCTCCTGTGGATCGGTCACCGCCTGCCGGGTTGTCTGGTTGGGCAGGGGGATCAGCCAGGTCGAGCTTGAGGCGGTTTGGAACAAGCCGTGAAAACTCGGCCAGGGTTCGGCCTTGAAGTAATAATCGGGCCCGGAAAACACGAGCTGTTTCTCGCTGTTCGACGCATCGCATAGGACCAATTGCATCTCGAAACCGACATGCACAATGTCTTGCGGTTGATGCAGTCGCTTGGGCCGTAGGCTTACCCGCAACACCGCCCCGTAGCGATGCGTCCCCCCTGTAAAGAGGTTCAGACTCTTGAAAGTTGTCGTGATCTCCAGACCATCCTGGCACATCATGCGCGGGGCAGTGAGGCTAATCGCTCGTTCGTTGGCTTGTGTCGCAGCTAAGATCACATCAACTTCCACAGGACTGAGGTTCCTCGGAGTGAGTTGATATTCTTCTACATGGCCGAGATACCCGCCATAATCCGGTTTAAACTCATCCACGAAGTTCTGATCAACGATTAATAACCGAGTCTCGATCGATATCCGTGGCCAATCCGATGCCGCGTTTGCCTTAGAGCCTTGGCAGGCGGTGCAGCAAAGCAAAATCAAACCACCCAGAATTGAAATGCACCGCATTCGACTGCCTTTCGAGGTTGATCTCAATATAGATTGCTGCCGCCGAGCAAACAATGGCGCGTTTAGATTAGGCCGTAGGCCGGGCTTCAGCCCGGCGGCAAAGATAAGCGGAATTCATTCCGGGCTGAAGCCCGGCCTACGTTTGATTACGCAGTAGCCCCAACACCTCATCCCTTCCCATATCGTAGCCCTTGTCCTCGGCGGCCTTGGTTTGCTGGGCTTGTCGTTTGCCTTCGCCGGGGCGGGGGGCGAGCCACATGCCCAGGCCGGCGAGGAGGGCGGTGAGGATCGCGCCGCCGGGGACGGTGGCGAGTCCCGGCAGGGCGGTGTCGATGCCGGTGTTGATCGCGCTGCCGAGCAGGGACTCGATGAACGCGCCGTCGGCGAGCTCGGCGTCGAGGGCGTCGTTGCTCGCGGCATGGTCGGCGAGTTGGGCCTTGATCGACGCCTCGATCCGGCGGTCGCCCTCGCTACGCAGGATCCGCGCGTCGCGCAGGCTCAGCGTCGGCGGGACATCGGTTTGCAGCCGCTCCCGGAAATGCGTCCGCGTGTTGGGCGGGACATCGACCGAGATCATCTCGTCGAGCGAGCAGCCGCCAGCCAGGGACATCGAGACAAGCAGGCATGCAATCATCAACCACAGCATCAGGGCTTTCATACGGGTATCTCCAAGGGTTTAAAGAGGTGCACACAAAGGCCGTCAACCGTGTGCTGATGCGCACAAACCGCGTGCGGAATCAAAGCACGCCATAAGTGCGGTGTGGTAGTCGCGATGCCGGCTCACCGGATGTGTGGCACAGGATGCTGCCGCTGGATTCATGCGCAGCGCGTGCGCACAACGGCAGGCCGCAACGATCCATCGGGCCTTGTGATGGGTAGCCCCTGCCCGCCGCTATCACGCCCGGGCTGAATAACTCGCGATGGACTCATTCGGGGACGGGTTCGATTAAACCGGCGGTCGCCGAGGGGTGAGGTCGGCCAATAAGCACCGCTCCAGGCCTCAAAAGGCCGCATGTGCGGTATCAGAACGATCTGATTCTCTTTTCACTGGATCGAGTTGATTGGCTTGACGATACGTACAAAGTTGGGAGGGTTGGTTGACATGATTTGGGTTATCCAAATTATAAGGACCTATCTGCCATGGCTAAGGACACCCCTTTAGAAGCCAAAGCATCACGCGGATCACAGCATCAAAACGCCTGCCGTTCAGAGGCCGCTTCGGGCCATCACACGGGCGTACCGCAGGCCGACGCTTGCGCCGGCCGGGGCGGCAGGGCGGATCGCTTGCTGCAGGTCGCGCTGATCTTGCTTGTTGTCATCGGTTCGGGATTGATCGGCCTATCCCTGGTCCGGCTCGCCGGGGTTGCGCTCGGTCCGGACCGTGTGATGGAAAGCGGCGCAGCGCGTCAGGCCCTGCTCGATAGCGGGCGGTCTTTGGCTCAAGACATCGAACGGGCGACACGGCCTGCGGTCCAGCGCGGGCAGATCGTAGCGCGTCAGCCCGAGACCATCGCGGCGCTGAGCCGTCAGGACCAGGAATCGCTGACAGCGCTGTGCAACCGCGTGATCACGAACGCGACTGAGGTCGATGCGATCGCGATGTACGATGCGGAAGGCGAGATCCTGGCGATCAACACCGTCTACAGCGACGGCCGCCCCATCGCGCAAAACCGTGTTGACCGCATCATGTCTCGCGACTTCGGCGAGCGCGACATCATCATGGAGTGCGTCAATAATAAGGCGCGCAAAGAACTGCTCGAGTTCCAGACCGGCTGTGATATCACGCCCGCCTTCTTCGACTCGTCGGGGTTGTCGGTCGCGCACTCGGTGCCCGTTTATGACAAGGCGGGGGCGCAGGTCGGCCTGGTCAGCACGCGGATGCGCTTCGAGCGCATCAGTTCGCTGGCCGAGGACCGCAGGCCGGCCGGCGAGGACGGGGCGGTCTGGTTCGTGACAGACTCGGGTGGCTTCTTTGACGAGCAGTACAACAGCGGCCAGACCCCGCCGATCCCGTCGGATGAGCTATCCGTCATGACGAAGTTGATGACCGAGCACGGGTCCGAGCAGGTCTCGTTTGAGCGGCAAGGGTCGACGTGCATGCTCTTCCGCATGAACGAGATGACAACCATAGACGGGGGCGGCATCCAAGCCATCCTCACCGTGCCGGAGGACTGGCTTCAACGCGAGGCGTTCGCCGCATCGCTCATCCGCGTTGGTTCGCCGGCGACGGGCGGGGTCCTGTTCCTGCTGGTCGCGCTTCTCGTGCGGGTCCTAGGCCAGCTGCGGATCAAGAGCGAGAGGGCCGAAGAAGCCAACCTCGCCAAGAGCGACTTCCTGGCCAACATGAGCCACGAGATCCGCACCCCCATGACCGCGATCCTTGGCTATGCCGACCTGCTCGATGAAGACGAGACCACCGATGAGGACCCGAAGCGCAAGCGTGAGGCGGTCCGCACCATCCGACGCAACGGCGAGTACCTGCTGACCATTATCAACGACATCCTGGACGTCTCGAAGATCGAGGCGGGGCAGATGACGGTCGAATCGATCCCGACCAATCCGGCCGGCATCGTTGAGGAGTTGATCCAGTTTGTGGGGGAACGGGCCAAGGGCAAGGGGGTCGCGATCGAGTCGGTCTACGAAACACCGGTCCCCGAATCCATCCAGTCGGACCCGGTACGGTTGCGTCAGATCCTGATGAACCTCTTGGGCAACGCGATCAAGTTCACCGAGATAGGCAGCATCAAGGTCTTGATCGGCTGTGACCCGGAGCACGAGTGCATGTCTTTCCGGGTGCAGGACACGGGCATCGGGATGACCCCCAAGCAGCGTGACGCCGTCGCAAGCTTCAAGCCGTTCACACAAGCCGACGCGAGCACAACGCGCAAGTTCGGCGGCAGCGGGCTGGGGCTGCGTATCTCCAACGCCCTGGCGACCATGCTCGGCGGGAAGATCGAGGTGCAGTCTGAGTTGGGCAAAGGCAGCGTCTTTACGGCCAGCATCGCGACGGGCAGCCTTGCGGGCGTCGCCATGATCCCGCCCGACCAGGCCAAGCGCATGGGCGGAGAGAAACCGGCGGCGCAGGCGAAGGCGCCGCGCGCGCCCGGCAACGCGCCCGGCGCGCTTTCAGGCCTCCGGATCCTGTTGGCGGAAGACGGCCCGGATAACCAACGGCTGATTTCGTTCCACCTGAAGAAGGCCGGGGCAGGAGTCACGATCTGCAACAACGGCCTGGAAGCCGCCGAGGCGATCGAGCAGGCCGGCGGGCAGCTGCCACACGTTGTGCTGATGGATATGCAGATGCCCGAGCTGGATGGCTATGGCGCAACCCGCCGGCTCCGTGCCGCCGGCTACGAACTACCCATCGTTGCGTTGACCGCGCACTCGATGGATGGCGATCGGCAAAAATGCCTCGATGCGGGGTGCGACAACTACCTCACCAAGCCCATCGATAAGGTGGAGCTGATCGAGCTCTGCGCCCGCTATGCGTCGGCCGAGTCTGAAAAAGCCGCCTGAAGGGTGCCGGCAAAAGCGGCTTCAGGCCAACCGGTGGCTTGCCAGGCGCTGGCTTTCAACCGCGCGTTTTGTATCAACACGTCCCGCGGACGTCGCCGGTCAGCTGCGAGCGGCCGCTTGATCGCCGATCCGTCGCCAGCACCAGGCGATGGTGGCCGAGCAGAATAGGGCGGCTGCAATAGTCAACGCGGCACCACGCGGGTTGATGACCACGTGTACGCACGGCTGCGCCGGTTGTGTCGCGATTGTGGGGGGGTTGTTGGCCGATCGCGGACGTGTGCGGCGGCTACACTGGTCCGAGCGCGTCGCCAGTGGGGCGGGGCGCGATCGTTTTTTTCATGCGCTTGTGGCGCACCACAGATGGAGGCCAACTATGGCTGAGCAAGGTGATATGACGGTTGTCGGCGCGGACTCGCACTTCGAAGGCAAGCTGACCTTCGAGCGGACCGCCAAGATCAATGGCAAGTTCGACGGGACGATCAACGGCAAGGGCGAGCTGCAGGTCTCGCAGAACGCGCTGTGCAAGGCGGACGTCCAGGCCGGGGCCGTGGCGGTCGACGGGCGGGTCGAGGGCAACGTCCGGGCGGGCGACACGGTCAGGCTCAACGGCAGCGGCGTCGTCAAGGGCGACATCACCGCCGCGAAGATGGTGATGCAGGAGGGCGCGAGCTTCTACGGCCTGTGTGCGGTGGGGCCCGACGCGGCGCAGAACGCGCCCAAGCCCGCCGGCCCGCCCCAGCCGCAGGAAGGCAAGGACGGCGGCAAGAAGTAGGCCCAACACGGTGAATCGATCCGCGGTGCTGCGCGCAAGGTGTTGCGCGCGGTCGTGTGTGTTGGCGTTGGCGCCGGGAGGCGGTCGCGCTGGCGCGTCGTGTTTGGGTTGTTTTGTTGTCTGATTGAGTTGCTGCGCGCATGGCCAAAAACAAGGGCCCACGCCTGGTTCAGTGCTACCACTGCCGACACCGGTTTGAGGTGGGCGGTCGCGCGCAGAGTACGTCCTGCCCGGGGTGCAACAAGCCCTTGATCGTGGAGGACCTGGTCATCGACAAGCTCAAGGCCGGGCTGATCGAGCTGCGCACGTGCGGGTCGATCACGGTCAAGAAGAAGGGCCGGATCATGGCCGACCGGATCGAGGCGCACGGCTGGATCGTGTGCTACGGCATCATCGAGGCTAAAAAGGTCGTCAGCGGGCAGACGGTGGTGCTGGCGAAGTCGGCGACGTACCGGGGGGACCTGGAGGCGCCGGCGGTGGAGATGGCGCTGGGCGCGAAGGTCAAGCCGAGCCAGTTCGCGGTGCCGAGCGACCCGCTGGGGCTGGGGGATCTAGGGGAGGAGAAGTTGGAGTGAGGGGTTGATAGGGCGGCTAGGCGCCTGCTTCGATGCGAATCAGGAGCTCGCGCCGCTGCAGACCGAGCACACGCCGGGAGCCCTCGCGAGACGGCTGGGGGATCGAAACCACAACGATCTCAAGGGCTTCATCTACAGGAGCGATCGACGGGACGGTCACCACGTTCGCAATCGTGGCGGGCGTTTTTCGTGGCGGGTAAGGCGGCTTGATCGATTTCGCCGGGGGCATGATCCAGGCGGCCTTGTGAGCGCGCAAAAAACAACGCGGCCTTTGCTAGACCGCGTTGGGTGATGCTTGAGCCGTTGGGATTGCTTTAACTGGACAGGTCGTCGAGCAGGGCGTTGACGGCCGTGTCGAAGCGTTCGTCGGTGTCGTACTTGCCCGAGTCGATCTGTGACTTGACGGAGTTGACCAGACCCTCGCGCACGTCGGGGAGCTGCTTGAGCTTGCTGAGCAGGCGCGCCTGTTCGGACAGCTCGACGCGGTCGCTGGTGCGCGTCGTGGCGGCGCTATCGCTGCTGGTTGAGGACGGCTTGTTGACCGCTTCGAAGGTGGTCCGCTGCGGCCGGGCAATGGGGTTGATATCGCTCATCGTGTTACTCCCTCGCGGAACCGGGTCCGCGGCGTGCTGTCTTGTTTCGTCGAATGGCCTGGTTGGGTTGGCCGTCTGGCTTGTGGGTGGGTCACCCAAGTGGTTTGCCTCTGCCTGTTTTATCGCCAAAGGGTTGAGCCGGGCTTGAACTTCACCCTCGAAAGCAGTTCATTGCGTTAAGTTATTTTCATTTTACAACTTATATCGAAATACATGCGTTCGCTGTCCGGTAATGTAAGATCGATCAGTGCTGATGTGCTTCGCGTAACTAGTGAATTACCCACAGGTTATCCACTAATGAGCGGCATTCAACCGCACTCCGCACGCAAAGACGCCATCGGAAATAAACCCGAAAAAACTCTACTTTGTTCGGTAAGTGTTTAGCTCAACCGCACGCAGGACCGCGAATGCCTGGCGGTGCTCGGCCACATCGTGGATGCGCAGCGCGTGGACGCCGGCCTGAGCCCCGATCAGGTTCGCCGTCAGCGTACCGGGCAACCGGTCGCCGGCGTCGGGTTGCGCGAAGGCTTCGCAACAGCCGGCGATGAATCGCTTTCGGCTGACGCCCAGCAACACGGGGTAGCCGGCCGCGACGAAGCGGTCCATCGCCCCGAGCAGGGCAAGGTTATGGGCCAGCGTCTTGCCGAAGCCGATGCCCGGGTCCAGCCAGATGTTGTGATGCGCGACACCCGCGTGGACCGCCGCGTCGGCTCGCTCAATCAGGAACGCCAGCACGTCCTCGACCACGTCCCCGTACTGCGGGTCGTCCTGCATCGTGCCGGGCGACCCGAGCATGTGCATCAGGACGATCGGCACGCCGCGCTCGGCGGCGAGCTTGAGCATCGCCTCGTCCTCCCGGCCGGCCGAGACGTCGTTGAGCATCGCCGCCCCCGCGTCGAGCGACGCGCTCGCGACCGGTGACAGCGTCGTGTCGACGCTGATCGTCACGCCCTCAAAGCCCTGCTTGTCCAGTGCTAAACGCAGTTGGCGGATCGGCTCGACGACGCGTTTGATCTGTTGGTCGGGGCTGACGCGTTCGCTGCCCGGGCGTGTGGACTCGCCGCCGACGTCGATGATCGCTGCGCCGTCGCGTGCCAGCTGCAGGCCGTGCGCGATCGCCTGATCGATGTCGATGAACTGGCCGCCGTCCGAGAAGCTGTCGGGCGTGGTGTTGAGGACACCCATCAACAAAGTACGGGGGGGCTCTTGCATGGCGTGGATAACCGGGGAATGCTTGCTTATGAGGAGCCGGTCGATTGTACGGGCCATCGCCTGCCGTAACTCAGCCGACGCCATAGTGATTCCATGGGGCCGGATCGGAAATACTTCAGCCAGGTCGCTGACAAGACGAGTTGTACTGCCCAGACCGCGGCGACCACCAGTAGCTGGCCGGTAAAACCGACCCGACCAAAGAGTGCAAAGGGGTTGATCGTGCCATAGAACAGCAAGGTGCATAGCAGCGTCTGGGCGAGGTAATTGGTCAACGACATCCGGCCGACAGCGGAGAGCGCGGAGCAACGAGCCGGTGCAAGGTGCCTGCAAAGCAGCAGGATGCCCGCGACGTAGCCGACCGCCATGAATGCCGAGCCCCAGTAGTTGTAGAGCGAGCCATAGAACAGGTATGACACGGACGCACGCTCGGCCGCTGGATAGAAAATCATCCCGGCACCCACCAGCGGCATGCCGATCAACAGGCAGATTGCGAGCAGCGAGACGTAGGTCCGGCTGGACGCGTTGGAAGTAAGTACACCCGTTTTCATCAACGCCATGCCCAGGAGCATCATGGCCCCGGCACGCCAGAGCGTCCAGAAAAAGAAGAGGACGGTCTGAACGCCAAGCGAGGTCGATGCGCGGAAGGGCATCTGTGACAGCCAACCGCCGCGGTAGGCCGCTGTCTCGGCTTCTTTCATGGCGTGACCGGGGGCGAAATCAAGCACCACCTCGGCCTGAATGTCGGCCGGCATTTGCTCGATGGCCCAGCCGAGCCCGGCGCTCAGCAGCGTCCCCACCAGCATGAATAACAGGGCCAGCACAAGGAGCAGAACCGGCCCACGCTTGCGCAGCAGGAATAGCCAAAGCCCGCAGAGCGCGTAGCTGACCAGGATGTCCCCGTACCACAGCATGTAGGCATGTAAGACGCCGATGAGAAACAGCAGCCCCATACGCCGGTAGTGCAGCCCGGCCGATCGCAAGCCCTGCCGATCCCTGCGTTGATACATGAGCACGATGCCCGCACCAAAGAGCATCGAGAAGATCGACATAAATTTCTGATTGGCAAAAAACTCGCCCAGCCACCACACAACGCGGTCGGTGCCGGAGAGTTGGCCAGACGCGAGCGGGTTAAAGTAAGCGGCTTCGATCATCGCGAACGAGCGGATGTTCATTACAAGGATGCCGAGCAGCGCAACACCCCGCAGCACATCGATCGTCACAATACGCTCGGTCGATGTCGTCAGACGGGTGGCCGGCGGACCGATTGGGCTGGGATTCGTGTTCATGTCTGCCATACGGTACTCGTGTACCCGTTACACAACCACGCAGTTGCAAGCGGTGCTAGGAAAGCAGGCCATCAAGCACCGGCTCAGATTTTTTGGTTCAGCCAGCCATCGCGGAGGTAGCGGGTGATAAAGACCACGCCGCGGATGAGCAGCTCGCCGCAGAGCGCGTACCAGATGCCGACCAGGCCCAGCCCGAAACCCTTGAAGACGATCGAGTCGTAGATGACCACGTCGAAGAGCACGAGTTGCTCGATGACGTACTCGTCGATGCCGAGGATGAACGCGGCGGGCAGGCGGACGAACCACGTCAGCGTGTTGGACAGGATGGCGGGGACGCGGGTGTCGCCGGCCCCGCGCATCGCGCCCTGGAGGACCAGCGCGCTGCCGAAGAAGAACTGCACGAAGCCGCAGATGCGGACGAGCTGCGGGCTGGTGTCGAGGAAGACCTGCTTGTTGGTGTAGAGGTGGACGAGCTGTTCGGGGATGGCGACGAAGACCAGGCCCAAGAGCGTCATGATGCCCGCGCCGAGGAACCAGCACTGCCGCGCGGCCTTGCGGGCCATGGCCGGGTCGTTGGCGCCGAGGTACTGGCCGGTGAGCGTGCCGGCCGCGGCGGCGAAGGCGAGCGCGGGGAGGAAGCTGATCGACTCGATGCGGATGGCGATGATGTGGGCGCCCTGGACGGAGTCGCCGATCGCGCTGGCGGCGCCGATCAGCCCGACGATCATGATGATGATCCAGTTGCCCGCCCAGTGCCCGCCGCGGTCGAGCAGGGCGGGGTAGGCGACACGCCAGATGCGTTTCATCGTGTGGGCGTGTGGTCGCAGGCGGTGGATGTGCAGGCGGAGCGAGCTGTTGCGTTTGGTGATGAGCCGGACCATGAGCAGCGCACCGATGGTCCAGCCGACGCACGTGCCCCAGGCAATCCCCGCGACGCCAAAGCCGAGCCCGACCATGTAGCTTTGGCCGTTGAGCCGGACCTCGACCCCCGCCAGCAATACGGTGGCGACGAGGTTGACGCCGTTCATAATGAGCATGACGAAGAAGGGGGCTCGCGTGTCGCCTGCCGCGGTCAGGCAGTGCACGCAGACAAACAGCACCGCCGCGACAGGTAGGAACGCCGCGATGAGACGCAGGTAGACCGACGCCATTGATAACGCCTGGCCCTCAAGCCCCGCGGCCGCACCGATCACATCCGCCAGCGCGATGATAAGCAGCCCGGTCAGCACGCCCACCGAAACGCCCATGACCAGGGTCTGGCCCAGCCCGGCATGCGCTAGGCGTTTGTGCCCGCCGCCGATGGCCCGCGCGATCAGCGCCGCGCCCCCGGCCCCGATGCCCATCACCATCAGGCCCATGAACCAGTTGATGTACCCGCCGATCGCGATCGCGTTGGCCGCGTCCTCGGTCGGCTGGTAGCCCGCGACGACCGTGTCGACCGTTGAAACCAGCCAGCTCAGGAGTTGTTGCAGAAAAGGCCAGATCGCCAGGACAAAGATCTGCCGACGCAGCGACAGGCCCGCCAGCCGGCCCGACAGCGCCTTGGGCACGCGGTCGCCCGCGCTTGAGGCGATCGCCCCGACGTCCTCAGCATCGTCGGGTTGAAAAAGCGTGTCGGGTTCAGGCATGGCAGAGAAGGATGATATCGCCAGTCGATGTGTTACAGGTGAGACAGGCTTCCGGCCCGTCATGCGATGGACTGGTGATCTTTAAATGACAGGCTAGAAGCCTGCCCCACCAAAACAACCATCAAACCGTCGTCTTCGCCCAGCGGTTGGTGTGGTAGTAGAACCAGAACACGATGCCGCGGATGCCGATGTCGGTCATGATCCCGAGCCAGATGCCCCACAGGCCCATACCGAGCGGGAAGGCGTAGACGTAGGCCCCGCCGAGGCGGAAGATCGTCAGGCCCGTCAGGTTGATGATCGCGGTGTTGCGGGTGTCGCCCGCGCCCTGCATCGCGCCGTTGAGGATCAGGTTCATAGCAAGGAGCGGGGTGACAAACGCGGAGAGCTGAAGCAGCGGCGGTGCGAGCTCGAGATGGACCGCGGTGTCCGGGCTCAAGAGCGCGACCAGGTTGCTTGGGAAGAAGAAGAACAGGGCCGAACAAACGACCATGAGGCAGAGCGTCCCGCCCAGCGCGAGGTAGGTGGCACGCTTGGCGCGCGAGGGGTCGCCAAGCCCGAGGTACTGGCCGGTGAGCGTCGAGGCGGCAATCGAGATCGCGTAGCCCGGCAGGAAGGAGATCGAGTGGATGCGCATCGCGATGGAGTGCGCGCCGTAGGCCCCCTCGATCATCAGCCGGCTGATGTACAAGAGCAAAACAAAGTTGATCACCCAGAACGCGAGCTGGTAGTAGAGGTTGGGCAGCGCGACGTTGATGATGCGGCGCATGGTGTGCCGGTGCGGCTTGAGGCGGTGCGGGCGCAGGCGGAGCTCGGACCTCCCCGAGAGCAGGATGATGAGCACCGCCAGGCCGCCGACGGTCCACGCGATCGCGGTGCCCCAGGCGATGCCGGTGACGCCCAGGCCCAGGCCAAGCGTTTGACCGTCGCCGTAGCGCAGCCCGCCGAGGCCGACACTGAGCGCGATGTTGATGACGTTGACCAGCAGCATGGCGAGGAAGGGGCTGCGCGTGTCGCCCGCCGCGCGGAGCACGGCCCCGCCGGTGAACAGCACGCCGCACATCGGGATGCCGACCGCGGTGATGCGGATGTAGTCCGAGGCCATCTGCTGGGCGCTGCCCTCGAGCCCGAACCCCGCGGCGATCCACGGCGCGGCGATAAAGATCGCGGTGCCCGCGAACAGGCCCGACCCGATGCCAAGCAGGACGGCCTGGCCCGTGCCGGCGTTGGCGAGCCGGCGGTGGCTGGCGCCGATCGCGCGGGAGACGATCGCCGCGGCGCCGACGCCGGCCGCGGCCTGCAGGATCGTCATGAGCCAGACGAAGTAGCTGGCGACCGCGATCGCGTCGATAGCGTCCACAGCGGTGTTGTCCCCGGGCAGCCGGCCCGCGATCGCGAAGTCCACCGTGCCGACCAGGAAGTTGAGCACCTGCTCCAGCAGCGGCCAGAGCGCCAGCACAAACACCTGCCTGGGCAGGGACAGCCCGGCGAGCTTGCCGGTGAGCTGTTTCTCGTTGATCGTCGAGCGCTTGGGCGTCGCGGCGGGCGCGGGGTCGCCCACGCCGAGGATCGCGCCGCGCAGGCCGGGGATGCCCAGGCGGCGCTTGCGCGGGGGTCTGTCTTGCTCGTGTTGGGGCGGGTCGCTGTCGGGCATGGGCGGGGCCGCGATGATAGCTCGGCATCACGCTGGCCACGATCTTAAATCCTACAATGCCTGCTTAATGCCACGGCCCCTCCAACTCGCCTTGCTCCAGCACGCCTGCCCGGTAGATGCATCGAAAGCAGACCACCTCGCGGCGTGCGAGCGGCTGATCCGTCAGGCGGCGGGGGATGGCGCGCAGCTCATCGTGACACAAGAGCTCTTCGCCGGGCACTACTTCCCGCAGGCCGAGGATGAGGCGCTGTTTGATCTGGCCGAGCCGGTCCCCGGGCCGACGAGCCGGCACATCGCGGCGCTGGCTACCGAGCTGGGCGTGACGATCAGCGTATCACTCTTCGAGAAGCGCACCGCAGGCGTGTACCACAACACCACCGCGACCTTCGGGCCCGACGGCAGCCTCATCGGCAAGTACCGCAAGATGCACATCCCCGACGACCCGCGGTTCTACGAGAAGTACTACTTCACCCCCGGGGATCTGGGTTGGCAGGCGTTTGCCATGCCGAGCGCGACCGTCGGCACGCTCGTCTGCTGGGACCAGTGGTTCCCCGAGGCCGCCCGCCTCACCGCGCTCAAAGGCGCCGAGCTACTGCTCTACCCCACTGCCATTGGGTACTACAACGACGCCGAGCAGGGCGAACCCGCCGATGTCCGCGAACAACAACTCGCTGCCTGGCGGACCATGATGCAGGGCCACGCCATCGCCAACGGCGTGTTTGTCGCCGCGGCCAACCGTATCGGTAAGGAAGACGACCTGACCTTCTGGGGCTCGTCCTTCGTCTGCGGGCCGGATGGAGCCATCCTCGCGCAGGCCTCGCGCGACCAGGAAGAAGTCCTGCACACCGAGTTGGATCTGGACGCGATCGAGGCACATCGGCGCGGCTGGCCCTTCCTGCGCGACCGGCGGATCGACGCGTACCAGGCCCTCTACAAACGGGTGGACGACGCATGAACCCGCTGCTATTCATCCTCCCCGCGTTTGCGGTGTACCTGGTCATCCGCGCGGTGATGCACAAGCGCATCGGCCGCACGAAGTGGTTCATCCACTACCTGTTCATGGCCGGGCTGATGCTGTGTATTTTTGCGTTCGAGCTGTGGATGAATCTGCGGTAGACGACATAACAAAGATGAATTGATTCCCATGGGAGGGCAGGGCTCCTGCCGAGCCGCAAGCAACAGATCATTCGCGGCTCGGCAGGGGCCTCGCCCTCCCAAGCAACCTTCGCAAAGCACCATGCACCAGCCGCACCCAACTATCGACACGATCGGCACCATCGAGCGGCCCGCGCAAAGCGCCAAGGCCCTGGGCTACCGCTGCCCCGCCGAGTTCGAGCCGGTCGAGTGTGTCTGGGTCGTCCCGCCACACAACGAGGAGACCTGGCCGGGTTGTTTCGAGGCCGCGCAGGCCCAGCACGCCGACTGGGTCGACATGATGCGGCCCTACGTCGAGGTGAAGACGCCGGGCTCGCTTGGAATCGACACCAACGACTCGTGGGTCCGCGACTTCGGGCCGGTCTTTGTGGTGAACGACGAGTCGAAACAACTCGCCGCGCACGACTTCCACTTCAATTCGTGGGGCGCGAAGTACGAAGCGGTGCGTCCGCTGGACGACGTCGCCCCACAACACCTCGCACACAAGCTCGGCCTGCCGCTCTGGGTCCACGACTTCGTCCTCGAGGGCGGCAGCATCGACGTCAACGGCAGGGGCACGGTGATGACCACCCAGCAGTGCCTGTTCAACGCCAACCGCAACCCGTGGGCCGCCCCCGAAGTGATCGAGCAGACGCTGCACGCAACACTGGGCACGCGCCACATCATCTGGCTGCCCGGCGGGATCGCAGGGGACGATACCGATGGGCACATCGACGATGTCGCGCGGTTCGTCTCGCCGCAGTGCGTGGCGGTGGTGGTCGCGCCCGAAGACCACCCGGATCACGCGACCACGCAGCGGAACCTCAAGGCCCTGCAGCAAGCCAAAGACCAGGACGGCGACCCTTTGCACATCGTCGGCCTGCCGACCCCCGAGCCGATCATCTACGACTTCCCGGCCCTGCCGAGCGTCGAGACACCCGGGCCGGCGCCGGTCCCCGCGAGCTACGCGAACTTCCTGATCGCCAACGGCGCGGTGTTTGTGCCGGTGTTTGGGCAGGCGGCTGACGATGTGGCCTGCGAGGTCTTGGAGAAGGTCCTGCCGGGGCGGTCGATCGTGCCGGTGCGGGCCGAGCACCTGGTCGTCGGGCTGGGGGCGCTGCACTGCCTGAGCATGCAGCAGCCCGCGGTTTCGCGTTAACCGGCGGGCCTGTCCCACCGATGGCTTTGACAGCAGTACGAATCCCCGCGCGGCCGATCCAACAGCGGGGCAACCCCGCCGGCGAATGTCTGCACATCTTTTCACCCCGCCGCGCTATAATCTGCATATGGCTACTCTCTCTCGCCGGGCGCTGCTGCTGATCATCACCGTAATGCTCGCTTTGACGTGGGGTGATCACGGCACCAACGCGTTTGGGCAGGCCGGCCCCGCAACCGCCGACACCCCCGAAGAACCCGCTGTCCCGATCGACAAGGTCCCCGCGTCGTCGGGCGCCGCGGCGGGCGGGCTGTCCGTGCCGACCGGCGGGCTCGTCGCCGTCATCGAGATCGACGGGCCGATCTTCTACGACAACCAACTCGACAGCCTCAAGCGCCGTACCGACCGCGCGATCCAGGACGGCGCGGACCTGATCGTCTTCGACCTGGACACGCCCGGCGGCAGGCTGGACCTGGCGCTCGACATCAGCTCATACATCCGGACGCTGCCCGTGCCGACCGTCGCGTGGGTGGATGACCAGGCGTTGTCTGCCGGCATCCTCATCGGCTCGGCCTGCGACGAGCTGGTCATGTCCCGCGCCTCGCTCACCGGCGACTGCGCCCCGATCATCCCCGGCGAGAACCTCGCCCCCACCGAGCGGGCCAAAGCACTCTCGCCGCTGCTCGCCGAGTTCCGCGCGAATGCCGCCGACAACTACAACGGCACGACCACGACCGACTATGCGCTGTTCCACGCGATGTGCGCGCTGGGCGTCGAGGTCTACCAGGTCAAGCACAAGATCACCGGCGAGGTCCGGCTGGTCAGCCAGGCCGACTACGCCGTCATGGTCGATGGTCAGTCCCCCGTCGATGCGGCGGGTATCGGCCAGAGCAGCACCAGCGCGCTCGACACACCCGACGAACTCCAACAGGTCGGCAAGCCCGTCGTTACCGTTACGGATGCGAGCGAGGTCGGCCAGTGGGAACTGATCAAGCAGATCCACAACGGCACCACACTACTGACGATGAACGAGATCGAGTCGCTCGACGCCGGCCTGTCCCGCGCGACCGTGTCCACCGAGGCAGAACTGAAAACACTCTACGGCGCGGGCAACGTACAGCGCTACGAAGAGACCTGGTCCGAGTCGCTGGTCGCGTTCCTGGTCAACCCGATGGTGCGGGCCGCGCTGCTGCTGTTGGGGATCGTTGGCCTGCTGCTCGAGTACTTCAGCCCCGGCCTGTTTGTGCCGGGGATCGTCGGCCTCGCCGCGTTTGCGGTGCTCATCGGTGCGCCGTTCCTCGTCGGGCTGGCGCAGACCTGGCACCTGCTGCTGATCGTCGGGGGGGTCGCGCTGGTGGTCTACGAAATGTTCACAATGACGACGTTCGGCGTGCTCGCGGTGATCGGGCTGCTCATGTTTATCGCCGGGCTCGTGCTCTCGGGTGTGCAGACCGCGAGCAACGGCCTGCCCACCTCGGGCAGCGCCCGGCAGGTCATGATCACCTCGCTGGCCTTCGTCGGCGCGATCGTGATGACCGTGCCGATCCTCTTCGTCATGACCAAGTACTTCGGCTCGCTGCCGCTGCTCAACAAGCTCGTCCTCACCGACAGCCAGACCGCCTCGCTCGCCACCGCCGGCGGGATCGAAGTGCCGCACCAGCGCGTCTCCGGCGATGAAGTCGTCGGCGGCGGCAAGGTCAAGCCCGGCATGACCGGCGTCGTCACCCGCACGGGCCTGCGACCGGCCGGCAACATCGAGATCGACGACCAGCTCATCGACGTGACCTCCAGCGGCGGCTTCGTCGAGCCGGGCACCACCGTCCGCGTCCTCGAAGTCCACGGCAACATGATCACCGTCGAGCCGGTGGAATCGTCAGACGAAGCGTGATAACCCCCCTCTCCCAACGGGAGAGGGGCTGGGGGTGAGGGGCAGCAAAGCCGATTCAAGCGTTCAATTCAATCCCACAAGCTCGCGCTATCGCAGCCAGCACCAAGTCAACATCAGCGATCACATCGTCGTTAGCGATTCGCAATACACGGTATTCCAACGCTTCAATATCCGCTTGTCGTTTCGCGTCGTAGTCTGCTCGCCCGCGATGCGAATCGCCATCAAGTTCGATGACAAGCTTGTGCTCATAGAGCAACTGGCGCGATCGTTCTCCATCGGTGATACTGAGGCTTTCTAGGCAAGGAGGCCTCAGCGATGGCATATTCAATGGACCTACGTGAGCGGGTGGTGGCGGCGGTGAATGGGGGCGAGCCGATCGCTATCGTTGCCAAGCGGTTTCAAGTGGCACGGCCGACGGTCCGGGACTGGCGGGATCGCGCCGAGCGTGATGCGTTGACGCCCGGTGTGCCCGGCCCCAAGTCGCCGACGAAGATCACGCCTGAGGACGACCAACTCATGCGTGACATGATCGCCAAGCGTCCGGGGATCACCGCCAACGAGCTTCGCGTGATGCTCAGCGTTGAGGTGGCCGAATGCACCGTGTGCCGTCGGCTCAAGAAGCTGGGGCTGACGCTTAAAAAAAGTCGTTGATCGCTGCGGAACAACAACGCCCCGATGTGGTCGAACGTCGCCGCAACTTCCGGATCGCCGGGCGGTTCGTCTCGCCGGATCAGCTTGTGTTTCTTGATGAATCCGGCGCAAAGACGAACATGACGCGTCTCTATGGCCGGTCACCAAAGGGCGCACGCTGCAACGACCACGCGGCATGCGGCCACTGGAAGACGATGACGCTGCTCAGCGCGATCCGCCGCAACGAGGTGATCCAAGACGCGACGATCGTGTGCGACGGGGCGATGAATGGCGACACGTTCTTGAACTACATTGAAGCGTGCCTGGTGCCGTCGCTTCGATGCGGCGACGTTGTCGTGATGGACAATCTGCCGGCACACAAGGTCACGGGCGTGCGTGAAGCGATCGAGTCGGCAGGCTGTGATCTATGGTATCTGCCGCCGTACTCACCGGACTACAACCCGATCGAGAAGCTGTGGAGCAAGGTGAAGAGCTGGCTGCGCCGCGTAGAGGCGAATACGTTCGACGCGTTGAGCGACGCGGTAGCCGACGCCTTGCGAGCAGTGCAGGCCAACGAGTGCCGCAACTACTTCATCTCATGCGGGTGGGGAGAAAAATGAAGCCAGTTGCTCTA
>JAHQVV010000158.1 GCA_019634195.1 Phycisphaeraceae bacterium | reverse complement strand
GATCCCGAGCCGACGCCCGAGCCTGAAGTCGTTGTCGATCCCGAGCCGACGCCCGAGCCTGAAGTCGTTGTCGATCCCGAGCCGACGCCCGAGCCTGAAGTCGTTGTCGATCCCGAGCCGACGCCCGAGCCTGAAGCCGTTGTCGATCCCGAACCGACCCCTGAGCCTGCTCCTGAGCCCGTTGAGATGTCGTTCAAGATGTCCGCAGTCCCTGCGACGCTTGATGCAGGCCAGCGCGTCGTCGTTCCTGCAACAGGTTTCGATGACGGGGCCGTGGTCTACTTCCACTTCTTCGATCAAAACTGGGGCAACCTAGTTCGCTCGAACGTCACCGTTGATAACGGTCAGGTCGAGCTGGTTATCCCGAACGTCAGTGGCAAGCGGATCCTTCAGCTTCAATACAAAAACATCTACAAGGCAAACAAGACAGTCACCATGAATGCGGCAGATGTTGTGCTGGCTGAGCCTACGCCGGAGGTGATCGAGCCTGAACTGACACCCGAGCCCGTGCCGACGCCCGAGCCAACACCTGATCCTGACACGTCACCCGATCCGATTGATGTAGACGGTGGCGGTGAAGAACCGGTTGACCAAGGCACTGATTCTGGGCCGACCGATGGTGCAACGGGTTCGCCGCCGGTGAGTGCCGATCGTCTGCTTATCCGCGGCACTTCGGGTGCCAACAGCCCGCTCCCATCTTTGAATCAGATCGGTGCGCGGCATGAAATCGCCATTGCTCAGTGGAACGTCGTGCCTCAGCGCCAGATTTCTGGCAAATTCCACGTCGGCCTAGTTGCACACCACCTGGATGGGATTGACTACGTCGCCTTCAGCCTTGATGGCGGCCCATGGAATAAGATCAGCGATTCTTCGATCAATCCCCGCACAGGCAGCGATGAATACTGGGCGACTGTCGATGCCGACGCGAAGGGTGGCTGGCGTGAGGTCCGTGCGGTAGCCGTGCCGAACACAGGTACGCCGCGTGACATGGGCACCATGCGCCTGCATGCTGGTGAGAACGCCAACCTGTTCCCCGAGATCGTGCTGAAGGCCGGCACGTATAACGCCCAACAACTAATGAGTCAGATTGCAGTAGACGTGGAGGGCTGGACCACGATCCGACCTGCCACAGGTGTTTCTCAAAGCCAGGTTGTGATTACTGGCAACGCGAGCAGCGCGGGTCGGCACGTCCGATTCAAGAACATCACGCGGAAGATGGCCCGCTGGGACGAGCACAACAGCCGTCGTGATGATAACTCGTGGTGGTGGTTCGATAACTCCCGCATCGAGGGCAACCGCAAGACCCGCTGGATTCTCAACGAAGGCGGCAAGCAGTACTACACCGACACCGTGATCACAGACATCAACGCGGTGTTCCAGTCCGCGAACCTACTGGCCCGCAACGTTGTGATTGAGCGAGCGGTCGAGGATGTCTGCCGAGTGTTTGGCATGATGGTCAACGTCACCGTTAAAGAAGTGGACCGTGGCGAATTCACGGCGAAGCACCCCGACCTGTTCCAGTGGGCCGGATCTGACGTGAAGGGCTTCATCGCCCAAGATGTGAAGTCGCTCAAGAACGTTGGGCAAGGCTTGTTCACTGGCCCAATTCACGACTCGGCGTTTGTCCGGGTAGACATCAACGTCGAAGGCAATTACTACGGCCTCCAGATGCTGAACAAGACCCGGAACGTCCTTCTTAAGCAGTTCAAAGTCTCGGGCGGCTATGGGGGCATCTTCCGCGATGACTTCAACTTTGTCGTGCCGGACGGCGAGCGGCTGATGATCAGGGACAGCAGCATCGGTTACAAGGCTCCATTCTTGCCTCGTAACTGGACACTCGACGGCGTGGAAGTGCTGCCGAGACCACCAGTGTATGACTGATTTTCGGGCATGGCACATTGTTGATGCCTCCCTTCAGAATGACCGATATGCCCGTAGGAGCCGATGCTCCTGCGGGCTTTTTATTGCCCAAATCGATCGGCGACCCTTTGGCATGGGCCAAGAGCTGTTCGAGCGGAATCGATAGATTGCATGGGAGGTCATGTGAAGCGGGTCGCCTTGTTGAGTTGTTTTTTCCCCCCGGACGGTGGGGCCGGTGCTCAGCGTCCGCGACGGATGGCCGAGCTGGCTCACCACTACGGATGGGGTATCACCGTGGTCACCCGCGAACCCGCCAAGCAGCGATCATCATGGGACCCGCAGGACCTGTCCCTGGAAGCAAGTAAAGAGGCGGTGATTGAGCGGGTCCAGACGCCTCAGGGCTCGCATGTCACAACGAACACCCCCGCGGTCAACGCGGACCAGGACCCTTTCCTTAGTGCACTCGTGGAACGTACGGCAGCACTTCATGCGGAGCGGCCATTCGACGCCGTGGTCGTGACAATGCCCCCCTATGGCATGGCACCCGCGGCGCTCATGGCGAAGCAGCGCTTGGGTATCCCCGTCTTTGTAGACCTGCAAGACCCGTGGGCGCTTGACGGCGCGTTTGCCTACTCCAATAAGGCGCAGTGGGCGGTCAACAACGACTGGATGCGGAAGGTGATGACCGGAACGGACGGCGTCATCATGAACACGCCCGAAGCAAGAGAGCAGGTGCTCCAGGCGGTCCCGACGCTCTCGCCTGATCGATTGACGCATGTCAACAACGGCTGCACCTTCACGGATTTCGAAGGGCCCATGCCGCCTCGGCCCGAAGAGATGACCCCGGGCCATTTCCACTTGGTCCATACCGGCACACTCCATACCGCGGCGTGGGCGCGCACCCGTGGCCCTATCGGCTGGCTTCGACAAAAGCGCAACTACCGCGCCGAACCCGCCCGTATCGCAGGCCGCACCGCCTACTACCTCCTCAAGGCGATCGCTCAACTCGGCCGTGCCGATGATCCCCGGCTTAACAATTTTCGGCTTGCCCTAGTCGGGGTCAAGGACCCCGCGATTCACGGCATGATCCAGCGTTCCGGCGTCGCGGACCGGGTCGATGTCATTGGTTTCGTGCCTTACCAAACGTCGCTCGCCTGGATCCGCCACGCGGACGCGTTATTTGTCCCGCTGTTTGGTTTGCCCAAAGGCCACCGTTCACGGCTGGTCCCGAGCAAGACCTACGAATACCTCGCCTCGGCCAGGCCGATCCTGGGTGCACTGCCTCAAGGCGATGCGCGCGATCTTGTCGAACGCTCTGCCGTTGGCACTTGTGCCGACCCTTGCGACCCTAACGCTCTTGCCGAGGCGCTTGGCCGCGTCATCGATCTCGCGCAAGCCCACCGCGACCAACCACCTGGTCCCGAGCCCTGGGCCCGTGAGTACGACTGGCCCCGGCTTTGCGAACGCTTCTTCAATACGCTCCACGCCTGGACCAGCGACCCCGCCGACACTAAGGGCTGATTCCCGCATGCGCATCTTGCTGATCACACCGAACGTCCCTTGGCCGACCCACACCGGCGGCAACCAGCGGACCAACCTCCTGCACCGAGCCCTCAGCGAGCACGGCGAGGTCGATACCGTCGTTATGATTCGGTACGGCGTCTTGCCTAAGGAACAACGCGAAGCGACAGCAGAGCGATTCGGCGGCAAGCTCTTCTTTGATAACTGCCTGCCCGAGCACCGCACGCCGTGGCGGCTGGCCGGCCGGTACGCCGCTCGTCTGGCGCATGCCGTCGGCGGCTGGGGTCTCGACTACGCGCCCGATCCTGTTGTCGCCGCGCGTGTTGCCCGGCTGATTAAAGAACGCGACTACGACCTGATCGTCGGCCGATACCTTTGGCCACTCGCTCGCAGCGGCGCGGTCGGCCTGAGGCCAACCCTGATTGATGTCGATGACTTCGAGAGCGATGTGTTGGAAGCAGAACTGACAGCGCGTCAACGCCCGTCGCTGAAGCAGTGGTGGCACGGTCGGCGCTACCGGCAGGTGCTCCGTCGCGAGCGTGCGGTCCTGGCGGAGTGTTCATCGGTCTGGGTTGCTAAGCAGGCTGATTTGGCACGCCTGTCCCGCGATGACGTTTCTGTTCTGCCGAACATCCCCTTCGTCAAGCCTGGCGCTGAAGCGCCCGAGCCTTGTGCGCCTCGCCCGGCGAGCAGGGCCATCATGATGGTGGGTACGCTCGAGCACACCGTCAACGTCCGCGCGATCGATGCCTTTATTGATCGGGTTTGGCCCAAGGTACTCGCCGAGGTCCCCGATGCGACGTTCCAGATCGTTGGCTCAGGGATGAGTGACGACATGCGTCAGCGGTGGGGCGCATTACCCGGGGTCGTGCCCGTGGGCTACGCCGAGGACTTGCGTGAGGCATACGCCGGCTGCGCCTTTACGGTGGTGCCGATTAATGAGGGCGGGGGCACCAAGATTAAGGTGCTCGAGTCGTTGTTGCTGGGCCGGACATGCGTCGTCTCCCCGCACTCGCTGCGTGGTTATGAAGACGCGCTCATGGACGGCGAGTCGCTTCGTGTCGGCGAGGGTGACCAGGGCTTTGCCGCCAATTGTATTGAGCTGCTCCGAGACCCGGGCTTGCGGGCACGCCTGGCAGACAACGGCAGGGGGGTTGTGGGCGAGGGTTTTACGTACCCGCGTTTCGCAAGCACCGTCGCCGATGCGGTAGCCGGGTTGATGGGGGCGGGCGATCAGGCCAATCACCATAAGGGCTGACCACTGCGATGGGGTCGCTTGCAAGGGCCAATAACATTGGTTTTTAACGGCCGATGAGCAAGGAGGTGCTCAAACCCGTCATAGGTTTTGAATCTTTAGTGCTTCTGAATTAGGGTTAAGCGATTACCGGTAGTCAATCTGTACTTTGCCATCAGTTCTGGTACTTATGAGGGGCTATGCTGGTAACGGCAGTTGCCTCCGACGTAGTGGTAGGAACGATTCGATGAGTAATACAGCATCACCGTCCGCGATTAAAGAGGTCATGCTGGAGCTTAACAAGGCCCCGCGCCACTATTGGGTTGGCCTCTGGTGTTAGCCTGAGTTGTTCTACTTCTTGGCTTGGCGCGACATCCTCGTCCACTATAAGAAGGCGGTCGTCGGCGTGTCATGGGCGGTGATTTGGCCGTTGCTGACGTGCTGGTCCTGACTGTTGTCTTCGGCAACTTCGCCCAATGGAATCCGGCGGCGTGCCTTACCCGATCCTCGTGATATGCGGCAGGTTGTCTTGGCAGTTCTTCTCGACCGTGATGGCAGAGAGTGGGCAGAGCCTGGTCCGAAACTCGGGTGTGGTTTTTAACATCACAGCCCTGGCAACGGATCAACGATGCACCTGAAGGTTTTACTCGATCGCGTTCACCCCATTAAGGGATTTGTCTACGAATCGGGATACCTGATCAATGGGCAGCCGATGGATACACTACGCGATAAGAACCTGTTCGAAGACCTGTGGGAGTCTGGCCAAGCCCCGCGAAAGGCCTGATCAGCATTGGCCCGCACTGGTTTTCGGACAAGCGGATTGGAACAACAAGATCACCCGACGCGTGATGAATGGCTGGCATGATGAATACTGAATTCTGGAACAACCGATCTGTCTTTCTCACGGGGCATACGGGTTTTAAAGGCACGTGGATGTCGCTGTGGTTGCAGCAGATGGATGCTGATCTGACGGGTTATGCGCTCGCGCCCGATACCGCACCGAGCATGTTCGAGGTCGTACAAGCCGACCAGGGTATGAACAGCATCATCGGTGATGTGCGCGACCTCGAGACGGTCAAGGCCGCGATGCAGGCCGCAAAGCCCGAGGTCGTGATCCACATGGCCGCCCAGCCGCTGGTCCGCGATTCATACAAGTACCCGGTTGAGACCTTCGACACCAACGTTATGGGCACGGTCAACGTGCTGGAGGCATGCCGCAGCTGCCCGTCGGTCCGCTCTATAGTGATCGTGACGACCGACAAGTGCTACGAGAACCGTGAGTGGGTCAAGGGCTACCGCGAAGATGAACCGATGGGCGGGCACGACCCGTACTCGGCCAGCAAGGGCTGCACGGAGCTTGTTTCCGCGGCGTATCGCAAGTCATTCTTTGCTCAGGGCGAGGGCATGCACGCGGCGCAACTCGCCACGGCCCGTGCGGGCAACGTCATCGGCGGCGGCGATTGGGCTAAGGACCGCCTGATCCCCGACATCGTCCGCGCATTCAGCGAAAATGAGAAGGTGATAATCCGCAGCCCCAACGCGGTCCGCCCTTGGCAGCACGTGCTCGAGCCGGTGTCGGCTTACCTGCTCTTGGCGGAGAAGCTCTACAACGAGGGCCAGCAGTACGCCGAGGCATGGAACATCGGGCCGGTGAGTACGGATGCCCATCCGGTATCCTGGATCATACAATGGATGATCGATTCTTGGGGCGGCGGCGCAGCATGGAAGATCGACAAGGGCGCACAGCCGCACGAGGCACAGGCGTTGAACCTGGACATCAGTAAGGCGCAGGAGTATCTGAGCTGGCAGCCAACGCTCAGCCTGAGGCAGGCCCTCGATTGGCTCGTGACCTGGTACCGCGCGTACTACGGGCGGCAGCAAGACATGCGCGAGCTGACGTTGTCTCAGATCAACGCGTTTATGCAAGGCCCGGCTCCGCAGACCGATTAAATCACGAGGCCATCGCTCATGAAGTTCGAAGACACGCCACTCGAAGGCTTGAATAATAGCTCGTGTTCATGCTTCTTATGGCCCGGCTGACCTCGAGCGTTCCTGCCAGGCGTTGGCGGGGCAGCAATTCGACACGCTGATTTTCCCCGAGTCGTTGCGCTTGTTTGAAGACCCTGTCGTGGTGCTGGTGTCTTACCGGACCTCGCTCAAGCCGGGCGGCCGGTTTATTGCACCTGCCCGAATTTGGGCGAGATCAAGGCTCTTCGCAGTCGCCTGAAGGGCGAGCCGGGCTACGCGTCTCTGAGCGATGATCCATTGGCCGGTACCCACTACACGATGTGGGATACGCTCGCCGGGTGGGCCACAAAAAGTTGGTTTTAACCGGATTCAAACGGGTCCTCTGATAACCCGCAAGCGGGCGAAATATAATCGCTTGCCGCTGGGGCTGATCTCTGGCCTGCTCGCAAGCCGATGGTTGATGAAGGCCATATGATGTTGGCTTACCCGGCACCGGCTAGAGTGATTAAGCATCTTTGCTATTGTGCCGACATCAGGGGTGTAGTGTCGATCCAGTACGCGGCCTAGTGTCTGATAATGTGCCATCCACGAGCTGTGAGGGTTGGCCGTGATCCGGTCAGAGAATGAATACATGTTAGAGACGCAACCCAGAGAACTGATCCTAGAGGCCGACCGTGTTGAGAGGCAGTATTGGCGCGACTTGTGGCGCTACCGCGAGCTGTTCTACTTTCTGGCTTGGCGCGACATCCTCGTTCGTTATAAGCAGACCGTCGTCGGCGTGGCATGGGCGGTGATCCGGCCGTTGCTGACGATGTTCATCCTTACGTTTGTGTTCGGCTACCTCGCGGGCATGGACTCGGGTGATACGCCTTATCCGATCCTTGTGATGTGCGCCATGCTGCCCTGGCAGTTCTTTGCGACCGCGATGTCTGAGAGTGGCGCTAGCTTGGTCCGAAACTCGGGCATGATCTCGAAAGTGTATTTCCCTCGCCTCATCGTACCCGCGAGTAGCGTTATCACCAGCCTCGTGGACTTTATGATTTCCGCGGTCATCCTTGTCTGCGTGATGATCTACTACCAATACATGCCGGGCTGGGAAGTCCTTGTCCTCCCCGCGCTTGTTGCGCTGGCGTTCGCAGCCGCGTTCGGCATCGGGGTCTGGGTCTCGGCCCTGATGGTCCGATACCGTGACTTCCGTTTTATCATCCCGTTCGTTGTCCAGTTCGGGTTGTATATCTCGCCGGTCGGCTTCCAGAGCGGCGTCGTCCCCGAGCAATGGCGCTGGGTCTATTCGCTCAACCCGATGGTTGGTGTGATCGACGGGTTCCGTTGGGCCATCCTCGGCGGCGAGCACACGGTCTACATGCCCGGCATGGTGATCTCTATTGTCCTTGTGATCGCGATGATTTACTCGGGCATCTGGTTCTTCCGTAAAACCGAAAAAACATTCGCCGACATTATTTAAGACACCGCGATCGAGTATCGACCATGACAGACAGATCGATCAAAGTCGAGAACCTCTCGAAGAAATACATCATCGGTAAGCATGCGCAGAAGGGCGACGGGCTCAGGCATATCGTGCAGAACGCGCTGGGCAAACCTACCCGATGGGCGGCAAACGGCTTCCGCCGTGACCCGAGGACCTATGAAGAGTTCTGGGCGCTGAAGGATATAAACTTTGACGTCGGTATCGGCGAGGTGGTGGGCATCATCGGGCGCAATGGCGCCGGTAAATCAACGCTTCTGAAAGTCCTCAGCCGGATCACGGAGCAGACCACAGGCCGGATCACCCTCCGCGGACGGATGGCGAGCCTGCTGGAAGTCGGGACTGGCTTCCACCCCGAACTGACAGGCCGGGAAAACATCTATCTCAACGGTGCCGTGCTGGGCATGGCCCGTACCGAGATCAAACGCAAGTTCGACGAGATCGTCGCGTTTGCCGAAGTCGCTAAATTCCTTGATACGCCTGTTAAACGCTACAGCAGCGGCATGTATGTCCGGCTGGCGTTCGCCGTGGCGGCTCACCTCGAGCCGGAGATCCTTGTCGTTGACGAGGTGCTCGCCGTGGGCGACATGGATTTCCAGCGTAAGTGCCTTGGCAAGATGGATGAAGTGTCCAAGCAGGGTCGAACTGTCCTTTTCGTCAGCCACAACATGGCGACAATCGCACGGCTCTGTGAGCGATCGATCATGCTCAAGCAGGGTCAATTGGTTCTTGATGGGGCGACCGGCGATGTAATTAATGAGTACTTGGCCGAAGGCGCGCGGGATAGTGTGACGCCTTTGTATGAGCGGACTGATCGGATGGGCGAGGGTCAGGCACGCATGATGCATGTCGAGTTGCT
>JAHQVV010000157.1 GCA_019634195.1 Phycisphaeraceae bacterium | reverse complement strand
CCTCCCCCTCGGAGGGGGAGGGGTTTCAAGGCCGCTACAAAGAAAGTAAAAACGCTCTAAAGGCCTAGTTCAGGTTCGCCGGCTTCGCCCAGCGATACGCCACTAAGCCCTTGAGCTCGCGGATATACAGCACGTCATCAACGACCGCGAGGTGCCCCCAGGTTTCCTGGTCCGAGACCTTGTGCTCTGAAAGGATGTTTAATTGCTCTGAGTCCGCTTGGATCAGGCGGAGCGTCCCGTCGTGGCCCAGTGCCAGGATGCGGTCGCCGTTGTGGACGGTCGACCAGTACGCGCCGTACTTGTCATCGCTGCTCCATGCTGTCTCGCCTGTCGCGGCATCGATGCAGTGAAACTTCTTGTCGCGGCCGTGCATATAGAGGTGGCCATCGATCAGCAGAGGCGAAGACATATACCCCTCGACCTTGTTCTGCCACACGGTTTCGACATTGAAGCTGTCGTCGTCGCCTCGGGTTACGCGGAGCATGAAGCCACCGCCGCCGTAGGACGAGGTGAACACATCGGTCTTGTTGATCACCGTGGGGGGCAGGATATTCATCCCGCGGAAGGCCTTGATGGCTTGCTTCCAGAGCACATCGCCAGACTCAAGGTCCAAGCCGCAGATCTCGCCGCGTGTCTGGACAAGCAATTGCGGTTTGCCGGCAAGTTCGGCGAACACCGGCGACGAAAACGCCCCGCCCATCATCTGCCGCTCATCGACCATCGCCCGCCAGATCGTCTTGCCGGTCTTCTTGTCGAGCTTACACACAGACATACCCGCCTGGATATAGACCGCATCATCGTCGAGCAGTGGCGAGCAGGGCTGGCCAAACGATGGGCCCTGCGTGCCGTAGCGCTCTTTGAAATCTACCCGCCAGACGATCCCACCGTCAGCCGCCTTGAGGCAGACCAGCTCGTCCTGCATCCCGATTGCGTAGACCCGCTCGCCGTCGGTCGCGGGGGTTGACTTGACCCAGTCGCCATTGCGCTTGGCGAAGAACGGCACACGCATCGCGCCGGCCCAACTCGCCTCCCAGACCTGCTGCCCGTTGCTCACATCGAACGCCCGGACGACCTCATCCTTCCTCCCCAAAGACTCGAACGTAAAGACCCGGCCCCCCGCAACAATCGGCCCGGGGTAGCCCGGCGCCAGATCGATCCGCCAGAGCTGTTTGAGCGTCTGTTCGCTCACCGCGTCGGGCCACTCCACACCCTCTACCGTTCCCAGACGATCCGGGCCACGCCACTGCGGCCAATCGGCAGAGGCAGCCCCGACCATCGTGAAGGCGAGGAGAAAAGCAGTAAGACAGGACGGTAAGCGAGAGATGAGCATGATCAAATCGTAGGCACGACCCCATGCCCGGACCAATCGGCTTGCTCAATCAGTGATCGATTTTTCAACCTTCCACCCAAACCCCTTGCGGTTATCGATCCAGCGCAGCCAGGCCGGGGTGAACGAATAGAACAGCTGCATCTTCATCGCTTTGTCGTAGGGCGGGCCGGTCACGAAGGGGTACTTCGCCGCGTAGAGCCGATGGGTTTCTTCGAGCCGGTCTGTGTCGAGCATTTTTGCCTGGCCGCGCAGCTGCAGCCCGTGGATCTTCTCGGGCTCGTCCTGGTGGGAATAGATGGTGATCGCCACGTCATGACGGTGCTCGATATTCACCGAGTGCGCGCAAGACATGCTGCTGACCCAGTACAGCCGCCAGTGGTTGTCGTGGGCGTACTGGATGTTCGCGGCACAAGGGTGGCCGTGCGCATCGACCGTCGCGAGCGATGCGGTCTTGCACGTCGCGAGGAAGGTTTCGATCTGCTGGTCGACGGGTAGGTCAGACATCTCACAACCGCGCGGCGGAGCCGCGACGCTTCATACACAGACTTGTTCAACACGTGAAGCGACGCGGCCCCGCCGCGCACAACGCCTCACACCGACACCTTCGCCGCGATCCGATCGATCGCTTCGTTTACGCTTGCCCGGCTGTTGAACGCGCTCAATCGGAAGTAGCCTTCGCCCGATTGACCAAATCCACTGCCGGGGGTACCGACGACGTGCGCTTCGCTCAGGAGCTTGTCGAAGAAGTCCCAGCTGCTCATCTTGTCGGGCGTCTTGATCCAGACATACGGCGCATTCACCCCGCCGGAGCATTCGAGCCCTTGCGACGCAAGGCCTTCCAAGATCAGCTTCGCGTTCTCAAGATAGAAACTCACCAGCCCCTTGACCTGCTCCTGGCCCGCTTCGCTGTAGACCGCCTCGGCCCCGCGCTGGATGATGTACGACGCGCCGTTGAACCTGGTCGACTGCCGACGGTTCCAGAGCCCGTGCAGCGCGACATCGTTGCCTGACGAATCCTTGCCCACCAGCCCCTTGGGCACGACCGTCAGGCCGCAGCGCGTGCCGGTGAAGCCCGCGTTCTTCGAGAAGCTGCGGAACTCGATCGCGCAGGTCTTCGCGCCCTCGATCTCGTAGATCGAGTGCGGGATGTCGTCTTCGGTGATGAAAGCCTCGTAGGCCGCGTCGAACAGGATCACGCTGCCGTGGCTGTTCGCGTAATCGACCCACTGCTTGAGGTAAGCCTTGCTCGCGACCGCGCCGGTCGGGTTGTTGGGGTAGCAAAGATAGATCAGGTCGACCCTTTGCTCGGGGATCTGCGGCGTGAAGTTGTTTTCTGCCGTCGCGCGGAGGTAGACCAGCCCGCTGTACTCGTCGTTGTCGCCCGCGGGGCCCGCGTTGCCGACCATCACGTTCGTGTCGACGTAGACGGGGTAGACCGGGTCGGTGACCGCGATGGTGTTGCCCGGGCCAAAAATATCCAGGATGTTGCCGGTGTCGCACTTGCTGCCGTCGGAGACGAAGATCTCGTCGGCAGAGATGTCGCAGCCGCGGGCCTTGTAGTCGTGCTCCGCGATCGCGCTGCGCAGCCAGCCGTAGCCCTGCTCCGGGCCGTAGCCATGGAAGCTCTCGGCCTTGCCCTGGTCCTGGATCGCCTTCTGCATCGCGACCCGGCAGGCCTCGGGCAGCGGCTCGGTCACATCGCCAATCCCGAGCTTGATGATCGGCGCATCGGGGTTCGTCTCGGCAAAGGCGGAGACGCGTCGGCCGATCTCGGGGAAGAGGTAGCCGGCTTTGAGGTTGAGATAATTGCTGTTAATGGTGGGCATACTTGGCTTTCAAATAATTTGGTTTGGAACCGCAGATGAACGCGGTTTCATAACTTGTCTTCTGCGAATTGCTTCGCGCTTTCGAGTGCTTCTTCAATCTTCGACGGGTCTTTGCCGCCGGCCTGAGCCATGTCCGGGCGGCCGCCGCCCCCGCCGCCGACGATCGGGGCGGTGTGCTTGACCCAGTCGCCGGCCTTGAGGCCCTTGGCGATCACGTCTTTGGGAACCGATGCCAGCAGCGCGACCTTGCCTTCCCCCGCATCCGCAGCGAGCATCATCGCCGCATCGGGCTTCTTACTCCGGATCACGTCCATCGCGGTGCGCAGGGACTTCGCGTCGGCACCGTTGACCTTGACGCAGATGACCGTGTCGTCGGCCGAGTCGGCGATCGCACGGGCGAGTTCGACGACGGCCTCGCCCTGCTGGCTTTCTTGCGCCTTCTGGTGCTGCTTGAGCTTGTCGCTGAGTACTGCCAACGCGGACTGCACTTTGCCACGCAAAACCAGCGGCGTTTGCTGCTCGGCGACCGCCTTGGTGATCGTGTCGATCTCGTCGGCCAGCTTGTCCGCCGCCGCGTCTTTGAGCGATTCGGCGCGGTGCAGGAGCGCCTCGGCCTGCGCGGTGGCCTGGTGCGCAGCACTCCCGGTGATCGCGGTCAGGCGGCGGACGCCCTTGCTCACCGCGTCCTGGCTGACAATCACAAAGCCCTCGGCGTCGCCGGTCTTCGCCAGGTGCGTCCCGCCGCAGAACTCGATCGACAGGTTCTGCCACTTGTCGCTGTCCGGCTCGGCGAGCAGGTCGTGGACCGGCGCACCGACCGACACCACCCGCACCATCGGCGGGTACTTCTCGCCGAACACAGCACGCAGGCCGTTGATGTCCAGGGCCTCCTGCTGCGGGGCGTGGTCCGCGAAGACTTCCAGGTCGGCAGCGATGTCGTCGTTGACTTGGCGTTCGACCGCCCCGACCTCATCGGGCGTCAGCGCACTACCGTGGCTGAAGTCGAAGCGTGTTTTCTCATCGTCGACGAGCGACCCCTTTTGCATCGCGTCCTTGTTGACCAAGTCGCGCAACGCGCGGTTCATGACGTGCGTGATCGTGTGGTTCGACGTGATCGCGGCGCGGCGGTCGGCGTCCACGTGCAACGATGCGGACACCTCGGGGTTGCCCGCGACGACTTCGAGCTTGCCCTCTTCGACGGTCCCGATGTGCAGGTGGACCCCACCGATCTTGATCGTGTCGCGGACGCAGCACTTGGCGATCTCCCCGCCGGTGGGCGAGGTGCTGTGGCGGATCATGATCTCGCCGGTGTCGCCGACCTGCCCGCCCGCCTCGGCGTAGAACGGCGTGGTCTCAAACACCAACGCGATACGGTCTCCCACATCTGCTTCGCAGACGGGCTCGTAAACCTCGCCCTGCATCTTGAAGACATTGAGCACGTTCGGCTGCTCGGGCATCTCGGTCGTGTCGTGGCCGACAAAATTCGTCTCGGCGAACCAGCCGGCATCTAGCCCCTTCTGCACCAGCTCCAGCAGCGACTGCTTCGCGTCCGCCCCGCCGCCTTCGCCACGGCTGCGCTCACGCGCCGCGTCCATCTCACGCTCGAAGCCTTCGAGATCAACCGTCAGCCCGCGCTCCTCGGCCATGAGCTGCGTCAGGCCGATCGGGAAGCCGTAGGTGTCGTGGAGCTTGAAGGCTTCATCGCCGGGGAACACGGGACGCTTCGCGTCGCCCGCTACACCAGCAAGGACGTCTTCGAATAAACCAATCCCTCGATCCAGCGTCTTGCGGAAGCTCTCTTCTTCTTCTTTGAGTTCCGCCTCAACGTCCGCCTGCTTCACCTTGATCTCGGGGAAGATATCGCCGAAATGTTCGGCGACGGTCGGGACGAGCTTGTAGAAGAATGGGTCTTCGACGCCCAGCGTCTGCTTGCCGAAACGCACCGCGCGGCGGAGGATCGAACGCAGCACGTAACCGCGTCCCTCGTTGGTGCAGTGGGCCCCATCACTGAGCGCGAACGTCAGCGTGCGGATGTGGTCGGCGATCACGCGGTAGGCGATGTTGATCGGGTCTTCGAGTTGTTCCTTGTCAGCGCCGGGCTGATAAGCCCGGGCCCCCGTGATCTTCTGGATCGCATCAAAAATCGGCCCAAACACGTCCGTGTCGTAGTTGCTGTCGACGCCCTGCAACACGCGGACGATTCGCTCAAAGCCCATGCCGGTATCGACGTGCTTGGCGGGTAGCGGGACGAGTTCGCCGGACTGCTGGCGGTTGTACTGGATGAAGACCAGGTTCCAGATCTCGACGACGGTGTCCTGCGCATCGGCGTTGACCAGGCTTGCCCCGCTCTTGTCCGGGCTGCGGTCGTAGTGCAGTTCCGAGCACGGGCCGCACGGGCCGGTGTCGCCCATCTCCCAGAAGTTGTCTTTCTTGTTGCCGGGGTGCACACGGCTCTCGGGCAGGAACTGCAACCAGAGTTCCTTGGCTTCGAGGTCGGGCTCTAGCCCCTCGCTTTCATCGCCCTCGAAGTAGGTTGCGTGCAGACGCTCGGGGTCGATCCCCCAGGTGTCGACGAGCAGTTCCCACGCCCAGGCAATCGCTTCCTTCTTGAAGTAGTCCCCGAAGGACCAGTTGCCGAGCATCTCGAAGAAGGTGTGGTGGTAGGTATCCTTACCCACATCGTCCAGGTCGTTGTGCTTGCCGCCGGCACGGATGCACTTCTGCGTGTCCACCGCGCGGGTGAAGGTCGGCTGCTCGGTGCCGAGGAAGTACGGCTTGAACTGGTTCATGCCCGCGTTGGCGAAGAGCAGCGTCGGGTCATCGTGCGGGACGACCGGCGAGGACGGCACGGCGGTGTGCCCGCACTTCTTGACGAAGAAGTCGATGAACTGCTGGCGGATCTGCGTGCTGGTGAGGGAGGTCGTCGCGGTCATATCGGTTCTTGGCATCCTGTACAGGACCGGGCAGTATACCGCAGCCCGATCCGCTGGTCCTCGCAGGGTTTTCATCTGACAGGTTTGCTGTGGACCCTAGACTGTAGGCAGCATGGACCCATCAGCACGCATCAAACGCCCGCCCAGCGGCAAGCCCCACATCCTCGTCGTCGGCTGTGGCTTTGGTGGGCTGACTTTTGCCCGCTAGTTTAAGGGCGACGCCTACGTCACGATCGTCGACAAACAGAACCACCACCTTTTTCAGCCCCTGCTGTACCAGGTCGCGATGGCGGGTTTATCCGCGACAGAGATTGCCGAGCCGATCCGGACCATCTTCCGTGGCCGACGCAACATCGCCTCGATCATGGACGCGGTTGAGTCGATCGACCTGGACAACAAAACGGCCCAGAGCGCCCTGGGCGTGACGGTCGGCTGGGACTACTTGGTCGTCGCGATCGGCGGGCGGACCAGCTACTTCGGCAACGACCACTGGGCCGAGCACGCCCCAGGGATCAAGACGCTCGAGGACGCGATGCGCGTTCGACGGACGGTGCTGACGTCGTTTGAGCTGGCCGAGGCGATCGACGACCCCGACGAGCGTCGGAAGCTTACCACGATCGTCGTGGTCGGCGGCGGCGCGACGGGCGTCGAGCTGGCCGGGGCGATGGCAGAACTCTCAACGATTGTCTTCAAGAAAGACTTCCGGCGGATCGACCCGACCGAGGCCCGGGTCGTCCTCATCGACGGCGGCGGCCGGCTGCTCAGCCCGTTCCCCGAAAAGCTATCGGCCAGTGCGAAGCGACAGCTCGAGGGCCTGGGCGTCGAGGTCATCCTCAACACGCGCGTGCAGGACATCCATGCCGACGGGGTCCTGCTCAACAACGGCGAGACGATCGAGACGCACAACGTCCTTTGGGGCGGCGGCGTCCAGGCGCCCGAGCTGACCCAGGCACTCGGCGTCGAGCTCGGCGCGGGCGGACGCGTCGTGGTCGGCCCCGACCTGTCGATCCCCGGGCACCCCGAGGCCTATGTCATCGGTGATGTCGCGGACTGCACGCTGCCCGACGGCACGAAAGCACCCGGGCTGGCCCCCTCGGCCATGCAGATGGGCAAGCACGTCGCCAAGCTGGTATCCGCCGAACTGAAGCAGGGCAAGACCCCGCCCGACCAGCGCGAGGCGTTTACCTACTGGGACAAGGGCACGATGGCGACCATCGGCCGGACGCACGCGATCGCGGACATCGGGCCGCTGCATTTCGGCGGGATCTTTGCCTGGCTGGCCTGGCTGGTCGTGCACCTGATGCTGCTGGTCGGGTTCCGCAACAAGCTTGTCGTGCTGATCCAGTGGTTCTACTCGTACGTGACCTTCCGCCGCGGTGCGCGGATCATCATCGGCGAGGCGGACCACCGCGACGCGGTCGAGGCCGTGGTCGATGCGGGGTCGCAGAAAAGCAACGAGCAGACGGCATCCGCAGAGAACTAAATTTTGCATCGTTTGCCGGGCCGATTAAAAACGGGGACAATGCCGGTCCGCCCGAGGAGCCACGATGCCGGACGTTTGTTTCTACTTCCAGGTCCACCAGCCGCGTCGGCTGCGCCGGTACAGCGTGTTCGAAACCGAGCCGACGTACTTCGACGACGAGGCGAACAGCACGATCCTCCGCCGGGTCGCGCAGAAGTGCTACCTGCCCGCGACCGAACTGCTGCTCCGCCAGATCGAGCGGCATGGGGACCGCTTCGTCGTGGCCTTCTCCCTGACCGGGCAGGTCATTGAACAGTTCCGGCGTTGGTCGCCCGAGGTGCTCGACCGCTTCCGCAAGCTGGCCGAGACGGGCTGCGTCGAGTTCCTTTCGGAGACCTACGACCACTCGCTGGCGTCGCAGTACAGCGCGGAGGATTTCCAGCACCAGGTCAGCCGGCACGACGAGCTGATCGACGAACTGTTTGGCCAACGCCCCTCGGTGTTCCGCAATACCGAGCTCATCTACGAGAACACCTTGGCGAAGACGCTGGCAAAGTTCGGCCGGTTCCGCGGGGTCCTGGCCGAGGGCGTGGACGGTCTT
>JAHQVV010000156.1 GCA_019634195.1 Phycisphaeraceae bacterium | reverse complement strand
AGTGCTCGCGGAGGGTGCCGGCGAGCTGCGCGAGCGTCTCGACCTTTCGGCGTGATCGCACGGCGGGTCGATCGGAGCCAAGTTGCTTGACCACCTCTTCAACAAACGTGAGCTTGCGTAGCGCCTTCGGCCAGTCCTTGTACGTCTTGCGCCAGCGCTGCCCGGGCGTGAGCCAGACGGCGAACGTCTCGGCGAAGTCCTCGGCCGGGTGCGCCTGCGCGTACCAGGCGGGCAGGTGCGTCACGTAGCCGCGCGAGGCGGGGTTGGGCCTGTAGGTCTCGGGGTAGGGCTGGCCGACGGAGCCGAAGAGCTCGCGGAAGCGTTTGCGTCGGTGCACGCGGTAGGCGTTGCAGAACGCGTGGCCGGCCTCGTGGCGGAAGATCATCATGCGCTCGCGCGGCGCGGCGCCCTCCACGGCGAGCATCTGCGACTGCTCGAGCCGGCTGAGCCGGGGGTGGGCCAGATAAAACGGGATCGCGATGCCCGGGATGCCGTCCGGGCTGAACCACTCGCTGCTCAACCAGCAGTGCGGGCGGAAGTACACCAGGCCCGCCGCGTCGAGTTCGCTGTGCAGCCGATCGACGTCGGCGACCAGTGCCGGGCACTTCTCAAGCGACAGCCCGAGCTGCTTGAACGTCATGTCCAGGAGCTTGTTGTCCCTGTCCCTGGCCCAAGGCACGGCCGGCGGTTTGATGGCTTGCGGAGGCATGAGCAACAAGTCTATCAGGCGATCGATGTGCAACAAAAACCGCCCCCGGGCAGGGCGGCCTTCAAGTCGAACGTGTTGCTAAAGTCGATCAACCGCGTCGGCGGCGGGCGGCCATCAGAAGGCCACCAAGGCCGAGATCGGAGAACAATGGTGCCAACGCATCTGGACAGCCCTCGCCGGCTGCCGGCAACGCGGCAAGCAGTTCTATGGCTCCCTCATTGAATCCATCGAGCTCAAAATCGGGCTCAGACCACACCACCCGCCACTGATCTACTCGAACCAGTGAACAGTTACCCTAGAGCATCTTGCGCCATTGTTGACATGATGCCTTGGCTTCCTCTCCCTTTTAGCGTGAGGGTCGGGCGTCGTATTCACAATGACGCAAGATGCTCTAGGAATCATAAGGGGTACGGGGGTCGGAATCTCGTCTCTGTGATTTGATTTTGCTGCGCTCACACGCGGTGCTGTTGATTGTGCGGGGGATGACATCGCGGTTGGTGTGTGGGCTTGCTGGCGTTGGGTGGGTTGAGCAGATGCACGATCTGTGCGCGCGGGGGTAAGAGTTGGGGCCTGAGTGATGCGTCGATTCATGCGGATAATGGGTTGGCTGGGTTTGGGTTGGGCACACTGTGGCTCGGACCCCACGGCGTGCCCCCGGGCGGGTAAGCCGCGGGCATCGAAGATGTGGGCGGATTGGCATGAGAGCTTTTCCCATCGACAAGGCCATCGATCCGTGAGGCTTTGCGCACGACAGCACGCGGGTTGTGCGCGAGGTTTTTCGGCCTGTCATTGAAGGGCCGTGATGTGTACATCTTGCGCGACGTCACAGCGTTGTGCGGGCTTAGTCTTCGGGCTCGAGCTGGATGAGGGTTTGTTGGAGCTCGGCCAGCGCGATGAGGGTGGTGGAACTGATGTCGGGGTAGAGGGTGTTGTCCCAGAGGGTGCGTCGGACGCCGCCGAGGGCGGGCTCGCTGTCGCGGAGATAGTAGGCGCTGGGGGGGGTGACGATGAGCTGGCCGAGGAACCGGGCGCCGAGGCCCGCGGCGAGGACGGGGCCGAACTGCTGGTCGTCGGGGATGATGCCGGGGTCGCGGAGGGCGAAGGCGAGGAGGGTTGTCGGTATGGCGGACCGCCAGGTGGGCTCGGGCGGTGATCCGGGGATGGGCTTTTCGAGGATGAACCCGCCGGTGACGTCTTTGGGGCCGAGGATGGGCTTGGAGCGGACCTGCTGCTCGGTGAGCAGTTCGAGGTAGTTGGCCAGGGTCTTTCGCCATTGAGCGAGGGTTTTAGCGGCGTCTTCGGGCTTGGGCTGGGCTTTGGCGAGGTCGGGGCCGGCCCGGTCCAGGGCGTAGGCGACCCAGAGCAGGTCGACATCTCGGGCGTCGTCCTGGTTGGCGTTTGCCTTCATGAGGTCGGTGAGGACTTGCCAGACGGGCCCGGGCAGGGACTTGCTGCGGGTGTCCTTGTAGTAGGCTGCCAGGGCCGCGGTGCAGACGGCGGCGGAGGCGCGGGACAGGGTTTTGTCACTGTTTTTCTCGACGCGGAAGCCGCCGCCCTCGGGGTGAACGAGTTCGAGCAGGGCCTTGCCCAGGCGGTCGCGGGTGACGAGCTGGTCGGGCGCGAGCCGGGCGGGCGTCTCGCAGAGCGTGAGCAGAAGGAGCGCGGCGGTGAGGTGCTTAGGCGGCAGGTTCTGCGGGATCGCTTTGGGGGCGATCTGATCGACGAGGCGGAGGACGCGTTTAGCGCGGGCCTGCATGGCCTCGCCACCAAGCCCGGCGTCGAGGGCGACAGTCGCGTGCCGGGTCAGGGCGTAGCCGAGCAGCGCGGTCTCGCGGTCGTCGGCCCACTTGGGGGCGTAGCGCTGCAGCGAGGGCTGGTAGGTGCCGCGGACCATTTCGTTGCCGTTGCGGGCGTCGGTTGTGATGAGCTGGTCCAGGTGTCGGGCGACGCGTTCGGCCAGGCCGGCGATGGTGCGGTTGTCGATGACCTGCTGCTGGAGGATGACGTTGCCGCGGATGAGCTCGCGGACGGGCTGGGCGGCGCCGGGGCGGACCATGTGGATGACTTCGAAGCGCTGCAGGGCCGGGCCATCGGCCCGGGCGACGATGGGCAGCTCGTCGGCGTTGAAGCCCTGCAGGTCCATGAGGCGGAAGACGGTGCGCGGCGCAGCGTTGTTGCGGGACAGCTCGATCGCGGGCCAAGCGATGTCCGCCTTACCCGCCAGCGGGCCGGCCAGACGCAGGCCGTGGAACCCCGGCGCGAAGGTAGAGAAGACGGCGCCGTTGGGTGCGTTGACCGGCACGGTGATGGACTCGAGGCTGTGGCCGATCTGGATGTCGAGTTGGACGCGTTTGCGAGCCTCAAGGATCGCGATCTTCAAGAGCTCGGGGTCGGCGATGTTCAGCTCGATCGCGCGCTTGGTCTGCTTGTCCTTGAGTTCTTTCAGGGCCTGCCGGGTCGCGGCGGAGAGCAACAGGGCTAGCTGGATCGGTGGTCCGTGGTCGTCGATCGCGTCCTTGAGGTCCGCGCGCAAAGCCTGGCCTCGGCCGAGCACCCGCCCCTCGTCGCGCAGGGTGACATAGACGCCGAACAGCCCCGTCACCGCGCGATCGGGCAGATCGGCGTCCCCGGGCACGCCGTCATCGCTGCGGAGCCAGCCCTGTACCCATGTGAACGCCGCCTCGCCGTCGGCCCAGCCCACGGCCGGGGCCTCTTTAGGCTCAGCAGCCTCCTGCCCTGCCGCCCCGCCGGTCCAGACCAGCCCCACCAACACCACCCCCAACATGATGCTTTCACGCAACATCCTGCCAATTCCGCGGAATTCACGAACGCGTATTATATTGTGTAAGTTCATTAATATACTCAATTTATGAATTTTCTTGCCCGCCCTTAGGCTATCGGACGGCCGTGGGGTATGCTTGAACAGATCAGTGTTCAGGAGTTATCCCACATGTTCGAAACTTTTTTCAAACTAAATAACTTGGAAGCGGGCCACCGCAAGAAAATCATCGTCCTGACGCTGCTGACCTTCATTGCCCTGTGCTAGCCCTTCCCGGCCCCTTCCACACCATCCAGCATAGCCGATCACCCCACCGATCGGTCCCCCGATGAAACAAGACGAACGAACAAGCATCGCCATTGCGGTGCTTGTTGCGTTTGGGGGATCTCACCGCATGCCTCAGAGCAATCGCGCCGTAGGCTTGGGGCTTAGATGATGAAATTTACGCCAGTGATGGGTCGAGGTTTTTCACGACGTCGACTAGTTCCTGGACGTGGTCGGCGGACTCCTTGAGCAGCGCGGACTCTGCTTCGTCCAGGTCGATCTCGACGACCTTCTCAACACCGCCGGCACCGAGCAGGGTCGGGACGCCGACGAATAAGCCGTTGAGCCCGAACTCGCCGTCGCAGTAGGACGCACAGGGGAGGATGCGTTTCTTGTCTTTGAGGATGGCTTCGACCATCTGGACGGTGCCGGACGCGGGGGCAAGGTAGCCGGAGGTGCCCATCTTCTTGACGATCTCGCCGCCGCCCTTCTTGGCGCGGTCGACGATTTCATTCAGGCGGTCTTCACTGATGAACTGCGTGACGGGGATGCCACAGATGTTGGTGTAGCGCGGCAGCGGGACCATGTCGTCGCCATGGCCGCCGAGCAGCAGCGCATTGATGTCTTCAACAGAGAAGCCGGTCTCCATCGCGATGAAGGTTTTGAACCGCGCGACGTCGAGGCAGCCGGCCTGGCCGATGATCTGGTTGGTCGGGAAGCCGGTGGCCTTCCACATCGTGTAGACCATCGCGTCCAGCGGGTTGGACACGACGATGACGATCGCGTTGGGTGCGTGCTTGGCGATGTTTTCCCCGACGGACTTGACGATCTTGACGTTGGTGCCGATGAGGTCGTCACGGGACATGCCGGGCTTGCGGGGGATGCCCGCGGAGACGACGACGACGTCGCTGTCCGCGATCTCGCTGTAGTCATCCGTCGCGGTGATGTTGGCGTCGAAGAGTTCCATCGGGCCGCACTGGGCCAGGTCGAGCATCCGGCCATCGACGGGGAGCATCTTGCTGCCGTCCTCGAGGGTGCGGGTGATATCGACGGCGACCACATCGCCGAGTTCTTTGACGGCCGACCAGAGGGCGACAGACGCGCCGACGTTGCCGCCTGCACCGATGACAGAGATTTTTGCTCGCTTGGGCATGATTTTTTCCTGTGGTTCGCGCGGCGTCGCCGCGTCGCTTCATGGGGAGGGGTCGTGTGTTGAATCGACCATGATAGTGGTGTTGCGGTGTCTGGCAACGTGGTGACGAAAAACTCAAATAGCTGCATGGGCGCGCCTGTTGGCACTTGAATCGACGCGGCCAGTTTCTACGCTGGCTCCCCGCCCCATGAATAGGGAGGACGCTATGACGACCACGAGTAACCACATCTTGAGCCGGCGGATCCGTTCGCCGGAGGACATCTGTGTCGGCGACTTCGTCGCGGTAACGCACACGCGGTATCAGTACGTCCCGGACAACCTCGAGCCGATGCTCGGCGGCACGGAGATCGAGCCGATCAGCCTGACCGCCCTGCCCTACGACGCGGGCACGCCGATGAAGGTGATCGAGCGCTGCCTACCTTTCGTGATCGGTGAAACGGCCCAAGACGCGCGGGTCGTGATCGACACCCGCCGCCACGCGCTGACCAGGGTCAGCGAGGCCTACGCGATGGCCGCCAAGCCCAAGCCGAAGAAGAGCGAGAAGAAGCGTAAGGGCAAGGGCAAGGGCAAGAAGCGGAAAAAGAATCGAAAGTAAGCCCAATCAAAACGCCACGCGGGGTTGATCCGTGTGGCGTTTGTTTGTTGCAAGAACACTGTGTAACGGGTAACACGAAGCGTCCCGTTCGAACCGTTGCAGATGGTTTGCGCGGGACGCTTCGCGTCACCCGCTACACCAATTACCAATTGACTCGAAGGTCAAAACTAGGTCAGCGTTGAGCCGATCAGCGTGCCGACGAGCAGCACAACCAGCAGGACGGTCACCGCAAGCAGCGTGATGATCAGGTTGCGGTTGCTGTGGTTGAGCCAACTCGGGACGACTACATCGGCGGCTGGCTTGGGTGGCGGGGCCGCCCCACCGTCGGCCCTGTTTATCGCCCAGAGTTGAGTAGGTGAAAACGCGTTGCTCTGGTTCTTGTACTGGTCGCGTGCCTCGGCGACGACGGCGGGGTCCACCGGGTCGGCGTTGTTGCCGAAAGACTTGCTGCGGATGAAGGTGAGGATGTCGGCGATGTCTTTGTCGGACATCTCCGAGTTCTTAAAGCCCACCATCACCGGCTGGATCGCTGGCGGCTCGTACCGCTTGCCGCTGACGTCGATCGGCCCCTCAACGCCGTGCAGCACGAGCGCCGCTAGCATCTTCGGGCTGGCGTTGACCCAGTTAGAGGGCGACAGCGGCGGGCCCGATCCGAACAGCCCGTTGCCGTCCTCGCCGTGGCAGGTCGAGCAGTGGGCACCGTAGAGCATCGCACCGGCCTCGATACGATCGAGCTCTTCCTGGGTCAGTTCGTTGCGTTCATAGACAAACATCTGGTCGAGCTTGGCAACAATCTCTGCCAGGGCCTCGGGCGCTTCGGCCTGCAAGGCGGAGAAGATGTCAGGCTTGCCGTTGAGCTCCATCGGACTGGTGCGCCGTTCGCTGCCTTGGGCCATGCCCTCGAGGATGGCGAGCTTGTTGGCCTCGGAGTAATCGTCTGAAGAGAGCTTGCTGACCAGCTCGTTGACCACCCTGACCTTGTCGCCCTCGACCGCCTCGGTAGAGAGGTTCATCAACAGCCCATCACGTTGATCCGCGAAGTCGGGCGAATCGACGAGCGCGAGCAGCGAGCCCATGGTCAGGTCGCCGTTCTCGGTTGCCTTGACCAGCGCGCTGCCGAGCATCTTCTTGATCGGGCCGTCCTCGACCTTAGCGAGCATGACCGCTTCCTTGCCGCGGAGGCCGGAGACAATCGCGCCGAGCAAGAGCTTGTTCTGATCATCTTGCTTTTTCTTTTCGGCCTTGTCTTTGATGCCCGAGACATCTACATATCGCCGCTTGATGACGCCGAGCAGCACGTCATAGGCCTGGGGCGTTTCAATGCTGGCCAGGATGCCGCCGCTCAGCGCGAGCTGCATGTCCATCGCCCAGTTCGGCGAGTCGTCGGCGTACCGCAGCATCAGGCCGATAAATTTTTTGGCCTCCGGCTCGCCTTCGTACGATTCACTCAATCGCAGCACCTGCACTCGGACACGCTGGTCCTCAGAATTGCCCGCGGCGGCGAGGGTGCCGGCCTCGAGCTTACGCATGCCGCTGAGCGTCCACAGCGCGTGGATACGGGCCTGTGGGTTGTCACTGGTCGTGGCCACGGCCTTGAGCGGGTCGACGGAGTCGGCATCGCTCCGCTGCACGAGCAGCCGCTGGGCGGTGTGCCTATGCCAGGCGTTGGTGTGGCCCAGCAGCTCGACAAGCTGGACGCTGTCCATCCCCGAGAGGTTGGGAGCCGCGTGATCGATCGGCGAGGCCTTGTGAACGACACGGTAGATCCGGCCGTAGCCGAGGGGCTTGTCCAGCTCCCGGGCCTTGATCTGCCGGCGTAGGTAGTCGCTGATATAGGTCTGGTGTTGGAACAGCCCGCGGTACATGTCCACCAGGTACAACGCGCCGTCCGGGCCGGTGTATGCATTCACAAAGCGGTTGCGCTCATCGGTCGAGGTCAAGAACTCTTTGCCCTCGTAGGCCAGCTTGGCGGTTGGCTTGCCATCTTCATCCGTACGCAACACGATGCGTTTGACGAGGTTGCCCGCGGGCTCAGGAACGAAGACGTTGTTGTAGTAGTCGCTGGGGAACTGCATGCCGCGGTAAATCACCGGGCCGCATGTCGCGGTCGCGATCTTAAGCTTCCAGGTATCGTGATTGACAACGTGGGGCTGATAGGCGCGGTTGACGCCGGGTGTCGGGTGCGCGGGCCAGACTTTATTACTGACCCTCACCAGCGCGTTCTTGTACTTGAAGTTCGGGTTCCGCTTCGTCACACTCGGCGGCAGCAGCTCGTACATGATCGGCACCGAGTTGTTGTTGGTCAGGAGCCGGCCGTCGTCGTCCTGCGTGATCCCCCACTGCCCGCGGAGCTCGGTGCCCCCGGCGGGGTTGCGGTCGGTGGCCTTGTCGGTGCGGAAGCGTGAGCCGACCTGCAGGTACCGGCGGGTGGACTTAGCGTTGTAGTAGAAGTTGTCCAGGCCGTAGAGCAGGCCGTTGGCCTGGTGCTCGACGTTGGACTTGGCCTTGCCGTCGTTGGAGTAGGACGGATCGACGACCTGCTTGGCGCCGGGCTTGTCGCCAGGATTAATGCGGACGAAGTAGAGCTTCTGGTAATCGGCGTAGAGCAGGCCGTGCTTCGCAAACGCGAGCGCGCGGGGCAGGATGATCTCGTCCAGGAAGACGGTGCGCTTGTCCATCTTGCCGTCGCCGTCGGTGTCTTCGAGGATGACGATGTTGCCCTTGGGCTCTTCCTCGCCCTTGGCGAACTGGTCGGCCATGTAGGTCGTCATCTCCGCGACCCACAGCCGGCCGGCCGCGTCCCACGCCATGCACACCGGGTCGTTAATCAGGGGCTCGGCGGCGACGAGTTGGACCTCGAAGCCCTCTTCGAGCTGGAAGGTCTTCATCGATTCCTCGGCGGAAAGCACCGGCGAGGGCTTGCTCATGATCTCGTCCGGCGGGTTGATCGACTGGTCCTCGGCTAAAGCAGACAGCGGGGCCAGCAGGACGGCTAGCAGCGGGACAAACAAACGCACGATGGATAATCGATTCATGTCAGCAGTCGTTGGGGTTGGGCAAGTGTCAGGCACCTGGGCGATAAAGACCGCCTACAGGCCCTATATCTTACGCGGATCGCCCCCAATAAACAGAGCCGCGGGCGGTCCCGGCCCATCCAGGCCAGACGCCGCCGACGGCTCTGTCTCACGCTGCCCCCATTAGCTCGCGTCAAAGCTTGTTCGGGTCGCCGAAGCCGTTCCAGTAGCCGTTGTCCTCGGTGCCGTCGTCGTCGACGTCGTCGAGCTGCTCGGGCTCCATCGATTCGGCGTGGCCGTCAGCAAATGAGAACTCGCCGGTGCCGTGGCCGCGCTCGCCGGGCATGGCTCGGCCGCCGTTTTCGCCCGAGGCGCCGTAGTAGCCGCTGGACTTGCCACTGCCACGAGCCGAGGCGAATCGGGGGTCCAAGGCATATTGTCCGTCGATCGACTCGCCTGCACTGTTGAGCACGCCGAAGGTGTCGCCTACGACGATCGTATCTGCGGTGTTGCGGACGGTTGAGGCGATGCGCTTGAACTCTACAGCCCCCGGAGCATTGCCTGCCGGGTTGTAACCCCTTGCATTACCTAGGTACTGATAGTTGTAGCCGTACCCACCGTAATAATCCCGATCCGTGGCACCGGTCGGGTTCCCCGAATTCCATGTCTCAGCAGCTCGGTGTGCTTCCATGTCGCTGGACTGGTGCCAAAAAGGCTTTGCCAAAACATCTGCTGAAAGATCAAGATGCGGATTCTGGAAGACCTCAATGCTGCTGATGCTGCTGTAGAGGTAGTCAGGCCAGCGCGGCTTGGAACTATCAATTTTGATACCGCTGTCTGAGCTGTGCCAGGGGTAGCGCTCCTTGCGCTCCACTAAGTACGCCGCCATCGCAATCGAGCCGATCTGCCGGACGTTGGACAGCGACTGGCTGTCCCGAGCCGAGACCCGTGCCGCGCCCAACGCAGGCAGCAGGATCGCGATCAGCAGGGCAATGATGCTGATGACGACAAGCAGTTCTATAAGAGTGAATCCGGAAATTCGATTGGTGCGAGCAATCATGATTCGATTTCCTTGGGCGTGGAACAAAAGCTGCCTATTGATGAGAACGACTCGCAATAAAATACTAAATTACATTTGCCATTGCAAATCAATCTCACCTGGAATCATTCCATTAAGCGATCCGCCGCTTTTCTGAGCCCGGCTGCTACCATTGCACGCCGAAACACGCCCCGAATACGACCAGACCCGCCATGCCCGATAAGATCCAATCCAAGCTCACACCCGGCGACCATCGTGTAGCCATTGCCTGCGGCCGATTCAACGAATACATCGTTGACCGGCTGCTCGAAGCGGCCGTAGACACCTGGCACATGCTGGGGGGAGACGATACGAACTTGACGGTGGTCCAAGTCCCGGGGGCGTTTGAGCTGCCTGTCACCGCGCTGACGCTGGCCGAGACCGGCAAATACCAGGCCGTCATCTGCCTGGGCTGCGTGATCCGCGGCGAGACCGACCACTACGACGCCGTCGTCGAGCAGACCGCCAAGGGCGTCAAGGACGTCAACGTCAAGACCGGCGTCCCGTGCATCTTCGGCGTGCTGACCTGCGACAACCTTGAACAAGCCATCCACCGCGCCGGCGCCAAGCTCGGCAACGCCGGCCGATCCGCCATGATGACCGGCGTCGAAATGGCCAACCTCGTCGAAGCGATCAACGACTGATTCGGCCGAGGTCGCTTCAGCGGCCGGGTGCCTTGTCATCCGGTCAAGCCAACACCAACTAAACTACCCCCATGACCACCCCCTCCCGCCGCGACTTGCGCCGCCTCGCGATGCAAGTCCTCTACCAACTCGACGTCACCGCGCCCAAGCACAACCCCGGCCACGCGCCGACTGTTGTCGCATCCGCCGAGGAACTCGCCGAGGCCTTGGACGAAGAACACGACACCCTCGCGACCCGGAAGAAGGCCGCCGAGCTCGCGCTGCTGGCCTGGGCCGACCACACACAAGCCGACGAAGCGACCAGCGCCCTGACCCCCGACTGGCCGACGCACCGCCAGCCGCCGGTCGACCGCGCGATCCTGCGCCTCGCTTACTTCGAGATCGCCTCCGGCCACGCCCCGGTCAAGGTCGCCATCAACGAAGCCGTCGAACTCGCCAAGCAGTTCGGCAGCGAGCAGTCCCCACCCTTCATCAACGGCGTGCTCGACAAGCTGGCCCGAGCAATCAACGACCCCAAACCAGACGGTGTAGCGGGCGAGACGCAGTCCCCCGTTGCCGAACCACCAACCGACGCAGACGCTTGGTTGGATGATGCGATGGAAAAATAACTGTAACCAGCTATCAGGTATATCCAAACGTCCGGTCACGCTTCTCGAACTGATCACAGCAATAGGTTTCCTGAACACAGTCAAAACCGATCGCTTTGCCTTCTGGATATACCATTTGTAGAAAAGCAGTCTTGTTGAAAACCTTCTGATACATAGTCTTGTAATTACGAAGACACATCATCGTGCCAAACATCCCGCTGCCATAAGGTGAGTAGTCGGACCATTGGCAATTAATGCATGTCTGGATTGAGTCGCTGTTTGGCAGTTGAGTCATGATGTCATTCAAGTCAATTTCAAAATGCCCACTCTCTTTTCGGGCTTCTAGATGGACATCCTCATAATCCAACCAGAGCTTCAAATAGTCCACTTCATAGGCGGGATCACGTTCAATGTCGTCACCAAGTCTCATGTGCACTCGCAAATCACCAGTTACAAGTTTGGAGTGAGTAAGTATTGGCAAAGGCATAACAAAATCTAATCGAAAATTGAACAAGGACCTTCCCTTACCGCCATTGAGGGTTGAGTATTCAAAATCTGAAAACTGTTCCAATAGTGTGTCATCGGCTTCCTCATCCGGATCGAGAGCTTCAAACTCACTGCCCTTAAAATTAACACCGCGTATCGTTGTACAGATTTGCTGACCATTGTTGCGCAACATGATCTGCTCAGAACCCTTTAAGTCCGTGTAGGTGCATGGATATGTTTGATCGATAATTGGCAATCTAAACATCGTCATTGGTTTCCTGTATCGGCTTGCCATTCGCGGCACAAAGGATACCCTACCCCCACCATGGCACTATTCAAAGCCGTCTTCGGCAAACTCAAAAAAGGCCTGTCCCGCACCTCCGAGGGCACGGGGTCGGCGATCCGTTCGCTGCTCGTAGGCAAGGCGCTGTCTAAAGAACTGCTGCGTGACCTCGAGAAAGCACTGATCCAGGCGGACGTCGGGATCAAGACCGCCATCGAGCTGCGCAAGGACATCGAGGCCGGTTGGGAGCGTTCCGAGATCAACAACGGCGACGAAGCCCTCGCCGCGCTCAAGGACCAGCTCGCCGCGTACTTCCCCGAAGAAGACCGCACGCTGAACTTCAACCAAGATGGCCTGACCGTCATCCTCGTCTGCGGCATCAACGGCGCGGGCAAGACGACCAGCATCGCCAAGATCTGCAACGCCCTGCGTGATCAGGGCAAGTCCGTCCTGCTCGGCGCGTGCGACACCTTCCGCGCCGCGGCGGTCGAACAACTCGAGGTCTGGTCCGGCAGACTCGGCGTCGAGGTCGTCAAGGGCCAGCAAGGCGGCGACCCCGCGGCCGTGGCGTTCGACGCGACCCAGGCCGCGATCGCGCGCGGCGTCGATGTCCTCATCCTCGACACCGCCGGGCGGCTGCACACCCAATCGCACCTGATGGATCAGCTCAGCAAGATCCGCCGGGTCGTGGAGAAACAACTCCCCGGCGCGCCGCACGAAGTCCTCCTGGTTATCGATGCGACGACCGGCCAGAACGGCGTCAACCAAGCCAAGGTCTTCGCTGAGACGACGGAGGTCACCGGCATCTTCCTAAGCAAACTCGACGGCAGCGCCCGCGGCGGCATCGTCATCGCCATCCGAGAAGAGCTGGACCTGCCCGTCAAGTTCGTCGGCGTCGGCGAAACGCCCGAAGACGTCCAGCCCTTCGACCCCGCCAACTTCGTCGAGGCGATGTTCGCGGTGGAGTGATGTGTAGCGGGTGACGCAAGCGTCCCGTGCGAACGATCTATCATGACCCGAACGGGACGCTCCGCGTCTCCCGCTACACGGCGATGCAACACACACCACCACAACCCGCCCGGCCCGGCCCCTCGCGCGACATGTTCGGCGGGCCCTGGCTCGGGGTGATCGCCTTCATCGTCATCGCCATCGGCCTGGGCTGGGGGCTGATCTCCCTGCTTCAGCAGCAGCTCAACTCCAACGCGCACTCCAGCGCCGCGGGCGAATTCGATCACGGCTTCGACCCCGACGCGGCCTACACCCTCCAGCGTGACCTGGTCCTCGGCTACCTCGCCGACGGACGCATCGTCCTGCTGCCAGGCCGGAACGACCTGCCCAAGGGCACGCCCGGCCGACGCGCCGCGGTCTCCATCCAAGAACTCCGCGACAACCCGCAGGACCACACCGAGCACATCGGCGTCGCCGAGGCGGGGACCCGCGTCCGGTTCGTCGAGGTCATCGACGATCTCAACAACCCGCAGACGCGCATCCTCGTGATGACAAGGCTGCTCAACGGGCCCTACGCCCGCACAACGCCCGTGCTTGGGATGCACCTGGAATCGGCCGATACCGAGTCAGAGGGGACGCGATACGTGCCGCGGGCGGACCTGTTTGAAGTCATCGAACCCGGAGGCGGGCAGGTACAATCCGGGTCTGAACACCCCGCTGATGAATAGCCACGATGCGACACATCGCCGGCGGACGACGAACATTCCAAACCCTGGCGACGCGTAGAGCGTCGCGGCTATTGAGCAAAGCAATGAGCCAAGACGCTGAACAACCCAACGACGCGCCCGCCGAGGCGCCGAAGGTCCACACGGCGACGCTCAGCGAGCCCAAGGCAAACCCGGGGGCCGAACCGGGCAAAGGAAAGAAATTGAAGAAGCCCAAGAAAGAACGGCCCGAGCCCGAGACGGCGATGGGCAAGCTCTGGCACAACTGGGTCAAGCCGATCGGCACGGTCATCATCATCGTCGTGGTGTTCCGGTCGATGCTGCTGGACTGGAACGACGTGCCGACCGGCTCGATGGAGCCGGAGATCCATGTCGGCGACCGCATCGCAGTAAACCGCTTGGCGTACGGCCTGCAGTTCCCGCTGACCGGCCCGCAGATCGGCATCCCCTTCACGCCGGTGCAGTTCGACAACCCGCTGGACGGCATCCCGCAGATCAACTGGGGCTCGGGCCCATCGCGCGGCGACATCGTCACGTTCTGGAACCCGGTCACCAGCGTCCGCATGGTCAAGCGCATCGTCGCGGTGCCGGGCGATACGATCGCTATGAACGGCGGCCAGCTCACGATCAACGGCGAAGCCGCAGGCTACACCGACCTCGACGCGGTGGCCGAGGGGCTGCCGCTGCGTACCAAGTGGCGAGTCATCAACGCGCTGGGCAAGAAAGACTACGGCTACGCGGACCTCGAGTACCGGTCCGAGAGCCTGCTAGGCCTGACGCGCACCGTGCAGCACATCGAGAAGCGGTGGCTAGACCAGGCCAACCTGATCGAAGACATCGATGGCTCGTGGGATCTGCTTGGCGACACCGTCGAGGATGAACAGCCCGACCCGCTGCGCCCCGGCATATTTAACAAGGTCGAGATATCCATCGAGGACTACCTCGCGAAATACCCGTTAAAGAAACGCGTCGTGCGGTTTGAAAGCGGCACGCCGTTAATCGACGGCAAAGAGGTCAGCCACAACCAACTCGCTTCGGTCTTGCTCAAGCCCTACGAATCAGGCGAACGCGCGGACGTACTGGACCGCCTCGGCTTGGGTATCAACGCGCATGAACTGCTGATCGACGGCGAGCCCGTGCCCTACGAGTTCTTCAGCGTCGCGTTGGAGCAGAAGGTCCCGCTGCTTGGTGACCGAGAAAAAATCTTGCTCCAGCGGCTGGACGGCTCGCTACGACTGCTCGGCGAACTCAGGATGACCTCCTTCGGACCGGTGACGATCGGCGAGGGCGAGTACTTCATGGTCGGTGATAACCGAAACAACTCCCACGACTCACGCTTCTTCGGCCCGGTCAAACGCAGCGAGATCACCGGCAAGGCCTTCGCCGTCGCGTTCTCGTTCGAGGACAACAAGATGTTCGCCCTGCCGCCCGACCCGGCGTGGTCGCGGTTCTTTAAGGATTTGGATTGACTGCACCCGCGCGGTGTAGCGGGTGACGCGAAGCGTCCCGTGCGAAGGGTGAAAGATGATTCGAAAAGGGACGCTTCGCGCCACCCGCTACACCTCAAGGCAACTCTGAATCCAGCCACAAGGTCACCGGGCCGTCGTTGCAGAGCGTGACCTTCATGTCCGCACCGAATCGCCCCGTCTCGACCCGTTGCACGCCGAGCTCACGCAACGCCTCCGCGAACGCATCGCACAGCGGCGAGGCCAACGCCGGCGGCGCCGCGTCGATAAAGCTCGGCCGATTGCCCTTGCGCGCGTCGCCATAGAGCGTGAACTGCGACACGACCAACGCCCCGCCGCTCACGTCAGTGAGGGACCTGTCGAACTTGCCCTCGTCGTTCGGGAACAAGCGGAGGTTGACCACCTTCTTCGCGAGCTTGTTGACAGTGTCTTGCGTATCGTCTTGGCCAACACCGACGAGTAGCAGATAACCGCGATTGATTGTGCCGACGGGTTCGTTTTCGACAACGACCGCAGCGTGGCTGACACGTTGGAGGAGGATACGCATCGGCTTAGATTAGCAACTGATCTCTAGCCATCTCGCTTAAGCGGGATGGCTGAATTGTGAATACGCTTACTTAACGGGAAGTTGGTGGGTAATCGTTGTTGGCTTGTGCCCGATGCGATGAGTTTGAACTTGAATATGCGGAGTATCAAATGACACCTTGGGCCCTTGCCGATAGACAATCCAGGGTCCAGAGAACTTCCCGTTTTTACTCGTCCGATAGCCGATCGACGCACCACTATCATCACAAGATATATTTACTAAGAATGCTGGAGCTTTGTTACCTTCTGCAACTTTGTCATCCGGCAAAATGACTGCCGTCACACCCACCGCCGCCGCCGGCGTCGTCGGCTGCTTGCCATCCGCCGGCCAAATATGCTCCTTGACCAGCTTCGTCTCGGGCAGCACGAAACCAAGGTCGCCGGTGTCCTTGATCCACTCATTGAGTTTGGCCCGCATCGCCTTGATCCGTGCCTGATGCTCGGGCGCATCGATCAGGTTGTTCGTCTCCCACGGGTCTGCCTGCGAATCGTAGAACTCTTCTGCCGGGCGTTCTTTCGCGGCGAACTGCCACTGCGCGGGGTTGTCCGTACCGGTCTCACGCAATTTGTAGAGGTCGTACGTCATCGGGATCTGCTCGCGGTAGGCGACCGGCAGCAGGTACGGCACGTCCGTCATGTAGTTGCGCGTGTAGCGGTACCGGCCATCGGAGATCGAGCGGGTCTGCTCGCGCTCGGCGTCGAAGCGGTCGGCGTTGGCGTAGGCGTAGCCGTTGCGGTAGTCGTCGCGCTCGGTGGCGTGTTCGCCCAAGAAAGGCGTGCCGTCGAAGCGCGCATCGGGCTTGATGCCAGCGAGCGATAGCGCAGAAGGCCCGAGGTCGACAAAGCTCACAACACGATCACTGCGTGTGCCGGCGTCTTTGCCGTCGGGGTAACGCACAATGACCGGGACGCGCAGGCCGGTGTCGTAGCACGAGCGCTTGCCGCGGGGCAGGCCGACGCCGTGGTCAGACCAGTAGACGATAACGGTGTTGTCGAGCTCGCCCGCGTCTTCGAGTTCCTTGATCCTCTGGCCGACCCACCTGT
>JAHQVV010000155.1 GCA_019634195.1 Phycisphaeraceae bacterium | reverse complement strand
TATGCCGATGCCAACGGCTTGGCCGTCGAGTTGATGGTCCTCGTGACGAATCCGGCACAGAAGCTCTATGAACGCATGGGTTTTAGTACAACCAATCTCCGGATGCACCGCCCGGCAGGCGGTTCCAACCTGGCTGCGTCAGATCGGATTGAGTAGGTTGCACGCATGATTGAGCCTAACCCTGCACACGGGCGATACACCTTGCGCCCCGCGGCCGAGTCCGACCGGTTGTTTGTGGTGACGCTCTGGCGTGACTCGCTTGGGTCTTATGCCGTGCCGCTCTTTGGCAAGTGGTACGAGGAGATCTCCGAGAAGAGTTTTACTGCCAACCAGCCGTCGAACCTCAAGATCATCATGGTCCGGGGCGAGATGGCCGGCGTCCTGTGCCTGCGGATGGAAGGGGACAAGCTCTATCTGGGCGACCTTGAGCTGCTGCCCGCTTATCGCAACCGTGGGCTGGGCACACGGCTGTTGCAAGATATCAATGCCTACGCGGACGCGAAAGGGTTGGTGGTCGAGCTGCAGGTGCTGGTGACCAATCCGGCGCGGAGTTTGTATGAACGGTTAGGGTTTAGGCCGATCCATCTAAAAATGCAGCGCACACCAGATGGGTGATTAGACCCGGTCCTTCGGCGTGATCGGGCGATCGACGCGGAAGACGCGGTTGCCTTTGTATTGGCCGAGCTGACCGATGAACTTTCGCTTGCCCTCGATCTCCAGAGACAGCGGCGAGGAGGCCGGTTTCTCGGTGAGGATCAGGTCGCCGACATCGAGGTTTTTCAGGTCGTTGAGCTTGATCGTCGTGTCCGCCAGGATCGTGGAGATGCCCACGCGCGCCGCATCCAAGTGGTTGGCCAGGGTGTTGCGGACCTTCGTGTCCCGGCTCTGGCGTTTGTACGCGGCCCAGGTCTGGTTGCTGAGCTTCTCGATCAAGGGCTCGATCACGTTGTACGGGATGCACAGCGACATCGTGCCGGCCCGGTTGCCCATCTTCAGCTCGAAGCTGACCACAACCACGACCTCGTTGGGCGGGACGATCTGCACGAGCACAGGGTTGGACTCGGTATCGGTGACACTGAAGTTGATCTCCTTGACGTTGGCCCAGGCTTCTTTCAAGCCGGCCACGGCCCGGTCAAGGATCTTGCCGACCAGCCGCATCTCGATCGCGGTCAGCGGCCGCTGCGGGATGAACAGGTCCGCGTTGGACCCGCCGAGGAGCCGGTCGATGACGGGGTAGATGATCAACGGGCTGACTTCCATGCACATCGTGCCGTCCAGCGGCTCGCAGTCGATGAGCGCGAAGCAGGTCGGGTTGGGCAGCGAGTGGGTGAACTCGGAGAAGGTCATCTGCTCGATCGAGGCGACCTTGACCTCCATGATCGTGCGCAGAAACCCCGAGAGCAGGGCACCGAAGCTCCGGCTGAACGACTCGTGCAGCGTCTCCAACGCCCGCATCTGGTCCTTCGAGACGCGCTCGGGGCGTTTGAAGTCGTATTCCCTGATCTCAAAATCGTCGGGCAGCACCCGGTCGTCGATCGTGAAGATCTTCCTCTCGCCTGTATCGTTGGCCTCGGCATCGCCCGGCCCGGCCTCCACGGCGGCGAGCAGAGCATCGACTTCAGATTGATCAAGGATGTCAGTCATCGCGGTGGGCGGTCCCCGCGCGGGTGCCGCGCAGCTAATGATCTATCGGACTAAGCGTGATACGTTCTGCAATGGGGCGCAGCCCCTTCGATCGGCGTTCAACGGTTTACCGCGACCGGGCTGTCGCCTTCGTTTGCATCCGCCGCCTGCTTGATCGCGTCCTCTACCATCTGTGGTGTCAGGACCTCGGGGAGCACCTGCGGTGCCGCATCAGGATCACCCGCGGGGAAGACGAGGTACAGCGGCACGCCTGCCCGTTGGTGCTGCTCAAGTGTCTTGACGATGTCCGGGTTCGGTCGCGTGTTGTCCGCCTCGACCAGCGCGACGTTGTATTGCTTGTACAGCTTTTGTGCCGCGCTGGTCCGCAGGGACGTGCGCTTGTTGACCTGGCAGGTTGCGCACCACTTCGCGGTGAAATCGATCAGCACCGGCCGACCCGTCTCGCGCAGCGCTGCGACCTTCTCCGGCGAGTAATCGACCCACTCGTACACATATTCGCCGGCCTCGCGGGCCATTTGAGCAGCGATGCGCTGCGCCTCGATGGCTGAGGCTCCGATGTGGATGTACCCGATGCCGCCGGCGACGAAGACCAGGGCGACGATGCGCGCGATCCAGCGGGTGCGCGTGCTGCGGATCGGCGTGGACCATCGGCCGTAGACCCAGGCACCCAGCGCGACGATGGACAGGCAGATCAAAATCACCAAGCCGAAGTCATCGCTGGTCAGCCCGATGTAGACCCAGGCCAGCCAGCCTGCGGTCGCAAACATCGGGAAGGCCATGGCTTGTTTGAATGACTCCATCCATGCGCCCGGGCGTGGCAGGTAGTTCAAGAGCGCTGGGAAGCAGGACAGCACGACATAAGGCGTCGCCATCCCGATCCCCAGCGCGGTAAAGACGAGGATGGCCTGATAGGTGGGCATCGCGATCGCGGCGCCGAGCGCGGGGGCCATGAAAGGACCGGTGCAGGGCGTCGCGATGAGTGTGGCCAGGACGCCGGTGAGGAAGGACTTGCCGTAGCCGTCTTTGCTGGTCTGGCTTGCTTTGCCTGCCGCGGCGCTCAGGCCGATGCCGACCTCGAACGCGCCGATAAGGTTGAGCCCGATGAGGAAGACGAGCATGAGCATCGCCAAGACAAACGCGGGCTCTTGGAGTTGGAAGCCCCAGCCGACGGACCCCGCTGTGGCCCCGCTGGATTCTGCCGCGGCCTGTGCGATACTGCGCAGGATCAGCAGCACCGCGACGAGCGCCCAGAACGACAGCAACACACCGATGCCAAACGCGTAGCCATGCCGCCGCACGATTGCGGGGTTTTCGCCAGCCTGGTTGACGAAACCAAGGATCTTAATCGACAGCACTGGGAACACGCAGGGCATCAGGTTGAGGATCAACCCGCCAACGAACGCGAAACCGATCGCGACCATGAACCCGAGGACGGGCTCTTGCGTGGTGGTCAGCGGCGCATCATTGGGGTCCGGCGTGTTAGCCGCGGCAGGCGCAGAAGTGTAGGCTCCGACGATCATGGCGGACAAGCCCGTGTCGCCGAAGCCGGACTTCGCGGTCAGGACGCCGTTGAGTGTTGTGATGGGTTGTTCACGCTCGATCGGGTCGCCGTAGGGGTCGGTCTTGCGCTCGGTGAGTTTGAGCTGGACGGCCTTGCCTTTGACCTCGGCGGCCTGCTCGGCCTGTGGGTCTACTGCGAACTGCTCGCTGCTGTAGAAGTACAGCCCATCAATTTCTTTCGCATCCGCTTCGCTTGGCGTGTTGATCGTGAGGATGAAGCCCGCACCCGTGCGCTCGGTGTTGAACGACCACCCTTCGGCGCTGCCCGGCACCTGTTGCTCGGCTGCCTCAATCAAAGCGCTATCTGCCGAGGGCTTGGGCGCTTCACCCGAAATCGGCAATACACGTTCGACCGTGATCGGGTCTGGGTACCCCTTGTTTGGCACGCAGTTCCCGCTGTCACAAACCAGCCAAGTCAGCTCGGCTTGGAGCACCACGGCTTGGCCCGCCGCATCGGCAGGCGCGGTGATGTCAAAGAGCAGTGTGAGTTCGTTTTCGTAGCCGAACTGGATGCCGCCGAGGAACTCAAAGGTGTGTGGGGCGGGCCAGCGCGCTTTGCTGACGGTGTAGCCCTCGGGCAGGTTCCAGTTGACCTCGGGCGCGAAGCCGTCACCCTCGGGGTTGGTCCAGTACAGGTGCCACTTGTCGCGGATATCGAATCGGACCGCGGCGGTGAACGGCTCGCCGGGCTGGATCGACCCGGCCTTTGCAATGATGGCCGGCGTGACCTGCTCTTGGCCGAGCTGCGCGGAAGCGGCGAGCCCGGGCAGCAGCAAGGCGGCGAACAGCAGCAAGTGAATCAGTCTGCGAAAGGTGGCGGTCATTTGGTCTCGCATGGGTGGTCTCGGTGCCTGTGGTGGGGGTAACCCGCTGGGCGGCGTTTTTATGCCCTGGCTATCCAAGCATATAAGCTACATATCGACATAGGGGGCCGGATCAGGGATAATCAACCCATGGACATCAAAGCCAAGCTCGCGGAACTGGGATACGAACTGCCACCGGCCCCCGCGCCTGTCGCGGCCTACGTGCCCTACGTCGAGAGCGACGGCCAGCTCTACCTCTCCGGCGCGCTGCCGCTCAAGGACGGCCAGCTCACCGCCAGCGGCGCCCTGGGCACGCCCAACGGTCCAACCCTCGAGCAGGCCCAGGCCGCCGCGGTGCAGTGCGCCCTCAACGCCCTGGCCCAGGTCGATGCGGCTCTGAAAGGCGACTGGTCGCGCCTGGTGCGGATCGTCCGTCTGGGCGTCTTCGTGGCCTCGGACCCGTCCTTCACCGATCAGCACAAGGTCGCCAACGGTGCCAGCGAACTGCTGGGCGAGGTCTTCGGGGCCGTCGGGATCCACGCCCGATCGGCGGTGGGGGTGCCGTCGCTACCCCTTGGCGCAGCGGTCGAAATGGACCTGATCGCTTCGCTGGACTGACCCAGACGGATGACACCCGTTTGTATGACCCCCGGGGTATTACAAAAACCGCGCTTGACTAGACTTACGGATTGACGGACACTGTGTGAACATCCCTCCGTCCCTCCGTTGGAGACCCCAATTATGGCAAGAGTACGTGGTGGTAACACCGGTTTCGCGGTGGCCTTAGTGATCTTTGGCTGCGGTTTTGTGATTTCTCTGCTTGTGGCAATCATCTTCTACACGAAGATCGAGGAGCACAAAGCCGCTCAAATTGCCGCTGAGGAGACGCTGGCGGACTTCATCACCAGCAATGAGACGGTCCAGGCCAACGACTTCAAGTCCAACAACGCGACGGTCTTCACCAACATGCTGGTCAAGATCCGCGACTTCGAGGCCGAGCTCCGCGAAGCCAATGATGATGTGACCAGGCTCGACCGTGAGAAGAAGGAGATGGAGGCCCAGTTCGCCACGCTCGACGGCCTGAAGAAGGCGCTTGAAGAAGCGAACAAGGTCGAGGCCCAGCGTTACAAGGAAACGATGGAAGAACGCAAGGCGGCCGTGGACAAGGCCCTGCGTGAGAACGCGACGCTGGCGACACAGATCGCTGAGATGCAGACCAAGCTCAACAAGTTCGCAGAAGACGCGGACGCCGCTGCCCGCGACCGCATCGCCGAGCTCACCGAGCAGCTCAAGGGGTTCGAGGATGCTAAGATTGCTGCCGATGCGGAAGCAGCTAAGTGGGAACGCCTTTACAAACAGCTCCTGGCGAGCTTGCCCAAGCCCCCGCCTGTCGGCACCACGAACCCCGACGGTGCCGTCGCCTCGGTCTTCGGTCAGGGCAACGACCTGTTCATCGACCTGGGCCGCAAGGACGGGCTGGTCATGGGCATGACCTTCGAGGTCTTCGACCCCCAGCCTGTGATCCGACTCTCCGCCACCGACGAAGCCCGCGGCAAGGCCACGGTCGAGGTCTACGGCCTCCAGGACGACGCCGCCACCTGCCGCGTCGTGCGTCGTACCCGCGGCTCGTCCCTCAACCCCGGCGACCCGATCGTCAACGTCGCCTACGACCCGAACATGATCATCAAGATGTTCGCCTTCGGCTCGTTCGACATCGAACGCGACGGCGGGACCAACGATATCGGCCGCATCGAGGCGATCATCAAAGAGAGCGGCGCCGAGCTGATCGAAGTCACCAAGACGGATGCCGGCATCCCGGTCCTGACCCCGGACATCAACTACATCGTCCTGGGTGCTAAGCCCGAGCTGCCCGAGAAGCCCGGCGACGAGGTGTTCGACCCGGTCGTCATCGCCGAGTACCAGGCCAAGCTCGCCGCGAACGAGGCCTACTTCCGAATCGTCGACGAAGCCAAGATCATGCGGATCCCCGTGCTCAGCCAAGACCGCTTCCTCGACCTGGTCGGCTACTACGAGCGCTAAGCCCGCCCGGCACCATTTAGGATTCCACGAAGCCGAGGCACCCGCCTCGGTTTTTTGATCGTGTAGCGGGAGACACGAAGCGTCCCGTGGGATCGATCCTGGTCCGAACGGGACGCTTCGCGTCTCCCGCTACACACCGAGCCCACTAGAGACTGCAACCCAACCCTGATCCGCCGGTATCCCCCTTGACCGACCTCGAGGCGGTTGCTCGGCGTATGATGACAGGCCGCCTGACCCGACCGAATCCATAGGACCCCCACGATGACACGCCCCCTGAACCTGACCGTACTGCTGGCCGCCTTGATGTTGCTGGTGTCGCCCGCCCTGGCCCAGAAGAAGCAAGCCGAGCAGGCGGCCCCGCCCAAGGCGATCGGCGAGACCACCATGCTTGCGGTCTACGTCGATGTCACCCAGCTCGACCCCGAGATGATCAGCGGGGTCGGGGACATGCTGCTCGGGCTCGCCGAGAACGAGGCTCTGCAGGACCAGGAACTCGCGCTGCCGATCGGCGATCCCCAGCAGCTGGCCGACATGCTCACGCTGCTGCGTGGCTCGTTCGTGCAGGCCGGCGGCGAGGCGTTGATGATGACCATCGAGATGCCCGAGGAGGACAGCTGGTCCCCGCCGATGGCACTGCTGGCCAAGACCAACGACAAGTTCGATGCCACGTCGATGACCGCCCTGATCCGCTCGATGGGCGAGGCCAAGATGGAGGCATCGATCGAGGCGTTGGGCGACGGCTGGCAGAACATCGCCATGAAATCCAAGGAAGGCGACGCCGTCACGCTGCCGCTGCCCAAGCCGGACGCCGCCGCGTTTGACGCGATCAACAAGCAGCTGACCCAGCACAAGAAGCCGATGCTCGCCGTTGCCTTCCGCATGCAGGACCAACTGCGTGAGATGATGGACCAGGCCGAGCAAGCCGCCAAGAACGCTCAGCCCGGCCAGGGTCAAGACGCCCAGCAGCAGATGGCTATGGGCATGATGATGGGCATGTTCAAACCGGTCCGCTCGCTGGACACGCTCGGCCTGGCGATCTCGCAGGTCGACGAGGGCATGCTCGTCGATGCGCAGATGACTTTCCAGGACGCCCAGAGCGCTCAGCAGTTCGCCAACCTCTACAACTCGATCCTGATGTTCGCGCCAGTCATGATGGCCGGGGCTGCGCAGGAAGGCCAGATCGAGAACATGCCCGACCCCGCGACGATCAACCAATTCTTCATGAAGCTGCGCATGACTGTCGCCGGCAACAGCCTGAAGCTCACCCTAGACCAAGACTTCTTCGACTTGGCCGAAAAGCTGGCCCCGCTGTTTGAGGGCTTGAACGGCCAGGGTGAAGAAGACTTCGACCTGTAACCCCGTGGCCCCCGCAGGGCTATTTTTCCCTCAATCGTGCTAAGGGCTTACTGGGCGCCTCCCTGCCCGGCGTGTCTGATCTTGATCGAGCTGCGCCGCCTGCCCATCGCTGGATCGGCCCCGCCCGCTCCCTGCACCGTGTGTGCCACCCCAGAACCTCCACCGCTCAGCCGCGGCAGCGGCACCCCCCTTGGCGATCCCCTAAAATCGCCCGCCTATGACTGCTTCCACCACCGCCAACCTCTACGACGTCCTACACGAACGCGGCCTCGTCTCGCAGTGCACCGACGACAAGATCCGCGAGCGCCTCGCCAAGCCCGTCGCGGCCTACTGCGGCTTCGACCCCACCGCCGACTCGCTGCACGTCGGCTCGCTGGTCCCCATCATGGGCCTGGCCCACCTGCAACGCTGCGGCCACAAGCCCGTTGTCCTCGTCGGCGGCGCGACCGGCCTCGTCGGCGACCCCTCCGGCAAGACCGAAGCACGGCAGATGCTCACCGCCGAGGACATCAACAACAACGCCAACGCGATCGCCAAGCAGATCGGCCGCATCGTCGACTTTGACGGCTCCGAGACCGGAGCCATCCTCGTCAACAACCTCGACTGGTTTGGCGACATGAAGTGGCTGGACATGCTTCGCGATGTCGGCTCACGCATGAGCGTCAACCGCATGATGTCCATGGAGTCCGTCAAGGGCCGGATGACCGGCGACGGCGAAGGCATCTCCTTCCTTGAGTTCAGCTACATGCTGCTGCAGGGCTACGACTTCGCCCACCTATTCGACAAGCACCGCTGCACGCTGCAGATCGGCGGGCAGGACCAGTGGGGCAACATCGTC
>JAHQVV010000154.1 GCA_019634195.1 Phycisphaeraceae bacterium | reverse complement strand
CTCAAGACGCTCGGCCGCAACCGCCAGTATGTGTGGGACCAAGGCCAGCGGTTGCGAAGGCTGCAGGCCGAGTGCTCATGGCAGAAGCTGGCCGATCTGACCGCGGAGTCATTCGAAGACTGGCGACAGAGCGAGCCCCTGTGCGTCATGGGCCGACGCAAGGGCAAGGCGTTGTCGAACAAGACGCTGAACGATTATCTCAACGCCGCATCAGCGTTCTGCGTGTGGCTCGAGCGTCGCAAGCGCACCGAGGCGAACCCGATGGATGTGGTAGACCGGCTGCAAGGAGATCCCACCTTTGTCCGCGGCGTCTTCACGCCCGAACAGGCCGCTCGCTTGCTCAAGGCGTCGGGCGATCGCTGGGTGCTGTACCTGACGGCCTTGGAGACAAGCTACCGCCGAAGCACGCTCTATCACCTGACGTGGGCGTGCACACAACTGGACAGCGACAGCCCGATGATCAGGCCGGACGTTCGAACGATCAAGAACAGGGACGAGCATGCGTTGCCATTGCGCCCGGGCCTTCACCGCGCCCTGTTGGATCTTCGCCCCAAGAACTACGAGCCGTCCGGCCGGGTCTTTAAGGACCTGCTGCCGACGACGCACGACGTCCACTTTATGAAGATCGATCTCAACCGGGCCGGCCTGCCGTTTGTTGACGATCAAAGCCAGGTCTATGACTTCCACGCCCTGCGGCATACGGCATGCACCTGGGCGGCCGCCACCGGTGAGAGCGGGGCGGTGTTCCGGGCGATGTCGGGTCACAAGACCGAGGCCGCGGCGTCACGCTATCTGCACATGACTGCCATGCCGGTCGACCGGTTGATGTCGAAGATGCCCGACCTTGCTGGGACTCATATAGGGACTCATGAGATGCGCACTGGGGCGGGACAAGACGGGACAGAGCAGCACAAGCCGGGTTCTCGTAATAGCCCTGAATCGCTTCAAACCAAAGAAAAACCCGCTCTGGCGGCAGCCAAAGCGGGTCTCACAAACATGACCCCTACGGGATTCGAACCCGTGTTGCTAGGATGAAAACCTAGTGTCCTAGACCAGACTAGACGAAGGGGCCGTCGAGCAGGTCGGATATTTTAACGAAGTTTACGCCGCTGGCAAGCCGGGGGCCCAAGCCGCCGTGCAGCGCCACAACGGACGAACCGCGGTAGGTGTACCCCGGAGGCGGTGATCCGTCGAGGCGTTGCCCGGCGGCTTAAGGGCCCTATTGGTGCTGGCTCGCGCGTTGGCGGATGTAGATCGCCAGGGCGTTGAAGCTCAGCAAGACGATCAGCAGGACGATGATGCCCGCGGCGGCGATGGTCTTGTACTCGGCCTCGGGCTCCTTGGTCCACTGGAAGATCGTCATGGGCATCGCCGAGAAGCTGTCCATGAGGTTCTGTGGCGGGGAGGTGATAAAGCCCGTGCCGCCGAGGACGAGGATGGGGGCCGCTTCACCGATCGCCCGGCTGATGGCGAGGATCGTGCCGGTACAGATGCCGGGGATCGCGGCGGGCAGGGCGGTCTTGCTGACCGACTGCCACTTGGTCGAGCCCAGTGCCAACGCGCCTTGCCGGTAGCTGCCGGGCACGGCACGCAGCGCCTCCTGCGACGCGACGATCACGATCGGCAGGATCACCAGCATCAGCGTCAACCCGCCGGCCAGGACACCCCGGCCAAACGGCAGGGCGATGTGGTACCAAGCCTTCGTGTCGACACGCACCGGCGGGGCGCCGATCGTGATCACGTTGGGCATCCGCGCGGCGTACTCCGAGTCGATCGCGATATCGATCGCAATGACACGTGCTTTAATCAGGTCGCCGCCTTTCTTGCCGTTCAGGCCGAGCACGAGCTCGAGCAACTCCGCACGCAGCACACTCGTGTCCGGGTTCTTCCAGGTCCCCGCCTCGATCGCCTTGTCCACGATCGCCTCGGCCGACGCCTGGTCCACACGCACCGGGCCGCGTCGGCTCTCACGGGCATCTTTAATCCCCTCTCGGAAGACGCCCTCGAACGCGCCGAGCTCTTGCTCGATCGCCTCGACGCGCGGCTCGATGTCCTCGGCCGTCACCCAGACCAGACCGGCCGCCTCCTCACCGAGACCGATCCCCCCGCCCTCGGTAGGCAGGTACAGCGTCATGCCCTCCTCCGCGGGCTTGCCCGTCTTGCCCTTGACCGGCGGGCCATCCGCCGGCACGTAGTAGAGCCGCTTGTCCTCGCCCTGGTACTGGTCGTACCAGGTCTGGCCGATGGCGTACTTGCCGTTATTCATCGAGCCGAACATCCCGAACATCGTGGCGAACGCGGTGACGCCGAGGATCCCGTACACGATGGACGGGACGCCGGCGAGGTTGCGGATATTGGTGTCGATGATGCCGTGGACCCGCAGCAGCCACTTGTTGCGTGGCTTGAACTCTTCGATCAGCACGGCCGTGCCCACGCCCAGCGGGATCGCGCTCAGCGCGCAGATCAGGCAGATCGCCATCGTTCCGATCAGCGAGGTCCAGATGCCCGCCTTGTGCGGGTCCGAGGAGTTGAGCGCGGTGAGGAAGCGCAGCGACAATGAGCCGACGCCCTGCGTCAGGATCGAGGCCAGCAGGACGAGCAGGATGACCAGGGCCAACAGCGTCGCGGCGAAGCAGACGCCGTTGAAGATGACGTTGCTGCGCATCCGCTTGTCGATCGAGCGGACGATGGGCTGCGGATTCGGGTTGTCGGATGTTGCGTCGGCCATGGCTTGGGCTCCCTCTCCCTTTTCGGGAGAGGGCGGGGGGGTGAGGGTAGGGCGTTAAATCAATTGCGGCTTGCGACGGCTTTCTCTGTGGTTATCACGCTGGACCCTCACCCCAACCCTCTCCCTAGGAGGGAGAGGGGGCAAAGGCAGGTCAGCTTGACTGGAAAGACGGTGCATTTAGTCGTACTTCTCCCGGAACCTCCGCTGGATCATGTTCCCGAGGATCACCAGCACAAGCGTGATGATGAAGAGCGTGAAGGCGACGGCGTAGGACGAGTAGTACTCGACCGTGCCGTGCGCCGCGTCGCCTGTAAAGATCTTGACCAGGTACCCGGTCATCGGCAGGACGGACTGGTCCAACGCCCCGGCACTGGTGATGTTCTCCCACAGGTTGCCCTGACCGATCAGCTTGACCGGCGAGGCGCCCGCCGCCAGGGCGACGATCATCGTCTCGCCCACGGCACGGGCGATCGCCAGCAGGAACGCCGCCGAGATGCCCGACAGCGCCGCCGGCACGACGACCTTGACCGAGGTCTCGAACTTGCTCGCGCCCAGGCCGTACGACCCCTCGCGGAGTGCCTTGGGCACCGCCCGCAGCGCGTCTTCCGACAGCGAGATCACGATCGGCAGGCACATGATGCCCACGGCCAGGCCCGCGCCGAGCGCGTTGTAGACATCGATATCAAACAAACCAAACAGGCCCGCCGGCTCGGTCAGGAACTCGCCCGACGCGTCCTTGAGGTACTGCCCCGGGTTGTCGGGGTCCTCGATCTTCACCCGCCACCACTCCCAACGCAGCAGGTAGGGCGTGATGAACGTGACCGCGAAGAAGCCGAACACAACCGTCGGTATGCCCGCCAAGACCTCGATGATCGGCTTGATGAAGTTGCGGACCTTCGGCTTGGCGTATTCGCTCAGCCAGATCGCCGAGATCAGCCCGACCGGCAGGGCGAAGACCATCGCGACGAAGGCGACCTTGAGCGTGCCGGCAATCAGCGGCCAGACGCCGAAGTGCTTCTCGCCGCCGAGCAGCGGGTTCCACTCCATGCCGAAGAAGAAATCGGTGGGCTTGACGACGGAGGTGTTGCCCTGTGCGTCGAGGTGCCCCGCGGGGTTGAAGAACTCGATGGTCTGCGTGAGCAGGATGAAGACGATGCCGAGCGTGATGGTGATCGTGATCCCCGCGCAGGCGATGAGCGAGGCCATGATCAGCCGCTCGCGGATGCGCTGGGCCGACTGGGACCGGAGCTTGTCCTGGGGCAGCTTGATTTCGTTGTTGTCACTCAAAGCAGGGGTACCCGTCGCGTTGCGGTTTGAAGCCGCGCTCGGCGGCTTTCGTAGAAGACGACACGCCGCGGCTAGGCGGCGTGTCGTTTGCGTTTCAGATCAATCAACGGCTTGATTTACTTGTAGACATCGGTGACCGGGCCTTCGACCTTCTCGCCTTCGGCGTTGAGGTACTGGGTGCCGGTCTTCTTCTTCTTGACGTTGGCCTTGGCGCGGTCGTAGACCTTGCTGGGCAGGGCGACGTAGCCGACCTCTTCGGAGAAGTCGCCAGCGTCGGCGAGATAGAAGTCAACGAAGGCCTTCACTTCAGGACGAGCCAGCGAGCTCTTCTTGACGTAGATGAACAGCGGGCGGGAGAAGGGGTTGTAGTTGCCCGACTCGATGGTGTCCGGGGCGGGTGTCACGGCCTTGCCGGCCTTGTTGACGATCGGGACGGCGCGGAGCACGTCCTTGTTGGCGAAGTAGTAGGCGGCGCCGAAGAAGCCGATCGCGCCGCGGTCGCCCTTGATGCCGGTGACCAGGACGTTGTCGTCTTCGGACTCGGAGACGTCGTCACGGATGGCGTCTTCGGACTTGCCGACGACGACTTCCTTGAAGTAGTCGAAGGTGCCCGAGTCGGTGCCGGGGATGTACATCTTGATCTGGATGGCAGGCCAGGAAGGATCGACGTCCTGCCAGGTCTTGACCTTGCCCTTGTTGGACGCGAGGAACATCTTCTTGAGCTGATCAACGGTCAGGCTCTTGGCCCAGGTGTTGTTCTTGTTGACGACGATCGACAGGCCGTCGTAAGCAACGGGGACCTCGATGAACTCGATGCCGGCTTCCTTGAGCTTGGCGGCTTCCTTGGCCTTGATCGGGCGGGAGGCACAAGAGATGTCGGTCTCGCCCGCGGCAAACTTCTTCATCCCACCGCCGGTGCCCGAGAAGCCAACGGTGATGTTGACCTTCTTGTTGAGGTCGTGGAAGGTCTCCGCGACGAACTGGGTGATCGGGTAGACGGTCGAGGAGCCGTCGATGTCGATCTCGCCGGCGAGCTCGGCCTGGGCCGGGGCGCCAGCCGCAAACGCGACAGCGGCACCAGCAACAAGTGCGGTCTTCTTCAGTGTGTTGAACATGGGTTTCCTTTGGGTTGGTGTCAGGGTGAAAGTCGCAGGGGCGCCCCCGCCCGCTACGATTGGGAAACGTTAACGACGTATTGTTAGAAGATAGTTAGCTTTGTGCGCACAATGAATAAAACGAGCAAATTCAGCTGATCAGCCCCTTCAAACGACCCCGCCACCGTCTTGCGGTACACTCTGCGCTCATGAAAGACCGCCTCAAAACCGGCTGCACCCGCCTCCTGACGCTCGGCATCGTGCTGTCGGGTGCCGCCTGCATGGCCGGCTGCGAGTCCACGGGGTTCAGCTACGGCGCCTTGTACGAGGGCTTCTTCGGGGACGAGCCCCCGCCCAGCCCGTCCGCCGCCGTGGCGATGATGTTCAACCGCAACGACGCCGACGAACGCCGCAAGGGCATCACCTGGATCGCCGCGTCGCCCTTCGGCGGCGAGGAGGAGTACCTCAACAGCTACCGCCTGTTCGTCACCTACGACCCGGCCCGTAAGTTGACCCCAGACCCGGACCCCGGCGTCCGCGCCGCCGCCGCCACCGCGCTGGGCCGCCACGGCACGGTGGACGATGCGATGATCCTGACTAAGCTCCTCGCCGACGAAGACGACCTGGTCGGTTGGCAGGCGGCCGACGGCCTGCGCAAGCTGCACAACCCCGAGGCCGTCCCCGCGCTACTCGAGCGCCTTGACCCGGACATCGAAGACGACGCCGACACCCGCGCAACCGCCGCACTCGCGCTGGGCCAGTACCCCGACGAGATCGTCTTCTCACGCCTGACCACCGCGCTGGAGCAGCCCGACTTCAACGTCGTCAACGCGGCGCACCGCTCGCTCACCCTGCTCACCGGCGTCGACCAGGGCCTGGACCCACAGGCCTGGGCCAAGTGGTTCGAACAGGCCGACGCCCCCTTCGCCAATCAACAGGCCTACACCTACAACCTCTACCAGCCCGACCGCGACTGGTTCGACCAGTACGTCACCTTCTGGAACAACAACGACGGCGGCGGACCGAAAGGCCCGCAGACGCCGCGCGGGCTGGCGGATGCAGACCCGACCGGGGGTGGGTGATCCTGTCGTTTTTTGATTTAATAGCGCGGCGATTGCGATCGCTTTGTGTTGTTTAACAAGTCATATGACCTAGTGTTTGGGAACCCATCGCAAATGAAACTCGAGTTTCACCCTGTTACGGTCGATCGTTGGGGAGACTTTGAGAAGTTGTTTGAATCACGGGGTTGCCCGCACTATTGCTGGTGCATGCTTTGGAGGACCAATGAGTGCAAGAAAACGATCCCCGGTAAGGCTGGCAAAAAAGCAGCGATGAATAATCGAGTTGAGGACGGCACCCCGATCGGCCTGCTTGCATACCAGGATCGCCAGCCGATTGCATGGTGTTCTATCGCTCCACGTAACACCTATCAATCTCTCGGCGGCGACGAGACTAAAGATCGTGTTTGGTCGCTTACCTGCTTTTTTGTTATGCGTAACTTCCGGAGAATGGGACTAACTGAAAAACTTCTTGCCGCTGCCATCGATTACGCTAAGGGGGGCGGAGCAGAGTATGTTGAGGCATATCCGGTCGCCCCTGATTCGCCGAGTTATCGATATATGGGATTGGTCCCGATGTTCGAGGAATCGGGGTTTCAGTTTATTAAGACGGCAGGCTCACGCAGAAACGTCATGCTTCTCTCATTATCAGGCCAGCCATAAGTCTTTAAGAAAAATGACGATGTCTTGAACTCAGCCTCTTGATGCCCATTCCGTCTCGTAGGGGCCCAGCTCTTTCTTCAGCTTCTCGTGCTCTTCCTGCAACGCACCGAACTTCGTGTGGTCCTTGTACGTCTCCGGGTCGGCTAGCCGGGCCTCGATGTCGGTGATCTTTGATTCGATTGATTCGATCTTCTCTTCCAGCTTCGGCGTGTCCATGCCAGAGAGGGCTTTGTTCTTCTTTTTGTTCTTGCCCTTGCCTTGCTTCTTCCCGCCTGCTGAAGCGGGCTTGGCCTTGGCCTTGTTTTTCTCTTGGCGACTTGGCGACTTGGCGTCATGGCGTTGATTGCCTTTATTCGAACCCTGCTTCGGCTCGAGCTTGTCCGCATCGACCAGCACGTCTTTGCCGCTTTGGGTTTCGAGGTACTCGCTGTACGTGCCCAAGAAATGCTGCACGCCGCCGTTGCCGTCGAAGACGATCAGCTGATCGACGAGGTGCTCGAGCAGCATCCGGTCGTGCGTGATCAGGATGAGCGTGCCTTCGCCGCCCCCGGAATTGGCCGTGGAGTACTTCTTCTCGGCCTGGTTGTACCGACGCAGCGCTTCTTCCAAACGCTCGGCAGACGGGATGTCTAGGTGGTTGGTCGGCTCGTCGAGCACCATCAGGTTGTGCCCCCGGCTCATCAGCCCCGCCAACACCGCGCGGGCCCGCTCGCCGCCGGACAGCACGTTCATCGGCTTGTCCTGCTCCATCCCGCTGAACAGGAACGCGCCCGCCAGGTCGCGGGCCTCCTGCTCGGTCCCGCTCTCGACGAACTTGCGCAGGTACTCGACGATCGTCTGCTTGAGGTCCAGGTGCTCGTGCGTCTGGCGGTACCAGCCGACGTCGACCTGTGACCCGAGCTTGCTTAACCCCGCGGTGGGATCCTGTTCGTTGAGCAGGCAGCGGATGAGGGTGGACTTGCCCGCGCCGTTCGGGCCGATGACGCCGATCTTGTCGCCGCGCTTGATCGAGATCGCGAAGTCCTTGAACAGCGACTTGCCTTCGTACGTGACTTCCAGGTTCTCCGCGATGCAGACCTGGTCGCCGCTGCGGGCCTTGGGCTCCAGGCGCAGCTTCATCGTGTCCAGTTCCATCGGCGGCTCAAGCGACTCGTCGCGGATGTACCGCTCCAGCCGCTTCTCGCGCCCCTGCGCCTGCGTCGCGCGTTGCCCGGCGCGGTACCGATCGATGAAGCCTTTTTCCTGCTTGATCTTCGTTTGTTGCTTGTCGTAGGCCCGGCGCATCTCTTCGAGCCGAAGCACGCGCAGCTCGCGGAACTTCTCGTAGTTGCCCGGGTACTCGACCATGCCACCCGCTTCGAGCTCGTAGATCTTGCTCACGCTCCGGTCCAGGAGCCAGCGGTCGTGGCTGATCAGCACCACCGCGCCGCGGTAGTCACGCAGGTACACTTCGAGCCACTGCCGGCCCGCGATGTCCAGGTGGTTCGTCGGCTCGTCGAGCAGCAAAATATCGGGCTCACTCAAGAGCAGCTTCGCCAGCGCCAGCCGGCCCTTCTGCCCGCCGGACAGGTCCTTGCATTTGACGTTGAAGACGGCGTCATCGAGCTCCAGGCCGTGCAGCGTCTGGTCGATCTTGTGGTCAACCGCGTAGCCCCCGGCCGCCTGCATCTCGTGCTCCAGCCGCTCGTACTTCTTGAGCAGCTTGTCCATCTCGTCGCCCTCGGCCTCGCCCATCGCGTTGGCGACCTCGTCGAGCTGCTTGTGCAGCTTCTCTAGCTCCGCAAAGGCCGCGCCCGCTTCTTCGCGCAGCGTCTTGTTGCCGTCGTACTTGTGGTCCTGCTTGAGGTAGCCCGCGGTCGCGCCCCGCGCAAGCTGGACCTGGCCGGACTCGGGCTTGTGCGTCTCGATCCCCGCGACGAGCTTGAGCAGCGTGGACTTGCCGCAGCCGTTGGCCCCGACGAGCCCGACGTGCTCGCCGTTGGAGACGGTGAGGTTGACCCCATTGAGGACCGTGCGGTCGCCAAAGGAAAAGACAAGGTTTGCAACAGATAAAAGCGCCATGGTGGGGCGATAGTTTAGCGGGGAGCGCTATAACGTGTAAAAAGATGGACATAGCCGCCGCGTAACACGCGGGGGCCGAATCGCCTAGCCGTTCTCTGTGCCAACAGATTTATAAAACCAGTAAAGCGTATGTTTGGGCAAGTAGTCATGAACGAGATCGTAGAGGTGTTCTTGGTCGAACACTCTATTCTGCCCGGCCTTTGCGACAAACCATTGATGCTTGCCGAATTTAGCATTCAATGAGCGGGTTAGAGAAGATTTTAGTTCCGCACGGATGCGAGTCGGATCTCGGTCGTCGCCCCACGTAACGATGGCGTGCAAGTGTGTTGAATCCGTCGCAGCGGCATAGAGTGTGATCTGCTGATAGGGCTGAGCTTTAATCGCTTCATCAATGAGTTGTTGCTGCTGGCTCTGATTGAAAGCGATGGGCTGTCCTTGCATATTATCGCTGTACTGTTTTCTACCTTCTTCGCTTGGAGGCTTCCAGCCAGAATCATGCTTGTAGTAGCCTTCGGGGCGGTCGGGCAGCCATGTGCCGAAGGCGTGGAAAGTGAAGTGATAGACGGACATGTGGGTTTACGGCTGGCCTTCGATTGTTGTCGGTTCGACCCCCGCGTGTTACGCGGCGGCTATGTTTCCAGTTGAACCATCGTTTCACCCATAAATATCATCCGGCAGATCCGGCTTCGCGTGGTCGGCCCAGTAGGCGGCGTTGCCGTAGCGGCCGATGCCGGAGAGGTGCTCGTTGATCGTTTCCATGCGTTGGTTCAGGTCGTAGAGGAACTCCGGGTCGCCGCCGATGTCTCGCAGGTCTTTGGTCATCTGCCGCAGCAGGCCGGTCGCTCGGTTCAGGTTCTTGCGGGTTTCGCTGTAGTCGGCGTTCCACTTCTCGGGGTCGGCGACAAGCGTTTTGCCCTCGGGCCCGGCGAAATAGATGTGCTTCTCGGGGTGGTTGTTGTAGACGTCTTCGAGCGCGTTCTTGATCATGTCCAGCTTGACGATCGTTTCGTCCAGGGATTTTTTGTACTGGCGGTAGCCGCTGCTGTTGTTGCGGCCTGCTTCCTGACTCCGTTTGTCGACCTCGTGGAGGTCTTTGCGCAGCGGCTCGATCTCCGCGATGACGCTGCCGATCTCGTTGGCGACTCGGCCGAACTGGTTGGCGGGGGTCCAGTTGGGCTGATCAAGGTATTCGCCGACGATGAAGTGGTCGAAGCTGTCGATGGTCTTCGCGAAGCCGATCTCGAGCGCGGTCTTGTGGTTCAGGGTCAGCGTCGAGCCGGGCAGGGCCGACTTGATCTGGCGGAAGCCTTTCAGGCCACTGGTGTCGCTTGGTTTGTCGTTGGAGAGCACCGCTTCGCCGCCTTCTCGCCAGTAATACAGCTTCTTGTTCTTGTCGATCATCGCGTAGGCGACGGCATCGGAGTGGCCGCGGGACTGCGCAGCACTGGCGAGCATGCTGCTCAGGATGCCGACCTGCTTGGCCGTGACTTCCTTTGAGCCCGGCAGCGTGAACTCATGCAGGGGCAGCCCGCCAACGAGGGCGCTGTCGATCATAAAAACGTTGTCGGCGAAGAAGACGGGGAAGATCGCCGGTGCGATCGCATCGCGCACCACGGCGGTGATCGTCAACTTCGACGCGAACGAGCCGATGTGCTCGTTCTCAAGTGGCCAGCCGCTCTCGGAATTGATCATAAAGACGGCGTGTTTGATGTGCGGGTTGTCCGCTGCTGCTTTGAGTGACGCGTTGACCGCTTCGGGCGGGCAGTCCTGGCCGACGACGCCACGCAGCGGGATCGGGGCGTACAGCGTCGCGTCGGCCAGCTTCGCGTCAAAGCCCTCGTTGGTCACCGGTGGTTCCTGCTGCGCCTCGGCGGGCATGGCGGCAACCAACGCGACAAGCCATGCTAGGCAGGGCAACACAACAAGGCGGGGCGACAATCTCTTCAGGACGGGGTGATCGGTCATGGTCTTTATTCTTCGCAGAGGTTGCTGTTTACTTCTCTTCATCCTGCCAATATTTGGCGTTGCCCTCGCTGATGATCGCACTGACGCGGGCGGCGATGTTGCGCAGGGGCTTTCTGATTTCGTCGAGGTTGCTGCTGTCCACGCCGAGGTCTTTGTACGCCACATTTAGCTTGGTCAGCCCGGCGGTCAGCCTGCCCGCTAGCATGCGGGCTTGCTGGGTATCCTTGGCCCATTGCTCGGGGTCCGCGAGGATGGTCTGCCCGTCTTCACCCGCCAGGTACAGGTGCCGCTCGGGGTGGACATCGGGCAGCTCGTTGAGCGCCTGGTTGATCATGCGCAGCGCTTCGATCGCGGCCGCATGCTGTTTGCGGTCCTTGAGCATCCGCTTGATGACGGGGTGGTTGCGGTTGGCGTTGACGACCGGGTACTGCGGCAAGTTCAGTTGCTGCTCGACCCAGTTGTCCTCCCAGACGCGGGTGGTGTTGTAGATCCACCCGATCTCATCGATGACCTGGCCATAGCGGTTGCCGAGCGTCCAGTTCTGCACGCCGATCTTTTCACCGACGAGCTTGGCGTCGAATGCTTCGATCGGCTTGGCGATGCCGATCTCGATCGCGTCCTGGCTGGTGAGCGTGAGCACGGTGTTTTTGCGGTCGATGAAGCGGTAGTCTTGGACGCTGCTCGGCTTGGCCGGCGCCTTGTTGGAGAGGACCTTCTCGCCATCGGTTTCGGTCCAGTAGTGCAGCTCGCTGTCCATGAGCATGAGCGGCTTGATCAACTCGGGTGGGTAGCCGTTGCGCTCAGCAGTCAGTTCAAGCCGGCCGGCGATCCAAGGGATGTCCCCGGCGACGATGGCGGTGTCGCCGACCTGGAAGTAGGCGGTCGCGCCGCCGATGGTCCCGGCCTTGCACATGAAGATCGTGTCACAGCTAAAGGCGGTCCAGATCCCCGCGGAGATCGCGTTCTGCACGACGATATGGAACTCGGTGTTCTCGTGGTGCTCTTCGATGATGTCTTCCATCGCCTCGGCGTGATGCAGCGCGCCGCCGCCGGTGTCCATCTTGAACACAACGTGGTGGATGTCCGGGTGGTTGCCGGCGTAGCGGACAGCATTGATGATCGCCTCGGCGGTGATGTTCCCGCCCACGCCGTAGTTCTCGATGTCCTTGTTGTCGATCATCGGCACCTCGATATAGAACTCGAGCTCGGCGGACTTCTCGGCCCAGCCTTCGTTGGTGACCGGTGCCGCGGCGCTGGCCTGCTCGCTGGGTACGAAGATTGCGCCCAACGCGAAGAGCAGGGCCGCGGGCCATCGGAAGTGGTGTGTCATGTCGAACCCCGTCATTGGGAAGTGAAGCCAGATAAGAACCCAGCATAAACAGACAGGTTGACGGGGGCAAGGCGAGGCATGCGGGTTTGGTCATCAGGCGGACCGCGCAATAAAAAACCCGCCTTTCGGCGGGCTTTCGTGCTGGTTGAAGCAGGCATCCTTGGAAAGATGCAGGGTTTTTGTAGCCGTCGAGGCGTTGTTCGACGGCTACGGCCTCACTGTTTGCTTACTCGCTGCCTTGCTTGGCGAGGATTTCCTTGGCGATGTTGCCAGGCACCTCGCGGTAGGTCAGCGGCTCCATGGCGTAGGACGCACGGCCCTGGCTCATGCCGCGGAGGCTGTTGGAGTAGCCGAACATCTCGGACAGCGGTGCCTCGGCGGTGATGACGCGGGTGTTGCCACGCTCTTCGTCGCCGACGACCAGTGCACGGCGGCGGTTGAGGTCGCCGGTCACGTTGCCGAAGAACTCGTCGGGGGTCGTCACGACGACCTTCATAATCGGCTCTTGCAGGCAGAGGCCTGCCTTACGGGTCGCGGCCTTAAAGGCGATTGAGCCGGCCATTTCGAAGGCGATCTGGCTCGAGTCGACGTCGTGGTACTTGCCATCCAGCAGCTTGACCTTGCAGCCCAGCAGCGGGTAGCCCGCGAGGACGCCGGTCTTCGCGGTGGCCCGTGCACCGGCGCCGACGGAGGGGATGAACTCGCGGGGGATCGCACCACCAGCGATCGCGTCTTCGAAGGCGATGCCGTCGATGTACTTGAGCTCCTGCTCGATGGCTTCTTCTTCGGTGATCGGGGAGACCTCGATCGTACAATCGCCGAACTGGCCGCGGCCGCCGGACTGCTTCTTGTGGACGCCGCGTTCGGTCGCGGTGCTCGTGATCGCTTCCTTGTAAGCAACGCGTGGCTGGCCGACGTTGACGCCGATCTTCATGTCACGCGTCAGCTTGGTCGTGATGATCTCAAGGTGGAGTTCACCCATGCCCGCGATGATGGTCTCGCCGGTCTCTTCGTCGTAGTGCGTCTGGAAGGACGGGTCTTCGCGGCGGATGGTGCCCAGCGCGTTGGCCAGCTTTTCCTTGTCCGCACCGGTCGCGGGCTCGATCGACATCGAGATGACCGGCTCGGGGAAGTCCATGCGGTCCAGGACGATCGGGTCGTCCGCGGCGCAGAGGGTCTCGCCCGTGTAGCTGTTCTTCAGGCCGACCACGGTGACGATCTCGCCGGCCAAGGCGTAGTCTCGGGCCTTACGGTCGTTGGCGTGCATCTCGAAGATGCGGCTGCAGATCTCGCGTTTGCCGTTGTTCGAGTTGAGCACACGCGTGCCCTTCTCGAGCTTGCCCGAGTAGATGCGGACGTAGGTCAGGTCGCCGTGCGCGTCGTTGACGACTTTGAAGACCAGCAGCGAGAGCGGGGCGTCTTCGTCGTGCGGACGGGTCAGGCGCTTGTCAGCGTCGTCGGGGTCGGTGCCTTCAACGTCGGGGACCTCGGTCGGGTTGGGCAGGTAGTCGACGATGCCGTCGAGCAGCAGCTGCACGCCGATGTTCTGCAGCGCCGAGCCGCAGAAGGTCGGGTGGATCGTCCGGGCCAGCGTGCCCTTACGCAGCGCCGCCTTGACCTCTTCGTTGGTCAGCGTGCCTTCTTCGAGGAACTTCTCGGTCAGGTCGTCGTCGCACTCCGCGGCGCGCTCGATCATGACTTCGCGGAGCTCTTCGGCCTTGGCCTGGTACTCGTCGGGGATGTCCTTCTCGGTGACGGTCATGCCCTTGTCGGCCTGGTCGAAGTAGTAGGCCTTCATCGTGATCAGGTCGATCACGCCTTCGAACGTGTCGGCCTTGCCGATGGGGTACTGGACCATGACGGCCGGGGCGGCGAGCCGCTCACCCATCGTGCCGAACGCGTAGTCGAAGTCGGCGCCCATCTTGTCCATCTTGTTGATGAAGCAGATGCGCGGGACCTTGTACCGCTGGGCCTGCCGCCAGACGGTTTCGGATTGTGCTTCGACACCTTCCTTGCCGTCGAAGACGACGACCGCGCCGTCCAGGACACGCATGGAGCGTTCGACTTCCATGGTGAAGTCGACGTGGCCGGGGGTGTCGATGAGGTTACAGGTGTACTCGACGCCGTCGCGTGTCCACGGGCAGGTGGTTGCGGCGGAGGTGATCGTGATGCCACGCTCCTGCTCGTCCTGCATGTGGTCCATGGTGGCGGTGCCCTCGTGGACCTCGCCGATCTTGTGGCCCTTGCCGGTGTAGAACAGCACACGCTCGGTGGTCGTGGTCTTGCCGGCGTCGATGTGGGCGCAGATCCCGAAGTTACGGGTCTTCTCAAGGCGGGAGAGTTTGGCGGGGGCGGCGGTGGACATCGTCATTCCCTGGTTCAAGGGTGGTAAAAGGTCGGTGCGGTCCGTTTGCACCGTCTATCGGCCAGATCCTGCGGGCGGAAACAGCCGGGGGTTCTCGGCCTAAAAAACACGGTTCTGGGCCCCTGGCGAGGGTTTGCGGCGCATCCGGGCCATTTCTGCTCAGACCGCGCAGGCCCCCAACATCCGGGGAATCGAGCATGTTAGCAATATGTACCGTCGGGTCAAGGATGAGGGTTGGGTTAGGGGCGTGGGAAGAGCTCCAGACCCTCAAAGTCCTCTGGCCGGTCCGCAGGCGAATCATGCATCAGCCCGGAATCGATCAAGGCGTAGACCGCCCG
>JAHQVV010000153.1 GCA_019634195.1 Phycisphaeraceae bacterium | reverse complement strand
GGGCACTGGGAGAAAGCCGACCAAGACCACTCGTTAGCTCGATCGCTGCTGCCCAAGCACCGGCGTTTGCTGTTGGCTTCGATGGAGTTGAGCATTCAACGCAGCGACCAAATCTTCGACAAGCGTGAACAGCGGCACCCCTTCAAGGTGTTTGCTCACTTGAGGACGGAAGAAGAACGAAGGCAAAAGGACCACCAAGACGCCCTCGCTCGTATGGAGCAGTTCAACGAGCAGAACCGCAGACGCATGCAACAGCAGCAGGCACAGCTACACGGGTACGGCCACCTCGTGCCCCGGCAAAACGATCCAAACGAGCCGTTCGCCTACCAGCACCAACAACCGCAGCAGTGGACCCAGCCAACCGGCTTCCAGCAACCGCAGGCCCAGGACACGTCCTCACCTTTTCCGTCGCAACAGCCGCAATACTGAACCAGGGGTTTGATGATGAAACCGATTTTTTCCATGCTCTTCGTGCTCGCCGCCGCGTTGCTTCTTTCAAGCCCGGCCCATGCTGGCTATGCAGATGGGATGAATCAGTATGCAGGTTATCACGTCATTCGTGGCGTAGTTGATCCTACAGGCACGATGGCCGCAAATGTTCAGAGCAAGATTGAGTGGACTTGGACAAAGTCAACTGATGACACAAAGGAAGAAATAACGATCGTCACGAAGGATGGTGAACAAACAACCAATGTCCGTAGCGTAGGGAAAGCATCGCTTCGCGGCGTCACGATCGTTCCGAAGTGCAAGATTGATTATTCTTGTGATTGTGGCAGAAAAGCTATCTACGATAGCGTCGATATTGTCGTGGACTTTAGATTGTTCTTGCTTGATCCTCGACACCCAGGCAACGGCAAGTGGCCAGCGGATGGTGGAGGATGGAAAAAGGTTGCTTACCATGAATACTTGCATACGCAGCAAGCAATCGAAAAAATTGAGGAACTTGTCGGAGATGCTGACGAGCCAGACCATTATGAAGGCAAATGCATCAGATACAACGACATGTATCGTCATGGTAGGCCAGGTGTTGAGGACCCAAATAAAACAGATGAAGGCATGCTGAAAAAATGCGAGCGGATCATGCTCCAACGCATCAGCCAGGAAATTTCTACAAGCAAGCTCATAAAAGCAGGACGAAAAGCTTTCCATCACGACAAAGACATTTACGACGAGCACGATAATTGGCAGGATGCTTGGGACAATAACACCTTCCCACAGCCTAGTCCTCCAGTAGTTCAGCCAGGACAAGACCCGACGACTTGGCCAGGGGCGTCGCCATAACGACTAGATACCATGCCGCATACAATTAACATCACAATGGCTTTTGCCCTACTTGCTGTTACCCTCGGCAGCATGGGGTGTCATGCAAATCAAGCGGTCGTTGGCAACACGCGATATAAGCCGTTCAAAGGCCTTGATCTATCGTTATCAGTACCGGACACCTATACTCAGTCAGAAGTTTGGAGTCCTGATTCTGACACGGTTAAGTTTGTGCATCCAGACAGACAAACCGTTGTGTATTTTGAGCTTGGCCCGTCTGGGTATCCCGATTACTCAGACAAACAAGGCTATTCGTCTTCCGAAATAACGATCAATGACATCGTTGGTGAGATCGTTCGTTTTTCGGATAACCCTAAACAGCCTGTAAACACGACACTCATCTTGCGTTTCGCTGAACCCAATAGCACCAGGGTTTGGGCCAATTGTCGTCCCGATCATATCGAGGAGATAGAGGCAATTTTAAGAAGCTTTCGCTGGTATACGGAATAACAGACCAGATAGCATACGTTGGTTATGTCGACTGCCCAACAGCGACAACTATAGTAGCAGTGGGCTCAGAAGGGATAAAGTGATCTTGTCAGACAGATATAAATTGAAAGCTGGTAAAAGGCTGCCCCGCACCGAAATGGTTTACGGCGGGTGGCAGGGGCAGAACATCGTGATGCCCCGGAACAGATTGTTTCAGTTCCATTAACGCCAGTTCTTTTCCTGTCTTCGCAAGCTCTCTTCGGGTCTGAGCCTCAGGCTCGGAGAGAGACGCCTGCTACCCGCATCAGCCGCCGCGTAACACGCGGGTGTCGAGTGGTCGTAAGCCGATCATGACCGCACGCGTCCGCCGATGATGCGTCATCCCGTTTGACCCCCGGGCGTTGCCCGGCGGCTAGAGCATCTTGCATGTTTTCTGGCATGATTGCCTTGCCCCCTCTCCCTCTCAGGGAGAGGGTCGGGGTGAGGGTGGAGCGTTGTATTCACTAAGAAATACTGAACAAGCCCTGGTCGGTTTGACGCCCCACCCTCACCCCCCGCCTTCTCCCTGAGAGGGAGAAGGAGCCCAAACCATGCCAGAAAAGACGCAACGTCTAAGCGGGGGATCCGTCTTAAACCCCGCCATCCACTCCGGGCGCTTCTTCTTTCACCTTCTCCGGCATCAATCCCTTCGCCTTCTTCACAAGCTCAAGCATCTCGGCTTTGAGCTGGCTGGGGTCGTGATTAGAAGACGACTTGGCGATGTCGTGGACCCAATCCAGATCCACATCGCCGGCGTGTGGGCTGGAGCGCAGCTGCATCGCGAAGCTCGCGACCGAGGCGGCGAAGCGGGTCGAGTCGTCGGCGGCCGCGAAGGGGACCAGCTCGTCGGCGAAGATGCGCGACGTGATCAGCCGTGACGTGCCGTCCTCGGCGGGGGCGTCGACGGGCTTGTAACGCAGTTTCACCGACATCATCGCGCCGTCGTCGAACCGCTCCTTGCTCGCCGCTTCGTGCGCGATATCGCCCGGTGCGGCGGGGGCCGCATCAACATCCGCCTCCGCGTTGATCGGCTTCTTCTTATCGAGTTTTTCAGCGAGGGCGCCGGCCAGCATGACCTCTTGCTCGAGCATCCGCGTCGACGCGGCGAGCTTCATCGACTGCTTGGGCGTCAGCGACGCGGTCTGCATCAGCGTGTGGTTGAGCGCGACGGCCTCTTCGAGCTCTTCGATCCGGTGCTTGACTTCGAAGAAGCCCTCGTTGCCCAGGCCGCCGTCGTCGGGGAAGGGCACGATCTCGTAGAGGGCGGTGACGCTGTGGCCGGCGCCGATGTCGCCCGCGTCGACCTTGTCGTTGTCGAAGTCCTCGTTGGCGAGCACGCGGTTCTCGTAGCCGATCAGGCGGTAGGCCATGACCTGGCTGGCGTCGAAGTGGACCTGGACCTTGACGTCCTTGGCGATGGTGACCAGGCTCGCGCCGGCCTGGTCGTACATGACCTTGGTCGCCTCGCGGAGCGTGTCGATGTAGGCGTAGTTGCCGTTGCCCGCGTTGGTCAGCGGCTCCATCATCGCGTCGTTGAGGTTGCCCATGCCGTAGGCCATGACGCTGAGGTACACGCCGCGGCGATTGCCGTCTTCGTCGGCCTCGGGGTTGGCCTTGGATTTGATCAGGTCGACCAGGTCGTCGGTGCCGGAGATGCCGACGTTGAAGTCGCCGTCGGTGCAGAGGATGACGCGGTTGACCCCGCCGTCGATGTAGTGTTTCTGCGCGGTCTGGTAGGCGAGCCGGATGCCCGCGGCGCCGGCGGTGGACCCGCCCGCTCGGAGCTTGTTGAGGGCCTGCTCGATCTGCGCCCGGTTTGTCGCCGGGGTGTTCTCGAGCACGATGCCCGAGGCGCCCGCGTAGACGACGATGCTGACGTGATCGTCTTCGTTGAGCTTGTCCAGGAGCAGCTTGAGCGAGTCCTTGACCAGGCCGAGCTTGTTGGGCCGGTTCATCGAGCCGGACACGTCCAGCAGGAACGTGAGGTGGGCCGACGGGCGGTCTTCCTGCGCGACCTCCATGCCCTTGATGCCGATGCGCACGAGCTGGTTGCCTTCCGTCCACGGGCAGTCGGTGACCTGGAGGTGCGTCGCGAAGGGCGCGAAGCCTTCTTGTTTCTTCTCGAAGGCTTCGAGCGACGCCTGTGTGACGACGCCGTCTTCGAGGGCACCCGTATCGACAACCGGGGCCTTGTAGTTGTAGTCGAAGTAGTTGATCATCTCTTCGATGCGGACGGCCCCGGGGACGGGCAACCGGTTGCGCTGCATCAGCTGTCGCCGCGCGATCGTGTAGGCCGCGGTATCGACATCGACCGAGAACGTCGACATCGCCCGGCCGGCGTCCGCGGGGTTGTAGAACGGGTTGTCGTTGACCAGCGCAAACGCGTCGCGCGACATCTCGGGGTCGGCCTGCAACGCGGGGAGCGACTCGTCGAAGAACCTTTTTTCGAGATCACGCAGCTCCTTCATCGCCTCGATCCGGTTGCGCTCCAAGGGCTCGGTCATCGCGACACGGGCCCGGCCGGCCTTGAGGCTCTCGATGTGCTTGCGGTCGCCATCGGTGGGCTCTCGCCCGTTGATCGATTCGGAGTAGCGGCTGATCAGATCGTCATACCGGCCTTGGCGGGTCTTGCCCTCCTGCGGCAGGGCGAGCTGCAGACGCTCGCCGAGTTCTCGCTCAAAACGCACGCGCTCACGATCGGTTTCTGAAACAGTCATGCCCGTTTGCCGCAACGGTCGGCCGCTAGCCGGAGCATCAAACGCGACCATGCTGGGGAGGGGCGGGGGTTTGGCGGCGGGCTGAAAGCCCCAATGCTGCTCCTTAAGTACAGCGCCTCCGTAGAGAGACAGGCCGCCTTTCGCGGCGGCCGCATCCCAGTCGGTTCGGACGCTTCGGCGGAAGTAGGCGTCCGGGCCCGGCTGGGCACCAAGGCCGCTATCCGTTATGAAATCTGAGCCTAGAGAGAATCTTGGGAGGCCGTCATTGCCGGCTTGGCTGGGGGTGAGGCCCGACTGATCATGGAGTCGTTGGCCGTCATTGAGAACGACAAGGCTTTTGATCTTTTGCTCCAGACGGTCCGCGCCAAAGCCGTCGTAGGTGTTTGCCTGTGCTTGGAGGTCCCTGAATTGCCGGCCCAGTGTTTCGAACTCTGTATGAAAGGAGCCGCGGCGCAACGCAGTGTTTTCACCATCAGCGTTGCTGGTTGGCAGGTTGCTGGTTGATAGAAGGACGCGTAAGTCGATGATCGCCTGGTTGTTAGGCTGGGCCTTGAGCGCGACATCCAACTCGGTCACGGCTCTACCGTAGGCCCCGCGCTCTAGAAGCAGGCGTGCTTCGGCCAGCCGCTCGGCGGTCGCTTGCGCTTGGCGTTTTTCTTCATCAGACGCTTGAGACAGGCCGACAGCTTGCTGCTGCTTTTCGAGTTCGGTCAACTGCTCGGTGCCGTACTCCCGCTGAGCGCGTTGGATCTCTGCGTGCAGCCGGGCTGCCCGCCCGGCCAGCTCGTGGAACCGCTCCGGCTCGTACTCGGCGCGCTTCTCGATCAGGTGTGTGCCGGCCTGTGTGATCGCTTCGTTTGCGGCCTGGAACGATTGGTTGTCCAAGGCTTCAACCGCCGCGAGCATCGCGGATTCATACGCGCCCAGCTCGGTGTCGTTGGCCTTGGCCGCCTCGACGGCCTTGGCGATGGCGGCTTTGTCCTGCGCGAGCCGGCCGGTGTAGACCGTGTCTTGGAGCTTGCCGATGCGCTGCAGCGGCGCGTCAAACTGATCGCCCTTGAGCACCGGGCCGTGCGAGGCGAGCAGCTGGTAGGCGTATCGCCCGTGCTCGGTGGCGGCGTCGAAGTCGTGGGTCTTCGCCGCCGATTCCGCGAGCACCAGCGACATACCCGCCTCGGCGAGGACGTGCTCGGCCGCCTCGGCACGCTTGGCGAGCATCTGGTTCCACAGGCCCGACTCCCACACCTCGGCACGGTCGGCGGCGAGCACCCGCTTGTCGAGGGGGGCCGTGCTCAGCCGATCGCTGTTGAGCAGCGCGGCGGTGGCTGCCAGGCGCGCTTCAACCAGCGCGGACTGCGGCGCGACCGTGACGCCGGCCTCGGTCATCGTCCACTGGGCCGGGTCGGGGTGCTGGGACTGCGACCAGGCGGCCTGCAGTGCCGCGGTGAGCACTCGGCCCGCCGGCACCAGTTCATCGGCCTTGAGGGAGACCGGGGTCTTCGCGTCGACGCCGCGCTTGGCCAGCGCGTCCCAGTCGGTATCAAAAGCGACCTGGGTCTGCTTGTTGAGGAAGGCAAAGACCTCGGCAAGCGGGGCGTTCTCGAAGTCGACCGCGACCGGCGCGGCCAGGCTCTCGCCGACCTTGTCCAGCCCGGTGATCGTGTCCGTGTCGGCATGCCGAGTCGTCGGCGTATCGGGGCCGTCCATGAGCGAGATGGCCGTGATCGCGGCGCCCGCGGCGAGGGCGAGGCCCGCGGCGATCAGCGCGGGGCGTGACAGCCAGAAGCGCTTGGGCGGCGTGGTTGGGGCGGGGGCTTCGCGGTCGTGCTGATCGATCATGGCGGAGAGTTCTTCCTGCTGGTGGTCGGATAGTCCGGAAGCTGCTGCATCGCTGCCGTGATAGGAAGCGGTGAGCTGTTCGCCCAAGGCGCGGGTTTGTTCGACGTAGGCGCGGGCGTCCGCGTCGGTGTCGAGCAGGGCCTGGACCTGCTTGTAGGCGTCGCTGCCGGGCTCGAGTTCCCCGAGCGCGAAAGCGGTGAGTTCGGGGTCGCCCCCGGAAGCATTGGCGGGTGTTGTGTTGTTCGTCATGATGAACCTCTTTGATCAAGGTGTGTTCGTGTGGTGTAGCGGGTGACGCGGAGCGTCCCGTGCGAAGCGTGATAGATGGCTCGAGAACGGGACGCTCCGCGTCACCCGCTACACGTGTTTGTGACTTAAGCGTTGAGCGCGGTGAGTTGTTGGCGTAGCGCGGCGATGGCGTCGTGCAGGAGGACGCCGACGTAGCTGACGCTGTGGCCGGTGACGTCGGCGATCTCGCGGTAGGCCAGGCCGCCATGGAAACGCAGCTGCACGACCTCGCGTTGATGGCTGGGCAGCCCGGCGACAAGGGCGAGCAGGTGGTCCTGTTGATCGTGTGTGTCGGCGCGCTCTTCAGGCGAAGGGTCTGTTGTTGTGAGAGCGGCTTGTGATAGTCCGGGGGGCATGCGGGACTCCTTCCGGTGCAGGTCGATCACGGCGTTTCGGCAGACGGTGAAGAGCCAGGGCGCCAAGCGGGGCAGGATGTCTTGCCCGAGCTTGTCCGCCGGCTGCTGGCAGAGTTTGAGCAGCGTGTCCTGGGCCGCGTCCTGGGCGCGCTGCAGGTCGCCCGTCTGGCTCAGGGCGTAGGCGACCAGCGGCCGGTGGTACCGGGCGATCGCCTCATGAAGGGCCTGGCGTGTGTCCGTTGTTGCCGGTGGCTGCAGGCCTGTCTGATGCATGGGGCCGTCCCTTGCGGCGGTATGCCGCTTTCAAGGAGCACTACGGGCGAGAAGGGGGGGTCTTAGTTGATCTTAAAATAATTTATAAGTCATTATAAATAAATAAATTGAAAACTTCATGGGCTGTTAAATCGACGCCGCATCGCAAAGCGTGCGCCATGGCGGGGCCCGTTCTTGAAATTTTTTTCCACGCCGACTTGCCGGACGTGATTTATTTCTTTATAGTGTTCGGTTCGCGGAACTTAAGCCCACGACGGTCAGGCAGGCGAGGCGGTCGCCCAGCTCACCCGAAAACACGACTCCCCCAAAGCAAGATCGAGGATATCGATGCAGACGACTTCTGTGCGCGACTATTCGAAGCGCGGAGACGCTCTACCCATCCCGAACCTGGTCCAAGTCCAAGAGGCTGCATACGACCGATTCATCCAGCTAGACAAAGCGCACGACGAACGTGACACGAGCATCGGTCTCGAGTCGCTGTTGCGTGAAGTGTTCCCGATCGTTTCATACGACGGCAACATGCAGCTGGAGTATCAGTACTACAAGCTGGACGAACCACGTTACACACCCGACGAGTGCCGAGAACTGCGCCTGACTTATGGCATGCCGTTCCGCATCGGCGTGCGATTCGTCCGCAAGGACGTGTCGGAGGTCCCCGAGGAAGAGATCTACCTCGGCGAAGTCCCCGTCATGATGGGCGGCGGCGAGTACATCATCAACGGTGCCGAGCGCGTCATCGTCAACCAGCTGCACCGCTCACCCGGTGTGGACTTCTCCATCGCGTCCAGCGAAGGCGACCGGCCGCTGCACTCGGCACGCATCATCCCCGAGCGCGGCTCGTGGATCGAGCTGGAAGTCAGCAAGAAAGATGTGCTGCAGATGCGCATCGACCAGTCGACCAAGATCCCCGCGACGACGTTCCTGCGGGCGCTCGACGAGGACTTCTCGACGACGGCGAAGCTGCTGAGCACCTTCTACAACGTCGAGTCGGTCAAGGTCACCGCGCTCCAGGCCGAGCACTACGCCGCGGCACCGATCATCGACACCGAGTCCGGCGAAGAGCTGGTCCCCGTCGGCGGTCAGATCGGCGAGAAGCTCGACGAGATCATCGCGTCGCCCCTGAAGAAGATCGACGTCATCGCCAACCCCGGCGACATGCTGATCCTCAACACCATCGCCGACGAGAAGCAGGCCCACCTGCCCGAAGGGGTCGAGGTTAACGAGCACGAAGCGGCACTGCTGGCGCTCTACGCACGCCT
>JAHQVV010000152.1 GCA_019634195.1 Phycisphaeraceae bacterium | reverse complement strand
GAACGACAGTCGGCGATGGATCGTTCGGCTTACGTGACCTACTCAGGTCTCAACACAGGCATGGATGCTTATGAAAACCTTTACCGCTAAATCAATGCCCGAGGTGCTCGCGATGGTCAAACAGACCTACGGCAGCAACGGCGTCATCCTGCACACCCGCAGCTACAAGAAGGGTGGGCTATTGGGCATGGGTGCCAGGCAGGTCGTCGAGGTGACCGCGACCGACGGCAGGCAGCTCGCCAAGAAGTACCAACGCAAGGGCGACCAGGCCGCCCGGCAGCGCGTCGCGCAGGCCCGCGCGCCTTTGTCGCAGGTCATGCCGCCGACAAGGCAGCAGCCGCCTGCCGCGAACGACCCGAGTGCAGGCGACCTCATCCGTAAGACCTACGCCGCCGCACGGGCGGACCTCGGCGGGCCGCCTGCACCAACGCAAGCAGCCCAGACGCCGAGCCCCGCGCCTGCAACGCCGGTGTCTCAACCCGTTGTCCGCGAATCGCCCAAGCCCGTCGCCTCGCCCCCCGTCGCCGTTCAGCAACCCGGCAACAACCACCTTGCCGACGAACTCACCGCCATGAAGCAGATGATGGTGAAGATGATGCGTCAGCAGAAGGCGTCGATGCCGCAGGAAGAGACGCCCTGCGATGGGACGCCCGAACTGCCCGACCCGCTGGTTGCGCATTACCTCAAGTTGATCGAGCAGGAGGTTGCCGAGGAGTTGGCCGAGGAGATCGTGACGAAGGTGAGCCAGGGGCTCTCCAAGCAGGCGATCGCCGATAGCGATGCGGTTCGTCGCGCGGTGCATGACGAGATCGCGCGTCGGCTGCCTGTCGAAGGCGGCTCTGGCAAGCTCGAGCAGCCCGAGGACGGCCGGCCGTGCACCATCGCGCTCATCGGGCCGACCGGTGTCGGCAAGACGACGACGATCGCCAAGCTCGCCGCGACCTTCAAGCTCAAGCAGGGCAAGAAGGTCGGCCTGATCACGATGGACACCTACCGTATCGCCGCCGTCGAGCAGCTCCGCACCTACGCGGGGATCATCGGCCTGCCGTTGAAGGTCGTGAACACCGCCGAGCAGCTCGCCGACGCGATCGCCGAGTACCGGCACCTCGACGCGATCCTCATTGACACCGCCGGCCGATCGCAGAAGGCCTCCGACAAACTCGGCGAGCTGAAGCAGGTCCTCGCCGCCGCCAACCCGCACGAGACGCACCTGGTGCTTTCCTCGACGGTCAGCCAGAAGGTTCTGCTACAGACGATTGACCGCTTCTCGGCGGTGGATGCGGACCGGATTATCTTCACGAAACTGGACGAGGCGGTGACCGGCGGGGTGCTGCTGAACGTGGCTCGACGCGTGGGCAAGAAAGTCAGCTATATTACGACCGGGCAAGAAGTGCCCCATGAGATCGAACCAGGCGACTCAGACCGGCTCGCAACGCTGGTGATGGGCGACGATAGCGGAGACGAATGACCGTGGATCAGGCCGAGATGCTTCGGGGATTGATGCGGGACAGTTCGCTGCAGGCGGACGGGTTGTCTGCTGAGCCCCACGAGCAACCCAGGCCCAAGCTGGCCCAGGCCCTGGCGATCTCCAGCGGCAAGGGCGGCGTCGGCAAGTCAACCGTCGCGGTGAACCTGGCGATCCTCCTCTCGCGGATGGGACGGAAAGTGGCGCTGTTAGACGCGGACATGGGCACCGCGAACGCGGATGTGCTTTGCAACGTGATGCCGGTGCATACCTTGGCGCACGTCGTGACAGGCCGCAGGCAGATCGAAGAGATCGTGATCCAGGCGCCGGGCGGGTTTTCATTGATCCCAGGCGCTTCGGGCCTTGCTCAGATGGCGGCGCTGGGCACCGCTCAGCGCGAGCGGTTGATCCAGCAGTTTGCCAGGCTCGAGCAGGCCTACGACGTGCTGCTGATCGACACCGGCGCGGGGATCGGCCCTGGCGTGCTCGGCTTTTTATCCGCTGCGGACCGTGTTTTGATCGTGACCACGCCCGACCCGACCGCGATCACCGATGCATACGCCGTCATCAAGACCGCGCACCGGCAAAACACCCATCTCGATGCCCGGCTGCTTGTCAATCAAGCCAATGACCCCGAAGAAGGCCGGCAGGTGTATACCCGAGTCGCCAACGTCTGCCGTAAATTCCTGGGCCTTGATCTGCCTTACGCCGGCTGCGTGCTGAGCGACCCTCATGTCCGCGCGTCGATCCGCAACCGTCGCCCCTTCGCGATCGATGATCGGCAGACTCAGGCGGCGGTCGCGTTGAGCGCGCTGGCGCACCGGCTCGATAAGCACGCCGCCGAGCCCGAGCCCGCGCGCACCGGCTTGCTTCGTCGCATGACATCCAGGCTCGTCGGCGGGTGAACCCTTTTCTTGTATCTGCTCTGTCCGCTCGCCGACGCCGTGTCGAATGGATTCATTCATGCGCGCATCGAGATTTTGTCGAAAGCGTTTTTAGCCGTGATCCTCGATCACATTTAAACGCCTGCAACTTTTTTTTCAACATCACCGTTCATCGCTTTCATCTTTGTGGTAAATTCGGTAAACTCGTGTCGACCTGGCAAGGATGCTGGGTGCGTATGAGCCTTTCAAGATTCAAGAAGTAACGCCAGCAACGGAGTGCTCGCAATCCCCGCACGTGTCATCGCAACCAGTTTCGCGTTGGTCTGCTTCGCAGCCACGATTGTCGTTGGCCTTGCCAATGGCAACGAATGGTTGTCGATTCTGCTTAGCGCGTTGCTTGTCTGCTTTATTGCATGGGCCATTGGCTCGGTGCTCGGCTCGCTGTTGCTGCGCTGCGTGAACGAACAGATCGATCGGCACCGTCTAAAAAACCCGATCCCCGATGAGAATGAAGTTTACGATTCAGACCCTACGCAGGTGGGGGCTGGTTAACCAGACCTGGAAAGAAAGCAGAGGCCGGTTTCCGGTCCTTGTGTTATTTGAAGACTTATTTAGCCCGCCCACGCAGGGATGCGTTGAGGCAACCCGGTCAAGGAGCTGACCATGGCCCGAATCAGGCAAGCACATCGAAAACCCACGCCCGAGCAGCAAGAGAAGATCAAGAAGGTGTGGGTCAAATACAAGGCCAAGCCTACGGAGGCGATGCGCAACGAGCTCATGGAGTTCTACCTGCCGCTGGTCCGCTACAACGCCGAACGCGTGCACACCAAGCTCCCCGATGAAGTCGATGTCGATGACCTGATGTCGGCTGGCATCTTCGGCCTGATGGACGCCATCGACGCCTTCGACATGGAGCGGGGGGTTAAGTTTGAAACCTACTGTGCCCCGCGTATCCGCGGCGCGATCCTGGACGAGCTGCGGTCGATGGACTGGGTCCCGCGCCTGGTCCGCTCGCGCTCCAGTCAGGTCAACCAGGCCCGCGGATCGTTCGAGATGGAGCACGGCCGACGGCCGACCGACGACGAGCTCCGCGATAAGATCGGCTGCGATCAGGACGAGTACTCCAAGATCCAGAAGGACGCGGGTGCCGTCTCGACGGTGTCGCTGAGCCGCAAGTGGTTCGAGACCGACTCGAACAAGGATGTCCGCGAGATCGACGTGCTTAAGGACACCCGGCAGGTCAACCCGCTGACCGCGGTGCAGAAGCGTGACCTCAAGGACGTGATCACCAAGGGCTTGACCCGTGCCGAGCGCCTTATCATCATCCTCTACTACTACGAAGAGATGACGATGAAGGAGATCGGCGTGACGCTAGACCTCTCCGAGTCGCGCGTCAGCCAGATGCACTCGTCGATCCTTGCCCGCCTTAAGGCGCAGCTGCAGCACCGCACGACGGACATCGAAGACGAGATCTGAGAAAGCTGAAGTACTGATGAAATAAAAAACCCGCCTGCTGGGCGGGTTTTTCTTTAGCTTGTACTTGCTGTGTGCTCTAGTCTTCGTCTTTCTCAGCGGGTTTCGCTTTGGTAATGAACTTGTTGGGATCCTCGTCGAACTTGCCTTTGCAGTTGCCGCAGCAGAAGCCAATGGCTAGGGTCGAACTGGTCTTGGCGGCTCTACCATTGAAGATGCATTTGCCCGGCTCGCCTGCGGCGGCTTTGTCCAGATGCTTCGAGGGATTCTTGTCAAACTTGGCCTTGCAGTTCTTGCAGCAGAACTCGACCTTGTAGTCGGAGGACTTCTCGGGGTTCACGTCCGCGCCGCTGATCGGGCACTTGTCGTTGAATAGGGTCTGCTTCGTTTCGTCCGCGTGGGAGAGCCCAAGGGTCAGCGTGAAGACGAACAGCATTGCCAAGAGGGTCCATTTTTTCATCCCGAAGCTCCAGTCTTTGGTTGGTGTCTGATTGATCGGTTTGCGATATTGTAAGCAGGAAAGAAGCAGGCGGGAAGCAATAGTTTCTCAAATATGCCCAGCTAGACCGATTTGTGCCGAGATCTTTGCCGCCGATGCCCATACGGGTCGTTATTATGCTTGGCCCATGGCCGACGTGACCACCCAACTCAAAGATGTTTTGTCCGCGGCACTCGTTGCAGCGTATGGCGATGCTTACGCCAACGCCGACCCGATGCTGGGGCCCGCGAACAACCCCAAGTTTGGCGACTACCAGGCGAACCTTGCGATGAAGCTCGGCAAACAGCTCGGCAAGCCGCCACGCGAGGTCGCCCAGGCGGTGGTGGACCGGGTCGAGATGGGCGAGCTGATCGAGGAGGTCGAGATCGCGGGGCCCGGTTTTATCAACCTGCATCTATCCGCTCGCGCGTTGGCCAGTGCCGCGCACGCGATGCTCGGCGACGATCGGCTTGGCGTGCCGGCGCTGGATGAGCCGCAAACGGTTGTGGTGGATTACTCCAGCCCGAACGTCGCCAAGGAGATGCATGTCGGCCACCTGCGCTCGACGGTCATCGGCGACGCCATCGCGCGCGTGCTCACGTTCCAAGGCCACAACGTCATCCGGCAGAACCACGTCGGCGACTGGGGTACGCAGTTTGGCATGCTGATCGAACACCTGCTCGAGACAGGGCAGGCCGAGCAGGAGAGCCTGGGCGATCTAACCAAGCTCTACAAAGAATCAAAGAAGCGTTTCGATGCGGAGCCGGACTTCGCCGAGCGGGCGAAGCAACGCGTCGTTGCGTTGCAGGGTGGTGATGAAGCGACACTCGCCGCATGGAAGAAGCTCGTTTCGCAGAGTGAGACCTACTTCGCGTCGATCTACCAACGCATGGGCGTGCTGCTCGAGCCGGGCGATATCCGCGGCGAGAGTTTTTACAACGACAAGCTGCCCGGCGTGGTCGATCGGCTCAAGCAAGACGGCAAACTGGAAACCAGCCAAGGCGCGGGCGTTGTTTTCGTCGAGGGGTTCAGCGACAAGGACGGCGATCCGCTGCCGATGATCGTGCAGAAGTCTGACGGCGGCTACCTGTATGCCACGACCGACCTCGCGGCGATCCGCTACCGCGTCGATGAACTCAAGGCCTCGCGGATCGTTTACGTGACGGACGCGCGTCAGTCGCAGCACTTCGCGATGGCGTTCAGGGCCGCAGAGGACGCGGGCTGGTTTGGGCATGCGAGCCTGGAGCACGTGCCGTTTGGCACGGTGATGGGCGAGGACGGCAAGCCCTTCAAAACAAGGGACGGCGACGTCGTTCGGCTCGTTGACCTGATCGATGAGGCGGAGTCGCGCGCGATCACGGTGTGCAAGGAGAAGAACCCGGAGCTGACCGGCGAAGAGGCGGACCACGTGGGCAGGGTCGTCGGCCTCGGCTCGCTGAAGTATGCCGACCTGTCCAGCGATCGGGTCAAGGACTACAAGTTCAGCTGGGACCGCATGCTCGCGCTCGATGGCAACACCGCGCCGTATCTGATCAACGCTTATGTCCGGGTGCATGGCATCTTCCGCAAGGGCGAGATCGATTTCGCAGGCTTTACCTCCGATCATGTGCAGGTGCAAGAGCCCGCCGAGAAGGCGCTTGTGCTCAAGCTGATGCAGTTCGGCTCAACAGTGGATTCCGTCGCGGACTCGCTCGAGCCGCACCGGATGTGCAATTACCTGTACGAGCTGGCGTCGGCGTTCCATAAATTCTTCGAGTCCTGCCCGGTGTTGAAATCGGATGTGCCCCTGGAAATTCGCGAGGGTCGGTTGGCGCTATGCAAGCTTGTGGCGCTGACGCTTGAGCGTGGGCTTGGGCTGCTTGGGATCGGCGTGGTTGAGCGGATGTGATTGGATGGGGCGCGGAAAGCCGCCGCGAGTCATATCAAGGCCTGATCGTCAGTCACAACTCAT
>JAHQVV010000151.1 GCA_019634195.1 Phycisphaeraceae bacterium | reverse complement strand
CATCAAATCATTTTGATGTTCTTGCACCCTTTTTCGAGACCAGACCCGCTGCTAACCGGATTCTATATTTGGGCGGCGGGTGGCAGGGGCAGGCGGCTTGGGGATGCCCCGGAACGGATCTTCTTAGAACGTGTACGGGACGTGCCTTAGGTGGGATAGGCATCTTGCCTGTCGTCAGGCCGTAGGCCTGAACAACTTGCTGATTTAAGGCTGCGCCTTGACGACAGGCCGGAAGCCTATCCCACCGTGAGCCAATCTGACCATTTCTCGTACACGTTCTTAAGATAGGTCCAACGCCAGTTCGTCCCGGGTCTTCGCAGGCTCAGACGCCGGCCACCCTTGCCTGGTCAGAGCACGAAGCGTGAGCGAATGCCACGGGTCACAGATGATTCTTGACACTCGCTGACGCTTCGTGCTCTATTAGATTTCTACTCGCTCAGCATGTGACGCGGCGGCGGTGTCACGCTTCTGCTCACAATCAGCAGCGCGAAGCAACCACCCGTGCAATTGCTGTATCGCCACACGCAAGGCTCAGGAAGTGTGTGAGAAGTCGGTTTATGGGAGGGTGAGGCTCCTGCCGAACCGCAAATCTTCTCTCGCTTCCGGTTCGGCAGGAGCCTCACCCTCCCAAAAGATCATTGCATCATCTTCTCTCACACGTGCTCACGTTTCCCTTCATCGCGACGGCCAGAAAAAAATTTTGAACGGCCGGGAATAATCCGGCACCCCAACGATTAAACAAGCGATGCGCATCGTTTAACGTTGTTTAGTGACCTGGACCGGCCCGACGATCCAGTGACCTACTCGCCAATATCCAATTGACTTTTTCAGGAGTATCGTGATGAAACTTGTTTATGCTCTCGTGTTGATCTTTAGCGTGGGCGCACTGGCCTTTGCAACGACCGGCTTTGCTGGCGACGACTGCCAGTCGTGTAAGAAATCAACCGTGGCCACGGCCGCGGAGGGTGACACCTATGTCTGTCCGAAGACTGGCGAGGTCAAAACGCGTGCTACCGCAGAAGCACACGGTGAGAAGACCTGCCCGATCGCGACGGCTTTGGAGGACACCGAGCTCAGCGAGCACGGCCAAGCCGTCCTGACGCTTGGCAAGGCCGGCAAGCCTGTCTGGATCAAGGAGGCCGGCTTCGGCCTGATCGATTCCGAGCTGGTGCAATGCCCCGTCCACTTTGCCACCTACATGACCCACCACGTCGCCTCGCAGGGTGCGGAAGCCGGCTGCGCGAAGTGCCAGGCCGTCATCGACACCGCGCCTGAGAAGAAGAGCTGCGACAAGGACTGTGACAAAACGGCCGCCTAGTCACGCGAGCCAACCCAGCGTCCGACCCATTCGACGGGCTTCCTCACTTGAGGGGCCTGTTTTTATGCGCACTCTCTTCTCGCACTGCTAAGCGTGAACCCCAACCCAGGCGGGTGGCCGTGGGATCACTGCGCGACGCCACGGCCACGCGGTGATGGGGTGTGCCGAAGGGTCGCCCAGCGGGTGCATGAAACTCGTCGCGGGGTGGAGGCGTGGGGTTGTCGTGGCAGGTTGTTTTGGGCGTTGCGCGCGCGGAGGAGGGTTTGAGGGTATTAGATGAGGGAGGCGTTTGGGGTGACGCATTGTTCGATCCCACGGCATGAACGCTCGCAAGACGCGCTTCAACGCCGTGGGCTTGGGCGGGTGCGCGCGGGGGCGCACCGGTTGTGCGCGGGGGCTTTGGGCGGGCGGGGAGAGAGATAACCCTCGAAAGTCCGGTTGTATGGCGGGCCTTGGCTGGGTCGGGCTGGGGGTCTTTGACGGAGCGCGCGGTTAAGCTGTCGTACCCGCCGATGCCGATGTAGGCTAGTACTTAGATGAGCGAGCCGAACGAACAACCCGACGCCTCTAACCCGATCAACATCGCCGAGACCGATGCGCCGATGCCCCGGCAGTGGCTCAGTGGTTCGCTGAAGTACACCGACTTCATGCCGCTGACCGAGGGGGGCACGGCCGAGTTGCAGACCTGCCTGGACAAGAACCTGCACCGCACGGTGGTCTACAAGACCCTGCACGATCACCTGCAGTCGTCGGATTTAGAGACCGCCCGGTTCCTGCGGGAGGCGCGCGTGACGGCGATGATCGCGCACCCCGGGACGGTGCCGGTCTACGAGCTGGGCCGGGACCGGTCGGGTGAGCTGTTCTTCACGATGAAGAAGCTGGAGGGCCAGGACCTGCGCTCGATCCTGATGTCGATCGCTGCCAAGGACCGCATGGTGAGCGAGCAGTACCCGTTGGCGGTGCTGGTGGATGTCCTGATCCAGACCTGCCAGACCGTGTCCTACGCCCACAAGCAGGGCGTGATCCACCGCGACCTCAAGCCCGCCAACATCCTGGTCGGCGAGTTTGGCGAGGTGACCGTGCTGGACTGGGGCCTGGCGAAGGTGCGTGGCGAAACGCCCAGCAGCGCCGTCGAGGAGGCGGTGGTCAAGGAAGCAACCGGCAAGAAGGCGGTCTCGCTGGAGTTGACCCAGCCGGGCAAGCGGTACGGCACGCCGCTGTACATGTCCCCCGAGCAAGCCCGTGGCGACGACAGCCTCGACGAGCGGACAGACGTCTACAACCTCGGCTCGGTCCTCTTCGAGATGCTCACGGCGAAGAACCTGGTCTGGGGCAACGATGTCGAGGAGGTGCTCGCGCAGGTCCTTGAGCGGCCGACCCCGGTCCCCAGCGAGATGGCGCCGGAGCGTGATGTGCCCCCGGAGCTGGAAGCGATCTGCCTCAAGGCGCTTCAGAAGGATCCGGCCGACCGGTATAGCTCGGTCAACGAACTATTCCAAGACCTCTCGGCGTACCGCACGGGCCGGCCGATCTCGGTGTACCGCGCTAGCGCACTGGTGCGTCTGGTGCGTTGGCGCGACCGCCATGCCCTGCCGCTGACCGCAGCGTTGGGGGTTTTGGTGGGTGTCTTGCTGTGCTGGGCCGTGTTGAAAACACTCTGAAAAAGTTTTCACACGAACTTTGGTCGTTTTGGTAGGCTACGTCCGATAGGATTTTCAGCGGAGGCTTGACGGGCAAGCCTCACCAACAAAATAAACCAAGTTCACAGGGAGGTGAACTTCGATGGACGCAGGAAGCACAACCCCATCCGCCGCTCACACCGACCCCGCACGACGCCTGACCCACCCGGGATTCGTCATGCCCGCCCCCATCAACCCAGCCCTGGCCGATCAGAGCGACGACGCCCCGCAGGCGAAGACGCCGACCTGCCTGGACCGCACGCAGATCCTCGACGCCACGGCGCGGGTCCTGCGGGAGAAGGGCTACGACGGCACAACCATCCGCACGATCGCCAAGCAGCTGGACTGCGCGGTTGGCTCGATCTATCGATACTTCAAGGACAAGCGTCAACTGCTCGACGCGGTCTGCCAGCGTCGCTTTGACGCGGTAGCGGAGCACGCCGAACTGCGATCGCCGCTGAGTAAAACGGTGCTGATGTACGCCCGTGTCGCCGCGGAGCAGCCCGAGCAGTACCGCCTGATGTTCTGGCTGGCGTCGATCGGCAAGCAGCAGCAATCCGAGGCCCTGCCCGCCATCGTCCGCCGCATCCTCGCGGGCTGGACCGAGTCGCTTGGCGATCAGGCCGCCGCCCGCAAGACCTGGGCCGCCCTGCACGGCGCGGTCAACCTGGGGCTCGCCCCAGACCAGATCCTCACGCTGCTGGACATCCCGGCACAGGCTGGCGATCTCGCCGAAGACGAGGCCGCGACGCTCAAGCTCGCCGATGCCGAAGCGGAAACTACATACTAAGCGTTTGCATTAACAAGAGGACTCCCCACGCGGGGCAGGCAAACCGCCTGCCCCGTTTGTCATGCGCCCAAGCTAGGCTATACGGATGCAAAACAAACATGCGGATAGACGCATCTCGGTTATCTGCCCGGCCAAGCTGAACCTGACACTCGCCGTCGGTGCGCCACGCGCCGACGGGCTGCACCCGATCGCGAGCGTGATGGTCACCGTCGGGTTCGGCGACCAGCTGACGATGACGCCAAGCCACGACAAGACAAGCCGCTTTACGCGCGTGTGGCACGAGACTGCCCCGAGACCAACACCCATCGATTGGCCCATCGGAAGCGATCTGATCGTCCGCGCCCACGCAGTGATGGAGCAAGTGGCAGACAAGCCCCTGCCGGTGGAGGTAGCGCTGACGAAACGCGTTCCCGTGGGCGCGGGGCTTGGGGGCGGCTCGTCCGATGCCGCGGGCGTGCTCCTGTCTTTACGCCGGCTTTTCGGCCTGCCGATTGACGACAAGCAGGTCCTCGAAGTGGCAGGTTCGCTTGGCGCGGACGTTGTGTTCGCAGTGCATGCGATGACCCAATCAGACCGCTCGATGCCACCCAGCCTCGGGCACAAGGCCGCGCTGGTCACGGGTACGGGCGACATGATCGAGCCGATCAATTCACTGCCAGCCTTTGATGCGCTGCTGATCTTCCCGGACGGCGCATGCCCAACCGGCGAGGTCTACGCCACCTTCGACGCATCAGACAACACGGCGCGTCCCGACAGCGAACTGGCAGAGCTGGCCGATCGCTGGCGGCACGCTTCAGGCTTGCCCGCGCCGATGAACGACCTCGCCAAGGCGGCGGCGAAGACCTGCCCACCGATCGAGCACGCGATGCAGACCCTGGCTGCACAGGGCGTGCAGGCCTACCTCACCGGATCGGGCTCGGCTTTGTTCACGATTGTTGGAAGCCAACAGCATGCTGTTGCGATCGCAGAAAGCCTTGCCAACAATGGGCTTGCCGCCTGCCCGACAAGCTATTTACCGCTACCTTAAACAATTCAATTCCTATATGATTCGGCGTTAATTCGCCGAAAGTTGTGGCGTCACATCACAAGCCCTCAGCCGTCCATCCATTGAAGAGAACACCCATGATGAAGCGTTCGATCCTCGCCCTGTTTGATCTGCGACTGGCAGTACTGCTGCTGACCTCGTTGCTCGTGGTGCCCGGCTGCGGCGAGTCCGGAGAAGACACCGATGCCCCGACCGAGAACACAAACACCGAGGCCGCCGACACGACACCCGAGGAACCGGCCGAGCCTGAGATCGTCATGCTGCCCGAGCCCGAGTCGCCCGACCATCCGCGCAAGGCCGAGGGGCTGACCGTCAAAGACGGCTTCCTCGTCGAGAAACTTTTCGAAACGGACCCCCCAACGCACGGCTCGTGGGTCGCGATCTGCGCCGGCCCGGACAACACACTGTTTGTCTCGGCGCAATACCGGCAATACAAAATCAAGGTCGACGGCAAGGAGGTCAAGAAGACCCGCCAGACCCTCTTCACTGTCAAGCCCCCCGCCGTGGACGATCACGACGGCACGACCGAAGTCATCGCACACCCCGTCGCACTCAACGGCGCACAAGGCCTGCGATACGTATTCGACGCCCTCTATGTGATGGAGACGGGCAACGGCTTGGTCCGAGTCAGCGACACTGACGGCGACGGTCTTTACGACGCAAAAGAACTGCTCATGGCGGCAAAATCTGGAGGCGAGCATACGACCCACGCGATCGTCCCCACCCCTGACGGCACGGGCTTGTACCTGATCGCCGGCAACTATGTCGCGCTCCCTAAGCTCACATCAAGCCGACCGGTCAATGGCCTCTGGGACGAAGATCATGTGCTGCCACAAAACCCCGACGGCCGCGGCCACGCCTCGGGCGTCCTCGCCCCTGGCGGCTGGATCGCCCGGGTTGACCCGGATGGCAAGAACGTTGAACTGATCTGCGCCGGTTTCCGAAACGCATACGACTTCGATGTACACCCCAACGGCGAAATCTTCGCCTATGACGCCGATATGGAATGGGACCTAGGCCAGCCGTGGTACCGACCCACCCGGATTAATCACGCCGTCAGCGGCGCGGAGTTCGGCTGGCGTAACGGGTCGGGCAAGTGGCCGACCTATTACGAAGACTCGCTCGGCTCGGTCGTTGATATCGGCCCGGGCTCGCCCGTCGGTGTTACCTTCGGTACCGGTGCTAATTTTCCCACCAAGTACCAGTCAGCGCTCTACGCCTTGGACTGGACCTACGGCACCATCTACGCCACGCACCTCAAGCCTGACGGCGCAACCTATGCCGGCGAGATCGAACCCTTCGTCATGGGTAAGCCCCTGCCCGTCACCGATGTTGCGATCGCCGACGACGGCCACATGTACTTCACCGCCGGCGGCCGGGGCGGCGATTCAGCGTTCTACCGCGTCTCGTACTACGGCGTGAACGACAAGGCCGTCCCCGAGGTCAAGCCGCTGACCGAATTGGCCAAGCTCCGCAAAGAACTCGAAGCCCTGCACACCCCCGACACACCGGCCGACCAGATCCATTTCATCTGGGAAAACCTCGGCCACGACGATCGCTTCATCCGCTTCGTCGCCCGCGTCGCACTGGAGCACCAGCCAATCGACCGCTGGCTCGAGAAGGCGACGGCTGAAGACGACACGATGACCCGGGTCATGGCCGGTCTTGCCTTGGCGCGTCACAAGCACGGCAACGCGATGGGTGTTCTGGTCGCTGCCGAGCCGAAGTCCGAACTCCAACAACTCGCGTGGACCCGTGCCGTCGCGGTCGCCATGTACCGCAAGGCAACCATCGACCCGAAGACGCAGGTCCGCACGTACTCCGAGGGTCACCTCCGCATGCGTGACGCGATCCTCGCCAAGCTCGAGGGCTTCCTGCCCACCGAGAGCCTGCCGGTCAATACCGAGATCGTACGCCTCCGCGTCGCGCTCGGTGACCCGGGTGCGATCCAGTTCGCGCTTGACCTGATGAATAGCGTGCAGACGCCGACCCCGCCGTGGCTGGACTTGGCAGCACAGAACGACCGCTATGGCGCCGCCATCCTAGCGATGAAAGAAAACCCGCCACCATCGGTGCAACTGGGCATCGCGTTCATGCTCCGCAACATCAAGGACGGCTGGACCATGACCCAGCGACAGGCTTACTTCTCTTGGCTGAACCTCGCGACGCAGTCCGGCGGCGGGAACTCGTACGCCCAGGCACTCAAAAAGATCCGCGTGCAGTCCGTCGCCACGCTGTCTGCTGATGAAAAATTACGGCTCGGCTCGATCATCGATGAGCCCACCATCAAGTCGCCCTACCCGATCGTTCAGCCCAAGGGCCCGGGTCGCAAGTGGACGACCGCGACCGCGACCAAGATCGTCGAGGGCAAGCTCGTCGGGCGCGACTTTATGAAGGGTGCAGGCCTGTACCAGTCCGCGCTTTGCTCACAGTGCCACGTCGTCGACAAGATGGGCGCGGACATCGGACCGCAGCTCACTACGGCTGGCAACAAATTCAGTGTCGCCGACCTCATGCGGGCGACGATCGAGCCGAGCCACGATATCTCCGATCAGTACGCGATGACCGAGATCGTCACCAAAGACGGCAAGACCATCGTCGGCCGGATGATCGAGAAGACGGATGCGGGCGTTGTGGTCCTGCCCGACCCGCGTCAGCCGGACAACAAGGTCGTTGTACCGGCCGATCAGATCGCCGAGGAGAACATCTCGAAGGTCTCGACAATGCCCGCGGGCCTGGTCGATTCCATGAACGCCAACGAACTGCGTGACCTGACCGCGTTCATCCTCTCCGGCGGCAACAAGGACCACGAGATGTTCAAAGAAGCCGAGTAAGGCTTACGACAACCATCCAAACGAAACGCCGCTTGACAATCTCAGGCGGCGTTTTTTATTGCGCTAAATTGTGTAGCGGGAGACGCCAGCGTCCCGTGCGACAACTCGCGGCCGTTCGAATGGGACGCTGCGCGTCTCCCGCTACACAGAGAAGACTTACTGCACCAAGCCTTTGGTCAGCCGCATAAACGCGGTTTCGAGGTTGACTTGTTCTTCTTCCAGGCTCATCAGCCTGAAGCCGTCGTGGACCAGACGCCCCGCGACGTCCGCGGCGGAGTGGTTCTCATCGAGTGCGACTTTTAGGATCGCCCCGCCGCGTTCGACGCCGACGACGCCGTCCATCTGCTTGAGCGTGTCGGCCGCGGCGTCGGTGCGGTCGACGGTGACATGCACGACGTTGCCGGTGCGGGCCCTCGCGAGCATCTCGTCGGTGGTGCCGACGAACTTGAGTTCGCCCTGCTCGATGATGCCGACCTTGTTACACAAGTCCGCGAGTTCGAGCAGGATGTGCGAGCTGATGAGGATCGTCTTGCCCATGCGGTGCAGCTCTTTGAGCAGCTCGCGCATCTCGATCCTTGCACGCGGATCCAGGCCCGACGCCGGCTCGTCCATCAGCAGCACCTTCGGGTCGTGCAGCAACACGCGGGCGACGGACAGCCGCT
>JAHQVV010000150.1 GCA_019634195.1 Phycisphaeraceae bacterium | reverse complement strand
CGCGCTTGGCGAACTGGATCGCTTCACGCGCCCGGCCCGACTGCAGGATCGCCGAGCCCATGTCGCGGTTGGCTTCGTAGCTGTTCTTGTCGAGGATCAGGGCGCGCTTGTACGACGAGATCGCGCGCGGCAGGTCGCCCTTGAGTTGGTTGGTCAGCCCCAGCAGGTAGCGGGCGTCAAAGTTGTTGGGGTCGGAGACGACCGCCTTGCGGTAGGCGGTGTCGGCTTTGTCGTAGATGCCGCGCTCGCGGAAGATCGTGCCGATGCCCAGGTGCGCCTCGGTGAGCTGGGGGTTTTCTTCAACGGCCGCGGTGAACGCTCTGAGCGCCTGGGCGCTGAAGCCTTCGGACTTGAGTTCGGTGCCCTTGTCGGTGAGCGCCTGGGCACGGGCCCGCGCCTCGGGCGCGATGGGTGAGTCGGCGCCGGGCGGTTTCGCGGCCGAGCCTGAGCCCGCCTTGCAGCCAACCGAGGCGGCCGCAAACACCAGCAAGATACAGACGACTGATCGAAGAGGGTGTAGCATGATGGTCTTGTTATCGTCAGTCTTGAGCCCTGACCCAAGCGGGGCTGAGCAAACTCGCTTCCAACGCTTATCGGAACGCCGGAGCATACCATGGTAACCCGATTCGTTTGTTTTCTGGCACTCTTCGTTGTGGTCTTTACCGCCTCGGCTTGCAGCAGCGTCCCGGCGACGGCCATTGATGTCGACCAGGCCAAGCAGAGCCGGCCCAACATTATCTTCATCTTCACCGACGACCACGCGTCGCAATCCATCAGCGCCTACGGCAGCAAGATCAACCAGACCCCGCACATCGACCGCATCGCCAGCGAGGGCGCGATCTTCCTCAATTCCTTCTGCGGCAACTCGATCTGCGGGCCTTCCCGCGCCACGATCCTCACGGGCCTGCACTCCCACGCCAACGGGTTCATGACGAACACCAACCGCTTCGACTCATCCCAGCAGACCTTCCCCAAGCTGCTCCAAAAGGCGGGCTACGCCACCGCGATGATCGGCAAATACCACCTGCACGACACCCCCAAAGGCTTCGATCACTGGATGATCCTCCCCGGCCAGGGTGAGTACTACAACCCGGACCTCATCACGCCCGAAGGCAGAGTCCGCGTCCAGGGCCACTGCACCAACGTCGTCACAGACCTTGGCCTGGGCTGGCTCGAAGGAGGCCGGGATAAGGACAAGCCCTTCATGCTCATGCTCCAGCACAAGGCCCCGCACCGCACGTGGATGCCCGCGCCCGAAGAGCTCGGCCTGTACCGCGATCAGGACATCCCCGAGCCCGACACGCTGTTTGATGATTACAAGGGCCGGGGCAAAGCCGCCGCAAACACAGAGATGGAAATCGATCGGCACATGTTCTTCGCCTACGACCTGTACTGCCCGCTTGACAAAAGCGAGGCGCTGTACAAGCACTACGAGCGCAAGATCGGCCGGCTCAATGAGAAACAACGGGCCGAGTGGGACAAGCACTTCGAACCCGAGAACGAAGCCTTCCGCAAGAACATGAAGAGCATGTCGCCCAAGCAAATCGAGCAGTGGAAGTACCAGCGCTACGTCAAGAACTACCTCCGCTGCATCGCGGGCGTCGACCGGAACATCGGCCGAGTGCTCAAGTACCTCGACGACAACCCGGGGCTCAAAGAGAACACGATCGTGATCTATAGCTCCGACCAGGGCTTCTACCTCGGCGAGCACGGCTGGTACGACAAGCGGTGGATGTACGAAGAGTCTTTAGCGATGCCGCTGGTCGCCCGCTGGCCTGGCGTGATCAAGCCGGGCACACGCGTCGAGGAACTCGTGCAGAACATCGACTACGCGCCGACGTTCCTAGACCTCGCGGGGGCCAAGCCCGAGACCCCGATGCACGGCCGATCGCTGCTTGACCTCGCCCGTAAAAACGCCGGCGCCTGGCGCGATGGCGTGTACTACCACTACTACGAATACCCCCGCCCGCACCGCGTCCCGCCGCACGAGGGCGTCCGCACCGGGCGGTACTCGCTCATGCACTTCTACCACGAAGACCACGGCTACTGGGAGCTCTACGACCTCGAGAAAGACCCCCAGCAAACCAACAGCGTCTACAACGACCCGGCTTACGCGGGGGCCGTGGAGAAGCTCAAGGTCCAACTCGAAGCGCTCAAGCAGCAGTACAAGGTCGGCGTAGACGAGTGAGAGCAAACCAACAAACCTTCGCAAGGCAAAGCGTGCGCCGCGGCTAGTCCTTCACGGTGAAGTTCGCGAAGCCGCCGTCGGCGACGGGGTGCGTGTAGACCACGCCCTCGATCTCCGCTTCGATCCGCCAGGTCCACAAGCCCGGCGAGACGCGCGAGCCCGGCACCTCGGCGACCCACACCCCGTTGCGCGGCGCCATGGGTTGGGTCACCACGCCCGGCAGGCCGGGCACCGTGTAGCTGAGCACCGCCTTGCCCACGCCGAAGCCCGCGGGGTTCAGCTTGAACGTGATCGGCTGGCCCGCCTTGCCGAACGACACGCTGCTGGAGACGGACCGCTGCACGAGTTCGGTGTAGTCCACGATGTCCGTGACGTAAGGCTGCTGGGCCGAGCCCATCGAGTGGCCCTCGCCGCCCGCGAACACGTCGAAGTAGTACGACACCCGCTCGCCCGGCCCGAGCCCCTGCGTCTGCAGTGTCGCCACCAGGTGCCGGCCCTGCAGATCCATCGGCATGCTCGTGTACGAGCCGTTGCCCAGCGAGTCGCTGAAGTACACCGTCCCGCTCGCGTCCGCCGCCGAGTCCTTGGGCACCTTCACCGCGAGGTGCAGCGGCCGGCCCGCCTCCAACGCCGGCACGCGCTGGTGGCTCGGCCCACACCCGACCAACAACCAGCAGCACACCACCAGCACCAGGCCCCGCATCGTCGTGTTCTTCATCATCGCATCCTACTAAAAAAATCCGCATGCCCGGCGCGCCTACCCCTCGCCATACGGACGGAGTCCCGGGTCGCTTGGCGTCTCATGGTACCGCTTGGCCAGCGCCACGTAATGGTCCGCCAGCCACGCGAGGTACGCCTTCTCTTCGTCCGTCGTCTCCCGCGCCACCTTGCCCGGCACGCCCATCACCACGTGGTCGTCCGGCACCGTTAGCCCCGGCACCACCAGCGCCCCGGCGGCGATCAGGCACCGCTTGCCGACCACCGTCCCACCCAGCACCGTCGCGTGCATTCCGATCAGGGTCCCGTCGCCGATCGACTTGCCGTGCACCACCGCGTTGTGCCCGATGGTCACGGCCCGGCCGATCGTGTTGGGCTTGCCCGAGTCGCAGTGCACCGTCGCGTTGTCCTGCACATTCGTCCGCGCCCCGACCGTGACCGCTGCCACATCCCCGCGCACCACCGCCGACGGCCAAACGCTCACCCCATCGCCCAGCACGACCGCCCCCGTCACCCGCGCTGTGTCCGCCAGGTACGCCGACCGGCCCTCGACCTGTATACGTTGAATGAGCATGGCGACGATTGTAGCCCCCGTTCAAGATGCCCGGCGCCGCCGTTTCTTCCTGAGCACCTCCGGCGACTGGCCGTAGCGCAGCCGCAGACACCGCCGACAACGCAGCAGCCGGTCGTCGCCCATGATCGGCCCGTACCGGTCGATCAACGCGCTCACCTGAGCCGACTGCCGCGCAAGCTGGCTGCTGGTAAGCGACGCGATCCATTCTTCGGCAAACAGCGCATCGCGCACCTCCGTCTCCCGCGCCAGGACCCAGAACAGCTTGTACACCCGCTGCCCGCAGACCCAGCCCTGATCATGCGCGCCGTTGGACCCGTCGCCGCAGTTGCTCGTCGTCCCCGTGATGCCCTTGAGCCCCTTGCTGTCGACCGTCGATCGTTGCAAGCCCGCCGCCCGTGCGGTTGAACATGCCCGGGCCCCCGGACAGACCAGGAAGTACTGCACGCCCGACACGCTGTTGTGCGACCACTTCTCCAGCGACAGCCGCTGCGTCCAATCGAAGTCCAGCCCGAACCGCTTCTCCCGGCTCGCCCCACGGTTCGGGTTCCCCGCCAACCCCGCGTCCAACGCCCCGGCAACGCGCCTCAGGCAACCTCCCTCCCTTGAGGCAGGGGCCGGGGGAGGGGGCGAAGCGCGATCGCATCCAAACCACGCCGCCTGCGCCGCCCGCGCCACCTTGACCTCGTACCCATACGACCCCGGCCCGTACCCGCCCAGCTCTAGCGCCATGCCCGGCAGATTCGATTTCACCGGCCGCATCGCCGGCGCGCGCCCGGTGCGCCAGTCCCCGCCGAGCTTGCGTGGCCGGTGCGACCTGGCAAGCTCATCCATCTGCACCACCGGCAGGTCGTACCACCCCGAGCTGATCCGCCCTTTGTAGTTGGCCGCCCGCCGCTCGTTGGGCAGGTCCGGCACGCCGAACCGCTCGCGCCCCTTGGCCCGGTACCGCTTGCCGTACTGGCCTGTCTTCATCGGGATGCACCCGGCGAGTCGCCGAACGTCCGAGACCTTCAGCTCAAAACACGCCGACCGATCCAGGTGCCTGCGCGCATTGAGCCAGCTGGGCCAGTGGTCAAAGGTTTCGAGGTTCGGTGGGGCGGGGGTGTGCACACAAAAGGGTGGAAGGCCCGGTTTGTGCGCACGGGAGCGGAAGGGTACGACAAAAGCGATGTGGTGCAAGGGAAAACGACGCAGCAGATGAAGTGGGGTGCGGCGTGGCACGTGCGCACATTAAAAAACGACTCCCGAACTTTTTCCGACCCTTTTTTCACTAGCCGCGTCGTCGGCGGGCGACGAGCAGCCCGCCGAGGCCGAGCAGCGCAAGGCTGGAGGGTTCGGGGACGAGGCTGGCGATGCTTGCGCCGTCGCCGCTGTTGTAGATCGCTTCGACCTCTTGGAGGGTCAGGGCGCGGTCCCAGAGGGCGACGTCGTCGAGCATGCCGTCCCAGGACCGGCCGGTCTGCTGGGGGTTGTTGCCGATCATCACGGCGTTGTTGTTGTTGCCGATGCTGGTGGCCGAGTTGTTGGTCGCGACGAGGCTGCCGTCGACGTACATGCGGCTGGCGGTATTGTGCTCGTGGGTAAGGACGATGTGGTGCCAGGAGCCGTCTTGCTGTTCGAGTTCGCCGTCGCCGCTAAAGTCGCCTGGGCCGGCGAAGTTGATCTGGCTGGCATCGTTGTCGCTTCGATGCAGACGCCAGTTGCTGCTTTCACCCTTGGCGATGAGGGCCTGCCAGGCGGTGTAGAGCGATTCGGTGGTGTACCAGAGCGAGATGCTCATGTCGCCGCCGGTGAAGTCGAAGTCGCTCTCGTCGCCGCCGACGACGATGTAGGCGTGGTTGCCTGAGGAGCTTTCGAGATCGATGGCGCTGCCGAACTTGCCGGCGACGAAGGTGCCCGAGCCGGTGCCGGTGGTGGTCAGGGTCCCGACGTGGGAGGCGTCGACGGCGGCGTCGTAGTCGCCGTCAAGGTCCCAGTACTCAACGAGCCCGGTGTCGATCGCGGCGAAGGCGGAAGTGGCGGCGCAGAGGCATGCCGCGGCGGCGAATCGGGAAGCGGTTTTCATCGGGTGTTCCTTCAAGAGACAAAACAGAGTTGACTACAAAGGTTACCCGACGTTGCCGCGATCGGTAATAACGCTTAAGTGTTATTTTTCGGGGTTAGAGCAACTGGCGCGATCGTTCTCCATCGGTGATACTGAGGCTTTCTAGGCAAGGAGGCCTCAGCGATGGCATATTCAATGGACCTACGTGAGCGGGTGGTGGCGGCGGTGAATGGGGGCGAGCCGATCGCTATCGTT
>JAHQVV010000149.1 GCA_019634195.1 Phycisphaeraceae bacterium | reverse complement strand
GGATCGACTCGATCTTCAGCTTGTGCTTGGCGATACGCACATCGTCCTCGTGGGCGATCGCGAAAACATGGCCCTGCGTGTCGAACTGCGGGCGGCCCGCTCGGCCAAACATCTGGTGCGCACTGCTCGGATCGATCAGCCGCTTCTTGTTCGGTGGCCCCTTGACCAGCGACGTCAGCACCGTCGAGCGGGCCGGCAGGTTCATCCCCGCCGCGAGGGTCTCGGTGCAGACGCAGACCGAGAGCAGCTTCTCTTGGAAGAGTTCTTCGACCAGCCGACGCCACTTGGGCAGCAGCCCCGCGTGATGGACGCCGACACCGCGCATCAGCAGCCGCTTGAGCTTGTTGCCCGCGCCCTTGCTCAGATCGATTTCATCGAGCCGTGAAGCGAGCTCCGCCTGCGCACCTTCGCGCAACATATCCCGACCGCGCAACTGCTCGGCGACATCCCAGCACTTCGCGCGGTCGAAGCAGAACACCAGCGCAGGCGTCTTGATCGTGTCCTCCGTGCCCTGGCACATCCCGGCCAGGTGGTCCGGCAGCAACTCATCGCCGACCCAGTGAAACTCGAGCGGGATCTTGCGGTCGTTGCTCTGGACGAGCATCAGGTCTCGGCCGTGCGCTTCGCGCAGCCAACTGACAAACTCATAGGCATTACCCACGGTCGCGGACAGCAGCATGAGGCGGACTTGCTTGGGTAATAGGCCGAGCGACAACTCCCACACGACACCGCGCTCCGGGTCGTTGAATGAGTGGAACTCATCCATGACGACCGAGCTAACCTGCTCGAAGCCGAAGTCGTCCGGATGCAGCAGGCGGTTAAACAGGATCTCGGCGACGACGACCCGTACGATCGCGTCTGGATTCACGCTGCGGTTGCCCGTCACCAGCCCGACATCCGACCGCGAATAGCCCCAACGCTCGGCAGACTCGGTGAGCTCTTCAAACTTCTGCTCGGTCAGTGCGATCAGCGGCGTGGTGTAGTACATCGGCCGGCCGGTCTTCAGTGCCTCGTAGACCGCCGCTTCCGCGACCAGCGTCTTGCCCGTCCCCGTCGGGGCACACAGCAGCACGCCCTGGTCGCATTCACCCCAGGCCATTAGCGCCCGCTCCTGAACCGGGTACGGCTCGTAGGGCAGCTGCTCCAGGTATTCCAGCAACAACATCTCGCGATCGGCCATAGGCAAGCAGGGTAGCAGGCCGGCGTTTCAAAAAGTATTCAAGGTTGAGCCGAACATAAGCCGAATATATAGTAATCGCATTATGTTAGGGTCTTGGATTTGCCATGGATTTGATGGAACGGATGCTAAAACACGATGAATGGACCACGGCAAGGCTGCTCCGCTGTTCAATTGAGCTGTCGAACGAACGCCTTGACCAACGATTTGATTTCGGACACGGATCGGTCCGCGCGACTTTCATCCACATGATCGACAACATGCGCGTCTGGTGCGATCTGATGGCCAACGAAAAGAGTACAAGCCCCCGCCTAGCATTGGATAGCTCGATTGCAGGACTACGTGAGCACCACGACAGCGTGTCCGAAAAAATCTATCGCCTCGGTCGCAACATTGCTGACGCAGGCCGGCTTGACGACACCTTTGTCGACACGCTCGATAGCCCGCCACGCGGTAAATCATTCGGTGGCGCCATCCTCCATCTCGCGACGCACAGCATGCATCACCGCGCACAGCTGTTGTTCATGCTCAATCGACTCGGCGTTAACGACCTGCCCGAGGGCGATGCCTTGAGTTGGGAAAACCAACACCTCGGCGGCTGGGACCTGGCCTAAAGCCTATTTGTCGAACAGGGAAATAATCACCATGCTCCGTGAACTGAGTATCCAGAACCTCGCCGTCATCCAGGCCACCTCGATCGAGTTCGGCCCTGGGCTCAACGTCTTCACCGGCCAGACCGGCGCGGGCAAGAGCCTGATCCTTGGGGCGATCCAGTCGCTGCTAGGCATGAAGAAGTCCGCGGCGAAGATGATCCGTCCGGGCACGGAGCAGGCCCGGATCAGTGGGGTGTTTGACGTCCTCAATGCCGAGTCCGCCGAGCAGGCGGGCCTAGCGCTGGACCTGGACCTGTTGCCGGGCGACGAACTCGTGCTAACCCGGAAGATCTTCGCGACAGGACGCTCGTCGCTTAGCGCCAATGGCCAGCCCGTCACCGCCGCCATGGCCAAGCTTGCGGCCGAAACTCTGATCGATATCCACGGCCAGCACGACCACCAATCCCTGATGCGTCCGATGCGACAACTCACGCTGCTGGACGACGATGCGGGCTGTGCAAACCTCCGCCGTCAATTCACCGAGCAGCACAAGGCATGGGCGGACCTTTGCCAAGCACGTGAAGACCTGAACGCCTCGGCCGAGTTGCGTGAGCAGCAGCTGGACCTCTACCGCTTCCAACTCGGCGAGATCGATGGCGTCGAGCCCTTGGCCGGCGAGATGCCCGAGCTGACCGCGCGAGAGCGTGTGCTTAACAGCCTCAGTAAGATCAAGGAAGACACCGGCACGGTTTACAGCGCGCTCTACGACAGCGAGGGGTCGATCGCCGAGCGGCTCCAGGCCATGACGCACGTGCTACTTGGCTTGGCCGATATCGATGAGCAGCTTGAACCCGTCGCCGAGCAGGTCCGTACTGCGACGCTGACGCTACAAGAGTCCGCGTTCGAGTTGTCCCGCTACACCGATCGGCTTGAGATGGACCCGGCGGAATTGGCCGAGGTGCAAGGACGGCTCAACGCGCTCAACCGACTGATCCAGAAGTACGGCGACGGCCGATCCACTGCTGGGCTCGACGACCCACTCACACCCGTCCTTGATCACCGCGAGCACCTAGCCGACCAAATCAAAGACCTCGAGGGCCAATCTACCCGGCAAGACAGCCTCGACGAAAAGATCACCGCCTACGAAAACGAGATGGCCAAGCTCGGTCAGAAGCTTACGGCCAAGCGCACGAACGCCGCCGGTCAACTCGGCCCGAAGATCATGCGACAGCTCAAAGAGCTGGGCATGGCCGAGGCGACCCTGAGCGTACGCGTCGAATCCAACCCGATCGAGCATGCGGCCTCTGCCGGCCTGGACCGCGTCGACTTCCTCGCCCGCACCAACCCCGGCCAGGACGAACGCCCCTTACGCGAGATCGCCTCCGGCGGCGAACTCTCCCGTGTCATGCTCGCCATCAAGTCCGTGCTTAGCTCAAAAAAAAGCACAAAAACATCCGGGGCCGGGGTGGATGTGCTGGTCTTCGATGAGATCGACGCCAACATAGGCGGCCGACTCGGCGACGTCATCGGCCGGAAGCTCCGCGAACTCGCCGCCTCCAAGAACAGCGACAAGCAGGTGCTGTGCATCACGCACCTGCCGCAGATCGCCGCCTTCGCCGACCAGCACTTCCACATCATCAAAGAAGTCACCGGCACCGGGAAGGCCAAGCGTACCGATACGACCGTCCAAACCCTCACAGGCAAAGACCGAATTAACGAATTGGCCGAGATGCTCGCGGGCAACGGCGCGACCGCAACCAGCCGACGCCAGGCGAAAGAACTGATCTCCGCGGCGGCATAGCTGACGTCACCATCAATCATCATTGGACGCTGGTTCAGCTTCTTCGTCAGCAAGCCGTACACAGACGTGATCTCTACCATTCTGGTGCAGCGTCAATTTCGAGACCACCCCCGTGTCATCGCGTTCAAAGTCGATCGATGCCTCGACAACGCGGTAACGAAACGTGTCATCATCCTCCGGGAACAACCTAAACCTCGGCTGTGAATTCAATTGCGCATACAACTTTCCATCGATATACTCAATCTCGAACAGCATGCCAAGCGCGAGATACCGCCCGGCATACGCCTTCATGACCTCGGGCTCAACCTTCGCGGGAATGGGGGGCTTCTTCGGGCTGATCTCTTTACCGGCAGCGAGCCGGGTGATCAGCCGGCCGAGTTCACTGACGGACGGGTTGGAGGTATTCGATAGCACGACGACCGCGACCTGTTTCGATGGCGACACCATGAACCCGGCCTTGAACCCACCGGTCTGTCCGCTATGGATGAGCGCAGCGCCCTCATCGACAATGAACCAGCCCAGCCCCATCGGCTTCTTCTTTGCCGGCTCATCGGCAGGATTCTGGTCGGACTGACAAAGGCGGATAGCCTTGGCCAGCGGTGTGCTATCTGGGTCGAGCTGAGCGGCGGCGTAGGTCAGCATGTCCTGGATGTTTGATCGGACTCCGCCCGCGCCCGCAAGCGTTTCAATCGTCCAGAGGTGCGCGGGCTCGGCGTCGGCGGTATGCGGGCTGGCCATGTGCGGCTGATGAACGTCCCGCAGGCGTACCGTCGTGTCGTCCATCCCCAGCGGGGTCAACACGCGCTTCCGCAAGAGGTCTTCGAAAGGCATCTGGGCCTGCTTGGCCAAGGCGTATCCGAGCAGGCCGACCCCTAGGTTGCTGTAGCTCGCCTCGGTGCCTGGCTCGCTCTGCATCTTCGGGTCCTGCAGATACGCGAGCAGCCGCTCTTCGGTATACGTCGCGAACGGATCGTTCGGGTCGCAGGGCATGAAATTGGTCGGCATCCGCGGCAGGCCGGAGGTGTGCATCGACAACCTGCGCAGCGTTACCCCGTCGTGGATCTTCACACTGTCCGCTGCCAGCAGCGTCGAGACCGGCGCATCGATGTCATACAGACCGCGTATGACACCGTCCGCGAGCAGCAGCCCCGTCATCGTTTTGGAAATCGACCCGATCTCGTATAAGGTGCCGTCGTCTGGCGTCTTCCCGCCGCGTTTAGTTTCGCCGAAGTGGTAGGTGTGCTGGCCTTCAGCGGTGATGATGCCGACGCTCAGCCCGACGATGTACTCGCCGTCCAGATAGGGCTGTATTAATTCGTCCAGACGTTCTTGATAAGGATCCGCATGGGAAGCGTTGGCAGCCAGCAAGATCGTCAGGCAGGCCGATACTGTAAGCAGGTTCATCTTCATATCAGGAATGTAACAGCAAGCCTTGTCGTAGGCCTGCGAATGGAGAAGTCGCTCTCCCATCGATGCAAATCGAACACGGCTTAGCTCTGCCCGACACTCACCGGCACGGGCTGAGGCCGTGGCGCCGCGTTCGGCTCGACGACGAGGTTCAGCGGCAGTCGCTTGCCGTCCGGGCCTTTGGGGATGTTGTCTTCATCGATGATGCGCTGGATCGCCATGACGCCCTCGATGAGCGTCTCGGGACGCGGCGGGCAGCCGGGGACATAGACATCCACGGGGATGAACTGGTCGATACCCTGGACGACCGCGTAGGTGTCGAACACGCCGCCGGTCGAGGCACACGCCCCCATCGAGATCACCCACTTGGGTTCGGTCATCTGCTGGTAGATCCGCTGAAGCACCGGCAGCATCTTCGTGCTCACGCGCCCCGCAACGAGCATGAGGTCGGCCTGCCGCGGGCTGAAGCGCATGACCTCGGCACCGAAGCGGGCCAGGTCGTAGCGCGACGACGCGGTGGCCATGAGTTCGATCCCGCAGCACGCGGTGGCGAATGGCATCGGCCAGACGGACGAACGCCGGGCCCAGTTGATGACCTTCTGTAGCTGCGTCGTCATAACCCCGTCGGTCGGCAGTGCGGCTTCGATACCCATGGGCAATACTCCTTAACGGACTATCGGAATAGTAGGGCCTGGGCTGCACAAAGCAAGCGCACCTGCCGCTACACTCGGTCCATGGCCGAGATCCCGCCGCCACCCGTGCCCACGCAGCTCATCGTCTTCGCCGATGATTGGGGCCGACACCCCTCGTCCAGCCAGCACCTGATCCGCGAACTGCTCCCGCAGTACCCGACGCTGTGGGTGAACACGGTGGGGACGCGGGTGCCCAAACTCAGCCTCGCAGACCTACAGCGTGGCTACGGCGTGCTCGCATCATGGCTGGGGTCACGCGCCCCGACGAGTTCTGCGAAGTACCCCGATGGCTTCCGGCTCGTCGCGCCCAAGATGTACCCCGGCTACCGCAATCCTTTGCAGCGGTGGTTTAACCGCGCACAGGTCGCACGTACGGTTCGAGCGCTCCGCCGCCCCAACCATCGGTGCGTGGTCATCACCACGCTACCCACGACGGCGGACCTGATCGGCCATCTCGGAGCCGACCGCTGGCTCTATTACTGCGTCGACGATTACGCGCAATGGCCCGGCAGCGACCACACGGTGATGCGACAGATGGAGCGCGAGTTGTTCCAGCGCGTCGATGCGGTGGCCGCAGTCAGTGAGGTGCTCGAGTCAAAAGCCGCCGGGCTGACGAAGCACCCGCCGGCCAGGCTGGAGCACGGCGTTGACGCCTTGCAGTGGTCGACGCCACGGATCGAGACGCAACTTGCACCCAGCTGGCCGGACGACCGCAAGCCGATCGCTTTGTTCTGGGGCCTGATCGATGAGCGGATGGATGTCGAGTGGGTCAAGGCGCTCGCAGCGGATCAACAAACACAGGTTGTCATGGCCGGGCCGGAGGCGCTCGGGGCTTCGGCGAGTATCGGCTTCTGGAGTCTGGCGCTCGGACCGATTGCTCATGCCGATCTGCCCGCCTATGCCGCGGCTTCGAATGTCCTGATCATGCCCTACACCGATGCCCCGGTCACACGCGCGATGCAGCCACTCAAGCTCAAGGAATACCTCGCAACGATGAAGCCTGTCGTCGTGCGGGACCTGCCATCGACCCGGCCGTGGGCGGATTGCTGCGACCTGGCATCCGATAGCGAAACGTTTGTTCGGGTAGTCCAAGAGCGCTCCAAAACCGGCACGCCTCAGCAGCAGATCGAGGCCCGTAATCGCCGATTGACCAGCGAGTCATGGACGGCCACGGCAGCACAGCTTGCCGAGTTGATTAACACCGTCTAGACAACGGGAGCCCCGCCATCCGGGGCAATCTTGTTCCGGATAATCAAGCCCTGATCCGCGTTCGACTCGCCTGCTTAAAAGCCATCTGCCGATACAGGGGGTGATGCTTAAGCCAATGGGCCAACTTGCCGGGGCGTTGCGGGCGTTGCCATGGCGCATTCGCTACGCCATGCTCCGCCGAGTCCTTGAGGGTGACCGCGCCCTATCGCTGACCAGCGAAACGGCAGGGCGGGCTACCGGCTTACTGGGGCTTTATGCAAGGCAAGCGTTCTACACTCGTGTGCTGGAAATCAGTGGTAGTGACGTCCACTTCGGCTACCAGACGCTACTGAGCAAGTACGATGCAAAGATCGGCGATCGCGTCTATCTCGGCCGGTCCTGCACCGTCGGCCGGGTGACCATCGGCGACGACACACGCATCGCCGACGGGGTCCAGCTGCTCTCCGGCCGACACCACCACGGCACCAGCAATGACGGCGTCGCCCCCACAACCGTCAGCCACGACCGCATCACGATCGGCCAGGGCGTGTGGATCGGCGCCAACGCGGTCGTCATGGCCGACGTCGGCGACGGCGCGATTGTCGGCGCCGGCGCTGTCGTCACCAAGCCCATCGCGCCCGGCCAGACTGTCGTCGGTATACCCGCAAAGCCGATTGCAAAGCAGGCCCAACCAAGGCAGGCCGCGTGATCGAGCACGCCCGCGAGCTCAGCGAGAAACACCGCACAGCGATCCGCGAGTTGATGCGCGCCCCCGGCGCGTCGGGCGTTGCTTGCGGCGAGCACGACCCCGCCTGGCTGGACATCCTTCGCCAGGCGCTACACCACCGTACATCTGTCCTGCTGGATTGGCGCGGCAAACGCCTGGCCGGTGCGTTGCCTCTGGCGTTGACACGCAGCCCGTTGTTTGGCAAACACCTTGTCAGCCTGCCTTACGTCAATCGCGCGGGGCTATTAACGACGAGCCTAGAGTCAGGGCACGCGCTAGTCGAGCATGCAGCACGCCTAGCCGAGCAACACGACGCGCGTTACCTCGAATTACGGCACCATGGCCGGGCCTTTGATTCCGAGCCTTTCACGCATTGCCGCAACGAGAAGCACCGCATGGTCCTCGACCTGCCGGCAACAAACGACTTGCTCTGGTCTTCGCTCAGGGCCAAGGTAAGAAATCAGGTCCGCAAGGGCGAGCAAGGGGGGTTGAAGATCCACTATGGCCGCGAGTCGTTAGTGGCGGGTTTTTACGGCGTCTTCGCAACCAACATGCGCGATCTCGGCACGCCGGTTTACCCCCGCAAGCTGTTCCGGGCGATGCTGCACCACCTCGGCGAGCGTTGTCAGATCGCCCTGGTAACTCTGGAATCAGTGCCCATCGCTGGTGCCATCCTCGTGCATGATCGCGTGGGCGAACAAGCGATCACGCAGGTTCCCTCCGCCAGTTGCCTGCGGCAGTTCAACAACCTCTGCGCAAACATGTGGATGTACTACCAACTGCTCGAGCGCTCCATCTCGCGCGGCGCGACGCAGTTCGACTTTGGCCGATCCAGCGAAGGATCAGGCACCTATCGGTTTAAGAAGCAGTGGGGCGCCGAGCCTCAGCCGACGCCGTGGCAGGTCGTGCTCCGCAGAGGGGCTCTGGACGATGCCCGGCCCGACGACCCACGCAACCGCAAACGGATCGAGAAATGGCAGAAGCTCCCGGTCTGGGTAACCAAGGCGATCGGGCCGACGATCGTCCGCGGGATCCCCTAAGCTCACATTGCTACCCGTCGGGCATCAGCGGGGCAGAGGGCGGCTGATAGATCAGCGGGATCATAAGCGTGAAGGTCGCGCCCTCGCCGACGTTGCTCTGCAACTCGATCGTTCCACCAAGGAGCTGCGCGAGTTCCTTGCTGATCGTCAAGCCCAGGCCCGTGCCGCCGTGCTCGCGCGTGGCGGACGCGTCGACCTGCAAGAACTTGTCGAACACGCGATCCTGATTCTCCGGCGCGATGCCAGGGCCTTCGTCTTTGACAGAGATCCGGAGGTTGGCCACGCCCCGGCCAGATTGCTGGTCATCGAGCTCAGCATGCAGCATGACCGTCCCCTCGTACGGGCTGAACTTGATCGCGTTTGACAAGAAATTGAACAGGATTTGCTGCAGCTTGCCCGCGTCCGTCTCAGCGGGCGGCAGGTTCGGCTGGACCTTGATCTTTAAATGGACGCCGCGCTTTTCTGCCTGCGGCCGGATGAGGTTCGCCAACCCCTCGGCCGTGTCTTTGATCGACACCGTTGCTAGGCGGAGCTCCGCGCGTCCCGCCTCGATCTTTGCCAGGTCAAGCAGGTCATTGATTAGTTCCAGCAGCCGCCGGCTCGAGAGGATGATGTTTGAGGCATAGCGCGCCTGCTTCTCTGTCTGCGGGCTTTCGCTGCCGGCCAGCGTCTCTTGCAGCACCTCCGCGAAGCCGATGATCGAGTTGAGCGGGGTACGGAGCTCGTGCGAGACGTTGGCGAGGAACTCACCCTTGATCTGGTTTGCCTCGTAGAGCGCGACGTTGGACTCGGCCAGCTCGCCGAGCTTCAGGTCTAGCGACTTGTTCGCGCCGGTCAGGCGGTCCTGCGTCGAGCGGACCGTATCAAGCATGGCGTTGAACATATCCGAGAGCTGCTCGAACTCGTCGCCGGTATTGATATCGCTGCGGATATTGAGATCGCCTCCGGAGACTTTCTCCGCGTAACCGCGCAGGACCCGCACCGGCGATAGGATTAAACGCGTCGTGATAAACCAGAACGCCGCCACCGCGAAGAGACCGGCCGTCAACCCCGCGGCGATCAGGTAGATCAGGTTCAAGGTCCGCTGCTTGCTCGCTTCCCCATCGACCAATTGGATCAGGATCAGCTTCTCGACCGGGTCCTGGTTCGGGGCGTCGGCCGACTGCGTCACCGGGTCACGGTCGCCCATCTCACTGAGACGGACCGCCCTGGCATAGAGATAGTTGCTCTTGCCCTGGCCCGATTGCGTGGCGGAGAACAGCTCGCTGGTGTCTTCGGCGCTGTCAAAATGTTCAATGGCCCGCCGGAGAAACGGGTCCTCATCTGCACGCAGATTCGCTTCGCGGACGCTCATGACCTCGATGCGCATCCCCGGGTCTACGTCTGGGTTGCCGCGGGTGTCGGGATCCACTTCCTGCTCGACCAGCTCGATGCGGCCGCTGATCCAAAGCCCCGCAAGGTCGCGGGCGCGCTGCTTGGGCCCCTGTTCGGCCAGGTGGTCCATGCGCATAGCAACGACGAACAAGGCCGCCGTCACGATCAGCACGACGCCTAAACCAAACAGCAGTTGGCACTTATTGGCCAGGCTGATACGGATACGTTTGGGCATGGCGGTACTCTAAGCGATCAGCCACCGGCGTTCAGGAAGAATGCGCCGCGCGCTCTTTGATCGCTTGCCGTTGCTTGGCCGCCTTCAACCCCTTCACAAGCATTTGCAGGGCAACGATCCGCATGATCAAACCAGACACAAGCGGCGGACTTGGATCGGAAACCAGCAGCCCGATCTCGATCGCGAGCAATAGAAAAACAAGGCGGTAACCGGCTTGCAAACCCTTCACCGGCTGCTTGCGTGCCCAGACATACAGCGCGGTATAAACGGCCGCAACAAGCAGGTTACCCAAGGCGCTGTATAGGGCGAGATCACTCCTTGACAACAGCCAGATGGCCGAAAAAACCAGCACCCCAGCCCCGGGGATCACCGCTGAGATGAGCAGCGCAACACGCCCACCCGACACCTGTTTACGGTGTTCATTTGATCTCTTGCGTTGGCTGCGTCGGCTGGGGTCCGCTGCCTGGGATGTTGCATCTACGAAGTCGTCCAGGTCGACTTCGATCGCCGGCGACTCTTCTTGATCCATTGGATATCCCCAGCGTGCTCGTGGCTAGTCGCCTTAGCCCGGCGGAAGATCGCCTGGGTCGAGCGCGTCATCATCGTGCTGGGGCATGTCGGCGATACGGACCAGGCCACTGCGAATGGCCCGCCGTGTGCCATCACTGTTGCCGCGTGGCATCGCGATGACTCCGGTGCGGGCGAGCTCGATGAGCCCAAACGGCTTGACCTGCTCGACGAAGGCCTCGAGTTTTTCTTCAGCGCCACCCAACTCGAGCATCATGCGATCAGGTGAAAGATCAACGATATTGGCACGGAAGATCTGTGCGACCTGTATCACGGCAGTACGGTGCGCGGTCGGGTTGTCGCCGTCACGCGTATTGACCTGGACGATGACAAGGTCGCGCTCGACAAAAGCAACATCCTGATAGTCAACGACCTTGACGACGGGCACGAGCTTCTGGAGCTGCTTGCGGACCTGCTCAAGCACCGCCGCGTCGCCGATGACAACGATCGTCATGCGCGACAGCTCCGGGTTCTCGGTTCTGCCGACGACGAGCGAATCGATATTGAAACCGCGGGCGGCGAACATCCCCGCGACCTGGGCGAGGACGCCGGGCTCGTTGGTGACCAAAGCGGCAATCACGTGCCGCATGACGCTAGTAGCTTGGGCTTGCATGGGCGACATAGTAGTGACTTTGCGTTGTGCTGCCAGATCGACCGTCGCTTCGGGGCCAGCTGGCGTCGGGTAGGACAGAAAAAGGAGTGAGTAAATTGTGGATAATTAAGCAGGCCAAAGTATCCCGATTCCGATATGTGGTTCTATTCGCAGATCGTTTCTTAATGAATGAATTGCAGGAATAGTCGTAAAACACTGTTATCAAAAAGCTAAAAAATCTCGCCGCTGCTTGCGTCGTCGGTTAATCGATCAGCCGTTCCCCGCCGTCTACCCACAGAAAGGCTTCTCCCGTTGATCTTTCGGGTGTGGATGAATTATGAACGACTGGGCAGGCCGAGCATCTATAAACCACTGCAAAATCGTTTGTTGCGATCCACAGTGACCTGCTCAGTGCACGAATCGCATCCGACCAAAGTCCGGCAAAACGCCCTTGCCCTGCGCCGAGAAGCCGTGTGGCGCGGGGTAGTAAACCATGAACGCCCGCCCGACCAGAAGGCTCCCCGGCACGACGCCCAGGCGTCGCTGGCCATCAAAGTAGCGCTCTTGCACCCAGCCATTGACCCCCGACCAGTCGCGCCCGTCTTTGCTGGCGGGCTGGTTATCGCCGAGGCAGAAGAATTCCGCATCGCCAGAACTCGTCTGCTCGCGCAGGTCAAGCGGGCCCTCGCCAACCTCGATCACGCCATTGACCCGCTTCGCCTCCGTGCGTGCAAAGCCGTTGGTCGTGTACCCGCTTGGGTCGTAATACAGGTCGCGGTCCAGTTCAACGCGTCGCAACTCGACAGGCCCGTCCGAGTCGATCGAAATACTGACCGTCGGCGAGAAATCCTGTGGGAGTCGCGCGGCGACCTGCCCCCACGCCAGATCGATGCGGAAGACAAGCTTACGCGCACCATTGACCCAGACACTCGCCTCATCATCAACGAACCAGAGCTCAACCTGCGTGGAAGCATCGCGCTGCAGTTCGCCCAATTCGACGGGCTTGCCCAATGCACGCGTCGCGCCCTCTGCGTCGGTCGCGCTGAGTGCGAGCCTGCCTCCCATATCTAATGTAGCGGCGAGGGTCTCGGGCCCCTTGCCCGGACGATCCAGCCGTGCGGTCGTCGCAAGCGTCACGGTCGCGTTGTCCGTCCGCGGGACGAGGGCCGCAGCCAACCGGATATCTTCAATCGCGTTGGTCGAACCCGCGACCTGGTTGTAGGAGTACTTGTTCTGCTGGCTGTTGTACTGCGGCGTGCCATAGTCCCCGGCCATCTTGAAACGGATCTCACCCGCGCCACCATCGAAGCGATAGACCCTGCTCGGTCGGCGGGCCGAGCCAAGGTCCCAGCCCCCGCTTTCCACGACCCACGGCACACGCCAAGCGTGCAGGCTGTCACGCCCTGGCCCGGTGGCTCGGCCATCTTCGATCGGTACATACTGGCTGTGGTAGATCGGCTGCCAGACGGTCCGCTGGATCTTCTCCCAGTGCCGATTCGTAAGCGGGTCGGTCTTGCGCGCAATCGAGAAATCATTGCTGCCGGCGGGCGCGATGTAGACGTTGCCATCGAGCAGCACAACCCGTTCACCCGGCAGCCCAACGAGCCGCTTGATGAAGTTAGATCGCGGCGCGGGGATGCCATTCACCTGCTCGTCCTGCGGCGCTTTGAAAACGACGACATCCCAGCGTGAAGGGTCGCGCAGGTGATAACTGAATTTATCAACGAGGATACGGTCGCCCGACCGGGCCTTGGTGCCCAGCGCGGTCGTGACCTCGTAGTTACACATCGGGCAGTCCGCCGAGGTGGTCGGGATCAGCGACTCGCTGCTGAGCGACCCCTGGTCGACGCCGACATCGAACTGATAACCGCACGAAGGACAAGCGATCTGAGCGTGGGTGCCCAGCATCGTTGGGGCCATCGATCCGGTCGGGATGATGAACGGCTCAACGATAAATGCCCGAAAAACAAAAGCCAGGATAAAAGCGATGACGATGGACTCGACCGTCTCCTTCACCGTTTCGTCCGTCGTCGGCTCTTTCGGACGCCGTTTGCGACGGCGGTCGGCGCGCGGCTTAACGCGGCGCTCGATCGGCTCGTCGTGCTCCGGTTCAGCCGGCGGCTCGGTTTTCGGCGGGTTGGTCTGGGGTTCTTCGCTCACGTGATTCAGCAGATTCTATCGCCAATCGACCCACCGTTTGCCACAAGTCGGTGTCCGCGTGATAATGCAACCGACGTTTCGGCACGCCCCGCTCCCTCATCGGCCCGACCATGATCTCTGCTCAACTGTTTATCAGTGTTTGTGTGATCCTCGTGGTTGTGCACGCGATCCTCGGGGCCACCGCCTATCTCATCTTCCTCGAGCGAAAGGTCGCGTCCTGGGCACAGGACCGCATCGGCCCCAACCGCGTCGGCTTCGGCATGCTCCAGGCGGTCGATGGCCTGCTCGACCGGATCGGGCTCGGCTGGCTGTACCGCAAGTCGTTTGGCGGCTTGGGACAGGCGCTGGCCGACGGCATCAAGCTGCTGCTCAAAGAGGACTACACCCCGCCGAACGTGGACAAAGTATTGTTCTTCCTCGGGCCTGTCCTCGTCGTGATCCCTGCGCTCATCGGCTGGGCGGTCGTCCCATGGGGTGGGAATTGGGACTTCCCCGGCCTTACACTCTTCGGTACAGAGCTTGTGGCCGCGTCGCCAGATGGGAAGCCCGCCGTCGTCGCCGTCGCCCCGGTCAACATCGGCGTCGTCTACCTCTTGGCCATCGGCTCCGTCGCGGTGTACGGCCTCGTCCTCGGTGCCTACGCATCCAACAACAAATACTCCTTCCTCGGCGGCCTGCGAGCCACCGCGCAGATGCTCAGCTACGAGATCCCTATGGGCATCTGCGTGCTCATCATGATCCTCTACTACCAGTCCACTGACGCCGGCTTCATGGCCAACACCCAGGCGTCCACGCACGGCGTTGGCACATGGGGCATCTTCGCGCACCCGCTGCTCGCGATCATCTTCTTCATCTGTATCCTCGCCGAGGCCAACCGTGCCCCGTTCGACCTCGCCGAAGCGGAGCAGGAACTCGTCGGCGGCTTCCACACCGAATACTCCTCAATGAAGTGGGCGCTTTTCTTCCTGGGCGAGTACATGCACATGATCACGGGCTGCGCGTTCTTTGCGATCCTTTTCCTCGGCGGCTGGGACATCCTGCCCTTCGTCAACGAGACGCCGATCACCGCTGGTGGTGAGGGCGGTTTCTTCGCGACCGCGCTGGGCGGGCTGCTCCTGGTGCTGATGAAGTTCGGTGTTTTCACCAGCAAGATCTTCTTGCTGTTGTTCATCCAGATGTGGGTGCGTTGGACACTGCCACGGCTCCGCTTTGACCAGCTCATGAAGCTGGCGTGGAATGGCATGATCCCCCTGATGATCGTCTTCCTTGTGGTTGTCGGCTTGATGACCATGCTGAGCAAGGATTACCCCTGGCTTGGCCAGTGGTGGATGTTTGCCATTGCGAATGTCGCGATGGCGGTCGTCGCGGCCGCAATCGCTCCGTTGTTGCCGTCTGGCCCGCCGGTCAACCGCAAAGTCCCCTTGGCCGGTTCGCGCTTCAGCCCACTGGAAAAACCCGCATCATAGCTTGGTATTTCTGCCGAACTTGCTATATTGCGCACACGTATCACTCCTGTGAAGGCGGAAAATGGGGTGACGGGCCGTTGTGGCCCGTCTTTTAGTTGGGAAGTCTTCATAGGGACGCTTGGTATGTCAGACGCCATCAGGTTCAGGTGCAAGGCCTGCGAAAAAAAGATCTCGGTCCGGGCCGAGTACGCCGGCAAAAAGGTCAAGTGCCCGGGCTGCAAGCAGCCGCTGCGCGTGCCATCGCCTCGGCCTAAGCGGTCATCGACAGGCGTTCCGATCGCGGCGGGAGCTGCAGTAGGCGACGGCGGTCCGTCGAGTGTCGGCGAAAAGAGCTACTCCCTGGCCGACCTCGCCGAGATGGAGGCCAACGCCAACGCAGAGATCAAAGAGCTGTCTCACAAGGCCGCGAACAGGCCCAACAGCATCCGCATCGAAGGCGGCAAAGACTGCCCGGAATGCGGCTCGTCCTGCAAACCCGACGCGGTCCTGTGCGTGCACTGTGGACACAACTTCGAGAGCGGCAAGAAGCTCAGAACGAAGAAAGACTCGAAGCTAGGCAACGCGGTGCGTTCCGTCGCCTCGGCGGTATCGGAGGAAGACGATGACGGCCAGAGTGACTTCTGGAAATACGCGGTACCGACCTTCGGTTTTCTTACCGTCGCTATCCTCTGCTTTGTAGGCGTCGCCGGCAAGATTACTGAGGGCATCCCGCTCGAGATTGCAGACTCTATCCACGGCACGTACGAAAGCATGGGCCCGGCAGGGGCCGGCGGATTTTTCCTTGTGCTTGCCGCGATTTCTGGTGGGATCTGGTGGTTTATGAGGCGTTGACCCACCGAGCCAAGTCACATCAGCCAGCGTCTTCTTCCTCATCTTTGCGATACAGGTCGAGGTAAAACTCCAGTGTTTCTTTGCCGGGTGTTGGCCGGGTACGCGTGTGCTGGAAGCCGATCTTGTCGAACATATCCACCGCTTCATCTTTTTCGAAACGGGTGTCTAGCCTGATCTTGAGGTAGCTGTGGTGCTTGCAGTGCGCAATCGCGGTCTCGAGCAGCTGCGCCGCGATCCCCGTGCCCTGCAGCCCTTTTTTGACACGCAGTCGGCGGATCTCGGCCGTGTGCTCTTCATCACTGGCCACACCGATCATCCCGACGCAGTGCCCGTCCTGCACCGCGACCCAGAAGTGGTGTCGCTCGTTGTCAAAGTACGCCTCACGGATGTAATCCATATCGGCCCCTGAGTCGTTGGGCGCGATCTGCCCTGCGAGCAGCCCATCGTTGTAGAGCCTGGCGACCTCGTCGTGGTCGGCTTGCTCGTACGAGCGGACCGCCGTCTGGGGGATGGATTTGCCTTGTGTCGGGTTAGACATGAAATTCAGATCCCTGCCAAGCGGCTAAACGACCCCTTGTGATCCATTTTATCAAGATTACCGCGCAACGCTGGCAACTTCATAAACACGCAATTCACCGCTGGTTGGGGTGAGCAGGGCGACGGTGTGCCGGCAGGCCCGAAACAAGGCGCCGGGATTGATCACACGTGTTTGCCCTACGGTGTCGTCGCTTTGCTGGTGCGTGTGGCCGTGCAGGAGGTACTCGGCCCCAGACTCGATCGCGCGGTCCATCAGGCTGGCGACGTGTCCATGCGTGAAGACCACCCGCTTGCCGTCCACGGTCAGTTCACCCGCCCGGCCGTGCTCAATCACCCCTAAATCACGGGCATAGCGAGCGAGCGCGTCGGACTCCCAGTCGCAGTTACCAAAGACCAGGTGCGCTTCGACCTGCTGATCCAACCCGGCAGGCCGTACCGCCAACGCGTCGATCACTTCAACGCTTCCGACATCGCCCAGGTGGATCAGCATGTCCGCGCCGTTGGATAAGAGCAGTTCAACCCCCGCCCGTGCCGTGTCCGCACGGCCGTGAGTGTCTGAAAGAAGGCCTAGCGTTGTCAAAGTAAACCCTAGTCGGTGGTTCGGGCAGGCAGGGGAGCAATACTAATAAAAACCTACGCCTACTGCGAGCACACGGTTCAGTCCGATGACACAACAAGGCTAGCAACCTGATCTGCAACTCGGTTTGCCCCGTAACGTTTCAGGCCGTGCGGGAGGGCGAGGCTCCTGCCGAGCCGCGCGTTGGAGGGCGTTTGCGGCCGTGCAGGAGCCTCGCCCTGCCAAAATCGTTTCGCATCAGCCTGCTAAACTACCCCGCTCGCCGCCCAGCCAACGGAGCCTGCCTTGACCGACGTGTTAGCCGAGATCGTCAAGCACAAGCACACGGAGGTCCGCGCCGCCAAAGACGCGCTGCCCGAGGTCGAGCTCATCAAGCGGGCCTTGGACACCCCCCAGCCCCGCAACTTCTACACCGCACTGACCCGCCCCAAAGACAGCCTCCGCATCATTGCCGAGGCCAAAAAAGCCAGCCCTTCCGCCGGCCTGATCCGCGAAGACTTCGACCCCGTCGCCATCGCACAAGCCTACGAGGCCAACGGCGCCGCCGCGATCTCCTGCCTCACCGACGAAAAATACTTCCAGGGCTCGCTCGACTACCTCACCCAGATCAAGGCCGCAGTCAAGCTCCCCGTCCTCCGCAAGGACTTCATCATCGACCCGTACCAGGTCTACGAGGCCCGCGCCGCCGGAGCCGATGCCATCCTGCTGATCGCCGAGTGCCTGACCGAGCCGATGCTGATGGACCTCTTGATCCTCGCCACCGAGCTGAAGTTATCCACTCTGCTGGAAGTCCATGACCTCGAGTCGCTTGTCCAGATCAAGCAGCACCTGACCTTCCCCAAGGCCGGCTACACCCTCCTGGGCATCAACAACCGCAACCTCAAAACCATGACCACCTCGCTGGATCACACCACCGACCTGCTGGGCGAGGTCCCCGACAAGTCCGTCCTCGTCAGCGAGTCCGGCATCCGCACCCATGAAGACATCCAACACCTCGCCAACCACGGCATCCACCGCGTCCTTGTTGGCGAACACCTGATGAAGCAACCGGACCCGGGCGCGGCCCTGCGTGAGATGATGGGTGCTTAAAGGTCATGCCTTAACCGAGCACGAAGCGTAAGCGAGTGATCCAAACTGGAGAAGATTCGGGTCACTCGCTTACGCTTCGTGCTCGGATAAACGCTAACTCGCTACACTCCCGCCATGCCCATCAACTGGTTCCCCGGCCATATGAATACGACGCGGCAGAAGCTTGCCGCGATGATGCCCAAGTGCGATGTGGTCGTCGAACTGCTCGACGCGCGTCTGCCCGCGTCATCGACCAATCCGCTGCTCGATGAGCTACGACGTGGTGTGCAGGGTAAAGGTGAAGAAGGCCGGCCTGGTGATTTGCCATGCGTCACGGTCTTCAACAAGGTCGACCTCGCCGACCCGCCGGTGACCAAGGCCTGGCGAGAGCGGTTTGAGAAAGAGCGGAGCGTCCGCACCGTCGCCATCAGCGTCAACCAGCCCGGCGAGTCGGACCGCGTTGTTCGGCTGGTCAAAAAATTTGCCCCCAAACGCATCGAAAAAGGCCAGAAGGTCCGCGTCCTCATCGTCGGCATCCCCAATGTCGGCAAATCCACGCTCGTCAACGCCCTGCGTGGCAAGCGCGTTGCAGGTGTCGGCGACGAACCGGCCGTCACCAAGGGCAACCAGGAGATCGACCTCAAGAACGGCGTCGTCCTCATCGACACCCCCGGTATCCTCTGGCCCAAGTTCGAGGATGAAGACGTGGGTTACCGCCTGGCCGTCAGCGGGGCGATCAAGGACACCGCGATCGACTACGACGACGTCGCAATCTACGCGGCGCGGTACCTCGCCGAGCACTATCCCAACGAAGTCAAAGGTCGGTTCAAGCTCAGCGAACTACCCGACGACCCGATCGCGCTCGTCAACGCGATCGGCAAGAAACGCGGGTGCCTGGTCGGTGGCGGCGAAGTCGATTTCAACCGGGCCGGCGAGCTACTCCTCCGCGAAATGCGAGCGGGCAAGCTCGGGCGTATCAGCCTTGAGAAACCATGATTCACGGACGTGTAGCGGCAGACGCGAAGCGTCCCGTGCGAAACGTGAT
>JAHQVV010000148.1 GCA_019634195.1 Phycisphaeraceae bacterium | reverse complement strand
GTTCGCCGATGCCCAGCATCTTGGCGGCCTTCTCGCGGTTGCCCGCGTGGATCTGCAGGGCGTTGCGGATCGCTTGTTTCTCGAGTTGATCCAGGGACAGCCCAGCCGTATCCACGTTGCCCGGGTCGCCGCCTTCGCCGCTACCGATCTCCGGGGGCAGGTGCCGGGGCTCGATCTTCTCGGTGTCGCAGACGATCACGGCGTTCTGCACGGCATTGATCAATTGCCGAACGTTGCCGGGCCAGTCGTACTGCATCAGCGCGGTCATCGCGTCCTCGGCAACGCCTAGGCCGGGTTTATTCATCTGCTCGGCAAACTGCGTCGCGTAGTGCTGCACCAGCAGCGGGATGTCGTCGCGCCGCTCGCGAAGCGCGGGCAGCCTGATCTCCATGCCCCGGATGCGGAAGAACAGGTCCCCGCGGAACTTGCCTTCTTTGACGAGCGTCTCGAGGTCGTGATTGGTCGCGCTCACCAGCCGGACATCGACGTGCTTGGATTCGTTGGCACCGACGCGGATGACCTCGCCGGACTCGAGGACGCGCAGCAGCTTGGGCTGCATGGCCAGGGGCATGTCGCCGATCTCATCGAGGAAGAGGGTCCCGCCGTTGGCGTATTCGAAGCGGCCCTCACGGTCTTTGGCCGCATCGGTAAACGCTCCGCGGACGTGGCCGAAGAGTTCGTCCTCGAGCAGGTTCTCGGAGAGCCCGGCACAGTTGAGCGGCACAAAGCGTTTCCGGTTCCGGGGGGAGTTGTTGTGGATCGCCTGGGCGAAGAGCTCTTTGCCGGTGCCCGATTCGCCCGTGATCAGCACGGGGATGTTGGCGGGGGCGGCCTGCTTGAGCTTGGCGATGACCTCGCGCATCGCGGGGGACTGGCCGATGATCCCCTCGAAGCCGTACTGCTCATCGACGCGGCTGCGCAGCTCGGTGTTCTGTGCGCGGAGGAAAACGGTCTCCAGGGCCCGAGTGCAGAGCGTCCTCAGCACGTCCAGGTCGATCGGCTTCTCGATGAACTCGTAGGCGCCGCCCTTGATCGCCTGCTTGGCGGTGGGGATGTCGCCGTGGGCCGTAACCATGATCGTCTCAGCGGCCTGCTGGGATTGCCGGGCGGCGGCGAGAACCTCCATACCATCCGCCTCGCCCTGCATCTTCAGGTCGGTAACGACCAGGTCGAACTGGCCGTGCTCGAGCTCATCCAAGGCCCCGGGCAGGTCGTGGACCAGCGTGCAGACATGGCCCAGTCGCCGGAGGACCTCGGCCATGACCTCGGCGTGGTCCGGCTCATCATCGACGATCAGCACCTGTGCCGTCGGCAACTCGTTCGAAGAAGCGTCTTTACTCATAGTCCGCCATGATCCTTTGCGACGGCATCGCGGTCAAACCCGTTCGATCAGCGCCAGGCACCTATAATTAGCTTGATGGATCAGGCAACGCCCCAATCCGACGCAGATCATGCGACGCATCGCGAGGCAGCCACGCACCGCGTCGGCTGTGTCAGCTATCTCAACGCAAAACCGCTTATTGCTGGCCTGGATGACGAGCCCGGCATCACGGTCAAAGCCGACGTCCCGGCCCGCTTGCTCAAGGACCTCGAATCGGGCGAAGTGGATATCGCGCTGTGTCCCGTCTTCGATTTCTTCAAGTCCGGCGAGCCGCTCGCACTCGTCCCGGTCGGTGCCATCGGCTGCGAGGGGCCGACCCTGACGGTCCGTCTCTACAGCCAGGTGCCCATCGACCAGGTGACCACGCTGCACGCCGACACGGACAGCCACACGAGCGTGGTACTCGCGCAGATCCTCCTCGCCAAGTTATTTAATGTCAGCCCCACGATGGTGGACTACGACGCGCGGGAGCGGACCGCGGAAGGCCGCATCGACGAGTCGCCACAGGCCATGCTCCTGATCGGCGACAAGGTCGTGACCGGGTCGCCACTGGCGGTGGAGTACCCGTACCAGATGGACCTGGGCGAGGGCTGGCACGAGATGACAGGGCTGCCTTTCGTCTTCGCCATCTGGATGACCCGCGCAGGCACTGAGCTTGGCGATCTGCCTGCTCGCCTGCAGGCCCGGCTGGAGGCAAACCTCCCACAGCGCCTGCTCATCGCAGAACGTTTCGCCGAGCAGCACGGCTGGCCTAATGACCTGGCCGAGCACTACCTCGTTGATGTGCTGCGATACCAGGTCGGCCCCCTCGAGTTGGAAGCGATCTCACGATTCGGCAGGCTTGCACTCGAACTGGGTCTGATCGATACGCCACGCGAACTATGCCTTTATGCCGAGACGAACCAGCCGTGAGCCGGCAACGCAAGCAATCTTTTCGCAGCAGTGAGCTAGCCGAGCTAACCCGGCAACTGATATACGCGCCGCCGGGTAAACGCGCGGAGGTGGTACATCACTCCGAACAGTTGCATGACGCGCTAGCAGCGGAGAAGAATTACCCCATCGATTTTGTGGTCTATCGCCTAACAAATCGGCGGGTCCCGCCCAGCGAGAACGTGATGCTGGTAGGCGAAGCGATCAAGCCGGACCTGCGGCTGCTCATCGACGCGCTGAGCCGGTCGATTGAGCTGGCATGCGATGCATCCGACCCCGGCATGACGACGAAGGAATTGGCCCACTCGCTTGGCGTGAGCACGAAGACCGTTGCACGCTGGCGCGACGCGGGCCTGCGTTGGCGGTGGGGCATGCGCGAGGGCAAGCCAGCGGTGCTGATCACGAGATCCGCAATCGAGGCATTCCAGAAAGACGATACCAAACGCGTCGCCACAGCGCAAAGCTTCTCACGCATGACGGCGGCAGAGAAAGCCCGCGTCATCGAGCGTGCCCGCAGGCTGGCCAAAGCAACGGATGCCTCGCAGAAAGCGGTCCTGGCCCACCTGGCCAAGCGGACCGGGCGTAGCCGCGAGGCGATGCGCCTGCTGGTCCAGCAGCACGACAACAAGCACCCCGGCCAGGCGGTTTTCGCCGACCGCGCCGGGCCACTCACTGACACACAGAAGCAGGCGATTGACGACGCCTATCGCGGCGGCACCACCGTCTCAACACTGTGCGATCGCTTCAACAAGACGCGCTCCACCATCTACCGCGCGATCCATGAGGGCCGGGCCAATCAGATCTGCTCAATGACGATCGACGCCGTAACCTCACCGATCTTCGAACGCGAGGACGCCGACGAGGTCTTAGCCCAGCCCATCGCTCGGAGCGAATCGGCAAGGCGGCTAGGGGCCGAAGCGATTGCCGCACTACCCGAGAAGCTCAAATCGATCTATGACCGGCCGACCGAGCCGGATGAAGTCGTGCGGTCGCTGATCGTCCGCTACAACTTCTTGAAGTACCAAGCGATCAACCTGCAACACGTCATCTGCGCTGCACCGCCTCGCGCAAGCGATTTGAATCAGTTTGATGAGTTGCTTCTAAGGATCAATGACGCCCGTGGCGAAGTGATCGCCGCCGTATTGCCCGTCACACTGTCGGTTGCCCGGCGTCAACTCACTGGGCATAAGCGTGAAGACATCCCATCGCTCCTTCCGATGCTCCGCACCGCACACCAGGTCCTCTTCGAGCAGGTCGACCGCTACGACCCGGCCGTCGCACACACTTTCGAGTCAGTGCTCACGAACCACCTGCTACGCAATATGGCACGGCCAGCAGACCCGGACAAGCAGCTGGGTGCCGACGCACTCGTCGCGCAACTCGAAAGCGCGGGTTTCTCACCTCGTTAAGGGGTAGCCCTACTCGCCCCGGTACTCTGCCGAACTGGTACAGGTCTCGTGCACGCGCACGCAAGCAAGCAAAGGCAGCGACGGGGCAAGCCGGTCCCAAACCCACTTGCTCAGCAGCTCTGCGGTGGGGTTCTCTAAGCCCTCGATCTCGTTGAGGACACGGTGATCCAGCGCGTCCTCGACCGGCTTCGTGGCGGCCTTCACCTCGGCGAAATCAATCAGATAGCCCTTGGCCTCATCGACCTCGCCCTCGACAACAACATCGATCTTAAACGAGTGGCCGTGCATCCGGCGGCACTTGTGGCCCTCCGGGAAGCAGGGCAGGAAGTGGGCGGCCTCGAAGCCGAAGGTTTTGGTTAAGGCGATACGCATGGAGGAATTGTATTGATCCGAGCACGAGGCGTAAGCCAGTGACCCCAAGTTACAGAAGATTTGGGTCACCGCTAACGCCTGGTGCTCAGTCATACCCCCCGCGCCATCGGGTCCCAGACGAGCTTGTGCAGCTGCGTCTGGAATCGAACCGGCAGCCTGTCCGCCAGGATCCACTCAGCCAGGTCACGCACCGCAAGGCCCGGCACGCCAGCGATCTCCAGGCCCGGCGTCACCTCGTTGACCGCACTGACTAGCACCGCGTTGACCCGCTCGTGCAGCCGGTGCTTCTCCAAAACCGCCACCATCCAGTCGTAGTCCACGCGGTCAGTCAGCACAAACTTCACCTCGTCCCGCTCGTTGAGCTTGTCGATGTTTGACCAGTCATTGCGATCGGCCTCGCCGCTTCCGGGGGTCTTGAGGTCCATGATGCGGATCACACGCGGGTCGCACGTGCCGATGTCGCAGGCCCCGCTCGTCTCCAGCAGCACTGTCTTGCCCAGGTCACAGAGCCTGGCCATCAACGGGTGGACGCTGCGCTGCAGCAGCGGCTCGCCGCCAGTGATTTCGTACAGGCCACACCCGCCTTGTCCGCCCGTCAGTTCGGAGCACTGCTCGATCACCTGATCGATCGCCCGCTTGTCACCCTCGTGGAAGGCGTACTCGGTGTCGCAGTACGTGCACCGCAGGTGGCAGCCACGCAGGCGGATGAAGACGCAGGGCTGGCCGGCAAAGGTCGATTCACCCTGCAGAGAGTAGAACAACTCGTTGATGTAGATCGTCTGCTCGCTCACGGGTGCGCCTCCTGCGAGGCGGGCTCGCCCACCTGCACCAGCAACCCGGCGATCGAAAGCCCCTGTAAAGGATGAAGGAGATCCGGCGCGATATCGGCCAGCGGCTTGAGCACGAACCAACGCTCGTGCAGCCCCGGGTGGGGCACGGTCAGCCCGGGCTCGTCGATCACGTTGCCGTCAATCAGCAGCACATCGATATCGATTTCACGTGGCCCCCAGTGCTGGCGGCGCTCCGGGGCAGCCCGGCCTAAGGCCGATTCGACCCGCTGCAACGCCGTGATCAAAGCCGAGGGTGCCAGCGAGGTCGTGATCTTTGCGGCCATGTTCATGTACGCGCCCTGGTCCTGCGGGCCCATCGGCGAGGTCTCATAAATCGGTGATGCATTGGCGATGGCTGTCCCGGGCAACGCATCGATCGCCGCCAGCGCGCCTTGCAGCTTCGCTTCGCGGTCGCCGAGGTTGCTGCCTAAGCCGAGGTATACATCTGCCATGGACGCATTGTAGATGGTTGCCCGGCCGCTGAAGCGGCCTGGGCCGTTTGGATCGCCTACAATACCCGATCACCCCTAGACACACCATGACCACCAGCAGCACCGTGCAACTCGATACGATCAACCCCCAACTCGACGGCAAACCTGCCGAGGAGGTCATCCGGTGGGCCGGCGAGACGTTCGGAGACGGGCTGGCGATGACCTCTAGCTTCGGCGCCCAATCGGCGGTCATGCTCCACCTGGTCACGCGGATCATCCCGGACCTCCCGATCATCCTCATCGACACCGGCTACCTGTTCCCCGAGACCTACCTCTTTGTGCAGGACCTGACCAAGCAGCTCTCACTGAACCTGAAGGTCTACACCCCACGCGTCACGCCGGCCCGGTACGAGGCGCTGCACGGCAAGACCTGGGAGTACGCCGAGGGCCTGAGCCACTACCACGAGGTCTTCAAGGTCGAGCCCCTGCAGCGGGCGCTCGAAGAACTCAACGTCACCGCCTGGCTCGCGGGGCTGCGCAGCGACCAGACCGACCATCGCGCCACGCTGCGCACCGTTGAGAAGCAGGACAACCTCTACAAGGTGCACCCGATCCTGAACTGGTCCCGCCAGGATGTCGGCGGATACCTGGCCAAGCACAACCTGCCATACCACCCGCTGGTCGAGCAGGGCTACGCATCCATTGGCGACACGCACTCGAGCCGCCCCATCACCGAAGGCGAAGACGAACGCGACGGCCGGTTCGGCGGCTTCGCCCAGGAATGCGGCATTCATATCCCGCAGAGCGAAGCGGAAAACGAGAGCCTCGGTTCTTCGGGGCTTTGACTCACCAAGCCATTACGAATCATTAAGTTTCAGAGTCGATTCCTATCAAGAAGCGTTCTGTCGCATTAATGACTTCTTCTTGATCCTTGCCCTGTAAATACATCTTTACTTCGCGCCAGGAATCACGAAGACCTTGACGTCGCTCTGAGAATACGAGCGTATAACCATCATCGTATGGAAGATAGTGCTTCTCAACGAATCGTAATTGCTTACCGATAACGAAAACACCACCGTGAAAGTCTTGAATCACTTGAATGACTTCATAAGTCGCACCCGGCTTTAATTCGCAGATCGTCATCTAGAAAAACATTTTGAAAAATAAGATTAGGGCACGATCTCAACGATACTGGCACCTTCGAACAGCGTGTAGAACACCTCGTCGACGTCCTCATCGCGCATCCGGATGCAGCCCATGGATTCCTGCCGGCCGATGGACTCGGGGTCGTTGGTCGCGTGGATGCCGTAGCCCTTCTTGTCGCGGGTGTTGTCGTCGATGCCTTCCAGCGCCATCCAGTACTCGCCGATAGGGATGTCCGGGTCGTTGCGGTCGTAGCGCTTGCCGGTGCGGGGGTTGACCCATGACGGGCCGCCGTTGGCCGGGCCGACTTTTGAGCCTAGCTTGACGAGCCACTGGCCGATCGGGGTGGAGTCGAACTCGCCGAGGCCGACGGTATAGGACTTGAGGTAGATACGCAGGCCGTCGGGGTCTTCGACGTACAGGTCCATCCGGTAGTCGGACTTGTCGATCTGGGCGTGAACGGGGCCGCGGATGACCTGGACGCCTTGGCCGGCCTGCAAGCGGCGGGCATCGATATCGTTGATCCGCTCGATGAGCTGGTAGGGGATCCGGTACGTGTTTCCGATGGTGCTCAGGTACTCACCGCTCTGGACCTTGTGCAGGGAGACGACCGGGTCCTTGGCGATCTGCTCGGCGTTGCGTTTCTTGTTGAAAACCGTGTTCTCGTTCAAGAAGGTGAGCCGCTCGCGTACGGCCTGTGCCTCGTGGCGTGGCAGCGCGCCATCCCGAAAAAGGAGCTCGCTGAGCAGGGCCCGGCCGACGGGGATGTCGCCGGACTCGAGGCGCTGCATGCCGGTCTCGTATTGTTCTTTGGCGGCGCCGAGCAGCTCATGCGTCTCGCTGCGGGCGATGGCCTCTAAGCGCGGGTCGGGGCGGGTTGGATCGCCGCTCGTCGTGCGGCCTGTGGCTGTTGCCCCCGACGTACCACGGCCGGGTGGCGTCGCGGAGCCATCAGTCGTCGTCTCGCCTCGCGTTGGCGGGTTCGCCGCGAGCAACCCCGGGTCGCTGGGGTCTGAGGACGCGGGGTCTGTCGCACCATTACTGGCGTTCGCGTTGGCGGGGTTGGTCGGGTCCTCGGAGTCGGAGAAGAGCACGATGAGCCCGGCCACGATCACGACCAGCCCCAAGAGGATCAGCCAGGGGGCCAGGCCCTTCTTGCGCCGGCCGGTCGAGGTGTATCGGCGGGGGCCACTGGAGCGGGGGGCCTGTGATTGGAGCGCCATCCGTTGCGTCCTCGTGTCTAAGGTGGGATCGGGGTCACACCGCCTCATGCGGTGCAGATACCCATGGTTACATCGGCCAGTCGTCATGCCTAACCTGCATATCTTACGACGCCGCGAGCGCGAATGTGTTCAATCCGTCAGGCCTTTTGCTGCTCAATCCAGGCTAAATATTCGCGGATCCGCTTCTCGTAGCCCCGGTCGACCGGCTCGTAATACGTCTTGTCCACGCCGAGGTAGGTCTGTTCGACGAAGCCGGTCTCGCTGTTGTGGGCGTACTGATAATCGGTCGCGTTGCCCAGCTCTTTGGCCCCGGCATAGGCCCCTGAGCGGAGGTGTCGCGGGACCGGCACCGTTCGGCCGGTCTTCACGTCACTCATCGCCTGGTTGATCGCCATGTAGCTCGCGTTGGATTTGGGGGCTGTGGCGAGGTAGGTCGTGGCCTGGGCGAGGGTGATCCGTGCCTCGGGCAGGCCGATGCGGTGGACGATCTCGTAGCAGCTCGCCGCGACAGCAATCGCTCGCGGGTCGGCGTTGCCGATGTCTTCGCTGGCGAGGATAGCGATCCGGCGGGCGATGAACATCGGGTCCTCCCCGGCGTGCAGCATCTTGGCTAACCAGTAGATCGCCGCGTCCGGGTCGCTGCCACGGACGGACTTGATGTAGGCGGAGATCGCGTCGTGATGCCCATCCCCATCGCGGTCATAGGCGATCGCTTTTTGCTGGATGGATTGCTCGGCGGTGCTCAGGTCGATGTGGATGGGCTCGTCCGCCTCCCCCGCCTGCTTTTCACTCAGCACCGCGATCTCCAGCGCGGACAATGCACGCCGGGCATCACCGTCGCTGATTGTTGCCCAGTGGGCGATCGCTTCGTCCTGGATTGTGATTGCAAGCTTGCCGTAGCCGTGCTGCTCATCGGCGACGGCCCGCTTGATCAGGGAGGCGATGTCGTCTTCCGTCAGCGGTTCGAACTGAAAAATCTGGCTGCGGCTGACCAGCGCGTTGTTGACGGCGAAGAATGGGTTCTCCGTTGTCGCGCCGATCAGCGTGATGATGCCGCGCTCGACATCGCCGAGCAGCACATCCTGCTGGGCGCGGTTGAAGCGGTGTATCTCGTCGAGGAAGAAGATGGTGCGTCTGCCCTCGTGCTCCAGCCGCTTGCGGGCCTGATCCAACACGTGGCGGACATCCTTGACGCCCACGGCGGCGGCGTTACCCCGGTCGAAGTGCCGCTTGGTATAGCCCGCGATCAATTCCGCGAGGGTCGTCTTGCCCGTGCCTGGCGGGCCGTAGAACAGGACGGACGTGAGCTGGTCCGCCTCGAGCATGCGCCGCAAGAGCTTGCCCGGCCCGAGGAACTGTTGCTGGCCGGCGAAGCCCTCGAGCGAGCGCGGGCGCATCCGCGCAGCGAGCGGCTGGGCGCCTTGGACTTTCTGGTCGCGTTTTTCCTGCCAGAGGTCGGGCATGGGGTTCATTGTAGACTGGTGCCATGAGTGAGCCATACGCCGATCTGCCGATCATGCTCAAGGTGCACCGCCGGCGTTGCCTGGTCGTAGGGGCTGGCGGTGTAGGTGTTCGCCGGGCCAAACTGCTGGCCGAGGCCGGGGCCCACGTGGTGATTATTGCGCCGCAGGTCCACCCCTCGGCCCGCCTGATCGGCGCAGAAATCCATGAACGCGGTTTTGAGCCGGCAGACCTGAACGGCGTGCTGCTGGCTGTCGCGGCAACAAGCGACCCTGCGGTCAATCAGGCCGTCTCCGACGCCGCTACAGAGCACGGCGTGCTCGTCAACCGCTCGGACCGGGCGGCGGCCGGCGACCTGGCCTTCATGTCAAGCCACCGCGATGGGCCGTTAACGGTCGCGGTCCACACCGGCGGGGCCTCCGCCAGCGCCGCGGCCCGTATCCGCTCATTGCTCGCCGAGTCGCTGGACCCGGCCTGGGCAGAGCTCCTGTCGCTGGCTCTGCCCGCCCGCCAACACATCCAGGCGGTGGTCAGCGACCCCGCGAAACGCACCGCGATGCTGCGGCGTCTTACCGATAATAAGGCAATCGACACGCTCAAAGCGGACGGAGAATCGGGGCTCAAGAGCCTTTACGACGATATCATGAAGGACTTGGCCTAACCCGCAGCGGGCCTGGCAGGGCCCCCTTTCGCAAACGTCAACCGCATGGCTGAGCCAACAACAAGCATCCCGCTTATTCTCGCAACGCTCGCATCAGGGCTCGCCTTTGTGTTGACCGCCAAACGCTTACGCATCCCCGAAGATCAACGCCCGGTGCTCTGGCCGGTCTATGCACTGCTCGTCTTGATCACGGTGCTGTGCTCCGGATCGCTTGTCTACCGCGTCGTGGCCGTTCACCAGGCGTGGGCACCGGTCCAAGCCCACGTCGACGGCCTACTGCTGATCGGGCTGCTGCTCGCGGCGGCGATCCTCTACATCCAGTCAAGGCCCAAGCTCTTTGGCCTCTCGCTGTTTGCGATGCCGCTGCTGTCGCTGATCTTGGCGTGGGGGGTATGCGCAACGCTGTGGACCTACCGGGCATTCGATCTCGATAGCTTCGCGCCGGCATGGACGGCTTTCCACCTGGGCGTCACCTACTTCGGGCTGTTGGGCTGTGGCATCGGCGCGGCGGGCGGGGCGATGTACCTGTTCGTCCAAGGCCGGCTCAAAGCCAAGGCCGGGCTGGGCCAGGTCAACCCGATGGCGAGCCTGGAGACGCTTGAGACGCTTATCATCCGTGCCGCGACGCTGGGCTTCGTGCTGCTGACGCTGTCGCTGATCAGCGGGTTTATCCTCACGCAATCCAAGGCAGAGACCTCGCTGGGAATGGCTTGGTGGAGCTCGCCAAAGGTCTGGCTAGCCACCCTGTCTTGGGTGGTTTACGCGGTCCTCATCAATAGCCGATCGTTCAGCACGGTCCGTGGCAATCGCGCCGCTTGGCTGGCGATCGCCGGATTGGTGCTCGTGCTGGCGACATATGGTGCCGTCGAAGCGATCGATCACACCAGACAAGACGACTCATCGAGCACGCCCGATGCACAGGAGGCCGACTGATGCGCCTCCTCATGCTTGGCTTTAATCACCGTACGGCACCGCTTGAGCTGCGCGAAGCGTTGGTCTTTGACCCTGAGCAGGCCGCCGCTGCAATCCAGGACCTTCGGCAGGCGTACCCCGCCAGCGAGTGCGCGCTGGTCTCGACGTGCAACCGCACCGAACTCTATGTCGCCCGCCCGATCCACGACCCGCCGACCGTCGAGCACTTGCGCGACTTCATTGTCAAGCAGACCGCTGCGGATACCGAGGCGGTCGCAAGCACCTCCATCCACCGCGAGCAGGAAGAGGCCGCGACACACCTCTTCCGTGTCACCGCGGGGCTCGACTCCATGGTGCTCGGCGAGCCGCAGGTGCTCGGCCAAATCAAGCGGGCTTATGAGCTAGCCGATCAGTGCGGGGCGGCTGGCCCCGTCTTGCACCGCTTGTTCCAGGGCGCGATCACCGCCTCCAAAAGCGTACGCCG
>JAHQVV010000147.1 GCA_019634195.1 Phycisphaeraceae bacterium | reverse complement strand
CTGTCTTCTGTTGACCTCGACAACCGTCGGTCAACCCCCGGTGCATCTGACGCTGCGATGGCCATGCACCGTTCAATCTGACAACCGCGTCATCGCAACTAAGGAAACATCGTTATGTCGATTTTTGAAACCCACCGTGTCGAGCTCGAGCTCGGCGGCCGGACGCTGTCCATCGAGACCGGCAAGATCGCCAAGCAGGCCGGCGGCGCCGTCTTCGTCCAGTACGGCGAGACCGTCGTGCTCGGCACCGCCGTCCGCTCCGACCCTCGCCCGGGCCTGGACTTCTTCCCGCTGACCGTCGACTACCGCGAGAAGATTTCCGCCGCCGGCAAGTTCCCCGGCGGCTTCCGCAAGCGCGAAGGGGCACCGAACCAAAAAGAAATCCTCACCATGCGGAACATCGACCGGCCCATCCGGCCGCTGTTCCCCAAGGGCTACATCGACGAGGTGCAGATTCAGTGCTGGGTCATGGCCTACGACGGCCAGAACGAGCCGGATGTGCTGGCCGGCATCGCCGCCTCCGCGGCGCTCTCGCTGAGCTCCGCGCCGTTCCAGGGCCCGGTCGGCAACGTCCGCGTCGGCCGTGTCGATGGTGAGCTGGTCATCATGCCCACCGCGGCGCAGGACGCCTACTCCGACCTGGACATGCTGCTCTGCGGCCACGAAGACGGCATCAACATGATCGAGGTCGGCAGCTACGAGATCCCCGAGAAGGAGATCAACGAAGCCGTCGCGTTTGGTTATGAATACGTCAAGCAGATCACCGCGATGATCAAGGACCTGCAGGCCAAGTGCGGCAAGGAAAAGGTCGGCGGTCCGGTCATCGTCCCCGACGAGATCGCCGCGAAGGTTGAGACCCTGCGTGAAGGTCTGCGTGCGGCCAAGAGTGGCGGCTCCAGCAAGGCCGAGCGTGCCGACGCCGTCCGCGAAGTCAAGCAAGAGTTCATCCAGAACAACTACCCCGAGCCCGATGAGTCGGCGACCTACGCTCAGCACAAGCAGCACGCCAAGACCATCAACATGGTCAAGGTCGCGATCCACGACCTCGAAGAAGTCATCACCCGCGAGATCATCCGCTCCGGCAAGCGGACCGACGGCCGGGCCGCCGACCAGCTCCGCCACATCGAGTGCGAAGTCGGCATCCTCCCGCGTGTCCACGGCTCGGGCCTGTTCACCCGTGGCGAGACGCAGTCGATCGTGACCGCGGTCCTCGGCACCGGCAAGGACGAGCAGATCGTTGACGGCCTGGGTGCCGAGTACTCCGAGAAGTTCTACCTGCACTACAACTTCCCGCCGTTCTCCGTCGGCGAAGCCAAGCGCATCACCGGCCCGGGCCGCCGGGAAATCGGCCACGGCAAGCTCGCTGAAAAAGCGCTCTTGCCCGTGCTCCCCGCGGTGGAAGACTTCCCCTACACCGTCCGGCTGGTCTCGGACATTATGGAATCCAACGGCAGCTCGTCCATGGCCTCGGCCACCGGCGGCACGCTCGCGCTCATGGACGCCGGCGTCCCGATCATCGCGCCGGTCGCGGGTATCTCGATCGGTATGATCCAGGCCGACGAGCCCGGCCAGGAAGACGTCTTCCTCACCGACATCCAGGGCGAAGAAGACCACTACGGCGACATGGACTTCAAGGTCACCGGCACCCGCGAGGGCATCACCGCCGTGCAGATCGACATGAAGATACGCGGCCTGAGCCTCGAGCAGGTCGAGAAGGCCTTCGAGCTGGCTAAGAAGAACCGCATCGAGATCATCGAGCAGATCGAAGCGGTCATCCCCGAGCCGCGCAAGGAGCTCTCGCCTCACGCGCCGCGCATGCTGACGACCAAGATCAACCCGGACAAGATCGGCAAGCTGATCGGCCCGGGCGGCAAGATGATTCGTGCCCTGGAAGAGTCCACCGGCGCGAAGATCGAGATCGAAGAAGACGGCACGATCTTCATTTCCGCTGTCGGTGCGGGCAAGGCCGAGAAGGCCCTGGAGCAGGTCGAGCAGATCGGTGCCGAGGTGCAGGCCGACAAGATCTATACCGGCAAGGTCACCTCGATCAAGGACTTCGGTGCCTTTATCGAAGTCATCCCCGGCCAGGACGGCCTGTGCCACATCTCGGAACTGACCGAGGGCTACGTCGACAAGGTCACTGACATTCTGAAGGTCGGCGAAGAGGTCCGCGTCAAGGTCATCCTGGTTGATGACACCGGCCGCGTGAAGCTGTCCCGCAAGCAGGCCTACAAGGACGAAGGCACCGAAGACCCCTTTGCCAACCGTGAACGCGGCGAAGGCGGCGGCGGTGACCGTGGCGGCCGTGATGGCGGCGGTCGTGGACGAGGCGGTCGCGGTGGACGCGGCGGCCGAGGCCCCAAGGGTGACAAGCCCAAGGGCGACGACAACGGCGGCAATACCGGGGGCGAAAGCTCCGGCGGTTTCGACGGCATGTCCGACGGCGGCAACGAGCCGGACGCCCAGCCCGCGAGCAGCGATAGCTGATCGTGATTGAAAACTAAATCAAGAAAAGCCGCGGCCTCGTGTCGCGGTTTTTTGATAGCTTACTTCGTGTGCCAGTCATGGCTGGCCATGCCCTTGAGCGAATCCTCGGTCGTGTCCGGGGCCGTCAGGTTGGTCATCGTCTTGAGCAACGGGTGGCTCCAGCCGAAGGTGTTCTTGTCTTCACCTCGGTAGTAAACCGAACTCGACGTGACCGCATACTTGCGGCCGGCGACTTCGAAGTAGTTGCGGTGCCAGGTGGTTATGTAGCCCATCTTGGCTTTTTCGCCGGTGATACTCGGCGAGTTGTTGATCAGAGCGATGAATTGCCTGGCCTGCTCATCTGTCAGCGTGTGCTCGACTTTAGAGGGTGCGCTGAGCGATGTGATCGGTTTGTCCATGTCGCGCTGGTAGACGAATACAACCTCTTCGCTTTCGCTGACCTCGGATGGCCCGCTGTCGCCACAGCCGAGGAGTCCGCTGACCATGATCAACAGGGTGCAGAAGGTAAGGCCGGCTTTGACTCGTGCTGTTTTCATCGTAAGAAGCCTGATTCGTAATCGCTGATCTGGCTCAAGGCCTCGGGGGCGGTATTCAGTGAACGGGCTACAGGCGCCTCCGGCAACGGGCTGTCCCAGATCGCTTGGCCCGGTTTGAGCAGATTGAACGAGTTGAGAACGATTAAGAGGTTTGATCGGCAAGCGGTGGGCTTGACTGGCGTGTCACAAATCCTGATATTGACATCCTGTCAAGGCCTGAGGGAGGCATTCCCACAATAGAAATTGCGAGATTTATGGAAAAATTGTGCGTTGGCCTCTGGGCGCGAACCGTGTATCGCGGTATGATTGTTGAATCGCTGATGAACGTTTTGGCGATTGAAAAAGGGGCCATGCGGCGCTGCCCCGGGTTAGGCGTCACGATGTGGGGCTCAGTGGGCCATTTCTCTTAGACGATTTTCTGTTTGCGGAGCAACCTCCGCCCCGGCAACATAACAAGGCACGATTCAACACAGGGCCTTGTGTCATTTTCTCGGGCTGGCGACGACCGGCCACACTTCAGCGGCCTGATCAAAGGGTCAGGATTCTTTTCAGGAGTTCTTCATTATGTCGATTCAAGGCGAAGTCAAATGGTTTGATCCCAAGAAGGGCTACGGCTTCATCGTCGGCCCCGAAGGCCAGGATGTCTTTGTTCACTTCAGCCAGATCATGGGTGATGGCTTCCGCTCGCTCAAAGACGGCGAGCAGGTCGAGTACGAGCTATCCGAAGGCGACAAGGGGCTGCAAGCCCGCGAGGTCAATCGCGTCGAGGTCTCGGCGAGTGCCCCCGAACCGCAGGACGCCCCCGAGCACCAGCGCGTTCACGCTGAATAAGCGATCCATCAAGAAGAGGAATCGGCATGACGACCTTCGTCATGTCGAACAAACCGACCGCCGCGCCAACACCTGGTCGCGCCGGTCGGTTTTTCAATCGGGCTTAGCGGCGGCGAGACACAAGCGTGCATGATGCGCTAACCAAATAACGCCGATTCGATCTGAGCGAGTCGCTGGCCGGCCCGCCGGCTGCCGCTTGCGCGGTTGCTGAGGTACAGGTCGGTGTAGTGCCGAAGCGCCCCGCGCGAGAGCATCAGCGCGATCGGTGTGGGCAGGTCGAACGTCTTGGCGATCCGCCAGAGCAGGTACCGGTCGCGCCAGCCCAGGCCCGTCTTGCGCGCGATCGCGATGAATAGAACGGTCGGGGTCGGGTCGTTGTGTCGGCTCAGCCACCACCGGCGGATCGAGATGACCACGATCACCATCAGCGTCGCCCCGATGCCGACGAGCAGGAGCTCCCAGGGCATGTCGTGGACGACGCCATCGGTAATCGACTTGCTGACCTCTTCTAGCTTGCCGCGGTCGACGAGCACCTTTTGTTTGGGGTCGGACTGGGCCAGGATCGTGTTGGCGAGCATCTCTGTGATCACGCGGCCTCCGTGGTGTCGTTGGGGTCACGGGTAGAGGATGGGCCGTGCGCCTGCTGGTCCAGGTCCTCGATGAGGTGCTGGATGACCCGGCCGGCGCGTTGCTTGACCTGTTCGTCTGAGTCGTTGAGTGACATCTCCGCGACGAGGCGGGCGAGCTGGAGGACGCCCAGCTCGTCGATGAGCCAGAGCGCGGAGATACGGTGAGTCGCGCGGTTGTCGCCGAGCATCCGGGTGAGTGAGGGCAGGGCGTCTTTGGCGCGCAGCTCGAGCAGGGCCTTGATCGCGTTGGCGCGGGGCCGCTGCTCTTCGTCCTGGGCGATGTCCAAGAGCTTGTCGAGGTTGGCCGCGGCCTGGGTGTGGCTGAGCGCCTCCAGGGCGTTGGCACGGATGCGGGTGTCGTCGTGCTCCATCACCAGCTGCAGGGTCTGCTGGGCCGCGTCAGAAGTGCAGCCGGACAGGGCCTTGACCGCGCTGGCAACGACCTTCTCGTCTTCGCTGGTGCACAGCTCGAGCAGCGCGTCCTCGAAGAAGGTGCCCTGGTTCAACGCGGCGATGATGACCAACGCGCGGATGCGGGTGCTTGGCTCGCGCGAGGCAAGCCTGCTGGCCAGGTGGCGGTGAAAGTCGTTGTCGATCTTGATGAGCGCGCGTCCCGCGGCGATGCGCCGCTTAGGGTCGAGCTTGGGCCAGGACTTCCAGAACCGGTCAAAGCCCAGCGGCGCGAGTTGCTTGGCCGCGACGCGTCGGATGGACGTGTGTCGGGAGTTGACCAGGTCCGCGAGGATCCGGGGCAGGCCGGCGTAGTCGGCCTGGATGAGGTGCCAAAGCGCGGTCCGCGCGATCGACGGCTCGGGGTCTCGGGTCAACAGGGCGAGGGTGTCCTTGGCGTTGTCCGCGGCGGGCTGGTCGTCGGGTGTCTTGGGTTTGGCGAGCGCGAGCAGGCGGCGCAGCACGGCCAGCCGCGTCTGCGTGTCGGTATTCGTCGCCAGCGCGGCGAGGCAGATCACCTGTTCTTGCGGGTCTTCGGGGCTGATCGCGTGCAGGTAGTGGGCCAGCCAGCGCCGGGCGTGGCCGGGCATCTGTTGGAGCTGCTGCGCGTCGGGCCAGTGTGTCTGCGGGTTGGGGATTTTTTTAAGCGCCTGCCGGGTTGCGGGCAGGGCGAGGAAGTGGCCCATCGTCAAGACTTCGTCGAGCGTGCCGGTGTTCTTGGCCTGGGCCAGCGCGCCACGGCAGGCGTCGGCCAGCTGCCGGGTGCCGACGAGGATCAGCAGGGCCCGCCGGCTAGCGGTGCTGGGCTTGTCGGTGAGTAATTGATTCAGGGGCTTAACGGCGGGATGGTCGGTCTGGCTCAGCGCGGCGGCGGCCTCAGGCATCGGGCGGGGCAGCAGCCAGAACATCGCAGAGAGCAGCGCGGGGTGCTGGTGTCGGCTGTAGAGCACCACGGCCTGCTCGATCGCCTCGACCAGGTACCCGGCACTGACAGCATCCAGGTGCGGCGGGTGTGAGGTGTCCTGAGAAGCCATGGCCCGCTGGGCCAGTTGGTTGATGCACTGCCCGGCTTGCTGGCGGATCCTCGCCTCGCTGTGCCGACAGAGCGCGGTCACGAGGTACGCCAGCCGGGCGGAGCCGGACTGCTCGATGATGGTCAGGGCGTTGGCTGCGGCGGGGGTGCTCCGGCCTGCGGCCCGGCGGATGGAGGTGGCGAACTGCTCGGCCCGCTCGACGAGGCCCTGCCGCAGTGTCACGGGCAGGCGGTGGTACGTGCTGACCAGCGATTCGACGCCATTGGCCTTGCCGCGGTTCAGCATCGCCTGGCCCAGGTCCGCCATCTCGTCGTCATGGGCGTATGGCAGAGCGGTCGAGAGCGCTTGGTCGATTACCGCGCTACGCTGCGTGAGGATCGCAGGCAGAATGTCACGGATCCGGGGCATGGGGGCTATAACCTGGCTTGACGAGTGAGAACGCCGCTACACAAGGATTATCGGCCTTCGGCCTCGGATCGCTGTAAACCCTACGCAGATGAACGTTTAGCACCTATCGCCCGAGCCAATTGGCCCCCAATCCGTTCGGATCTTGTCAAAAAGCCCGAAAAAAGACACATTGCGCTTCCAATCCTGCACGGGGATACTATAATCGTGCTTTGGCCTGAAACGTGTATCTGACCGGGGCGTCTAGATATAGGCCTAATCCAGAAAACCAACCACAACACCTTGAGGTTGTTGACATGACTATCAACAGCAAATCGTCTATCGCACAAATCCCCAAGCTGATGCTCTACAAGCGTCCGCTCCACCCCGAGCTGTTCTCTTTCAAGGCCCGGCGGGTCGATCGCCACGGCGACTACGAGGTCGAGACTTGGCTGGTCAACGGCGGCCACGTCGTTCGTTTTGTCCTTGACGGCCAATCGCTGGTCGAAGCGGTCCTCGAAGGCAACGACCACCTGCCCGAATCCAATTTGGCCCATGCGCTGCCGTGTCTGGGTGAGAAGGAGTACGAGTTCGAGGGCGAGGGCAATGTCGCCTACTTCACGACCCTGCAGACCGAGTCGCTGACCGAAAACCTCTACCTCGCGACCTTCCGCGAGATGCGGGATTTCGCGACCGAGGTCGGCGCCCTGCAGTTCGAGCAGGAGACCCCCGCTGGACCGAACCTGTACGTCTTGGACTGCCAGAAGTACAAGAACGAGTTCCACGTCCAGGGCTACCACCTCACCGCGGGCAACGGCAACGTCCTGCGGACCCAGTCGGTTTTTGAGATCCAACAGTAAGGCCATCTGGCACAACCGAACACAACAGACACCGTCCCCCCCGGGGCGGTGTTTTTCATGCATTAGGCCCGCTTGCATGAGCGTCCTATTGGTATCCTCAGGCCATGGAGACCGTGATGCGACACCGTGTACAAGCCCTTTTGACTATCTTCGTCTGTGCCCTCGGCACGGTGTGTTTCGCCCCGCCCCATGCGTTGGCGGACGATCTCAAAGGCCTCAAGGTGCCCGTCTACCGCGACCGGGATGGCTACGGCCTGGCCGTCACCGAGTACAGCCTGCAGACCGAGGCCGAACTGCTCGATGACGAAGCCCCCGAGCACACGCTCGAGCTCGCCGGCCTGCTGCAGCCGCCGGGCAAGGCGGATGTGCTCTGCTTCAGCACGACGGTGGTCGCGAAATCGGTCGAGGACGCCCGCGGCCGGGACCTGATGCTGCCCCAGCGCAAACGCAACAACGCGAAAAAGTTCCGTGCCTTGGTGCCCAGCCTGAAGTTCAAGGACCGGCGGGGCGACCCGTTGTACCTGTGCGAGTCCGAGCTCGAATCGATCTCGCTGGACCGCCCGGGTACCGAGGTCGACAAGCTCGTGGTGGTCGCTACAGCGGTCATCGTCAAGGACCGCGAGACCGAGGAGATCAGCGCCGATGTCGCCGACCGATACAACGACGTCGGCTTCGGCACCAGCGTGCAGGTCAGCGCGATCGAGGTGGACAAGAAGAGCGAGATGACCGTCAGGCTCAATGTCAAGCACACGGGCAACAAGGACCTGCCCGTGGTCGACTCGGTCTACGCCCTGGACAAGCGGGGCAAGCCAATGGGCGGCGGGCGTTGGTCCAACGAGCTGGAGCTCTTCGGCAAGCGCTACGAAGTCGAGCTCGTCTTCCCCCTGCGCGGCGACGAGAAATCAATCGACAAGTTCCAGATCGTGCTCGCAACCGAGTACGACATCGAACAGGTCGAACTGACGATCGAGGGCCTGTTCCAGAAGTGAGCCCCGGGCTTTACCCCGGCAGCTCGATCGTGAATGCGCTGCCCTTGCCCGGCTCGGTGTGGAGCGTCAGTTCGCCGCCGTGCTCTTCGATGATCCGGCGGGTCGTCGGCAGGCCCAGCCCCGTGCCCGTGCGTTTGGTCGAGAAGTAGGGCTCAAATAATTTTTTCTTGACGCCGTCGGCGATGCCCGGGCCGGTGTCGATGATGTGGATACACAGCTTGCTGCCATCCTTCGTTGACGCTCGGCTGGTGCGGAGGATGAGTTCGTTCGCGCCGCCGTGGGGTGCGGCGTCGCGCTTCGCATCGGCCATGGCGTGGGTCGCGTTGATCATCAGGTTCAGCGTCGCCTGCTTGAGCAGCGACGGGTCGGCGTTGGCCATCGGCGGCGTCGCGTTGAGCTGGGTCCGCAGTTTGATCCCCGCCTCGTTGGCCTGCGGCTCAAAGAACACCGCCAACTCATCTAGCAGCGCGTTGATGTCCGTCGGCTGCACATCCAACTCGATCCGCCCCGCGAAGCGCAAAAAGTCCTCAAGGATCTCACGCAGCCGCACCGCCTCACGCCCGAGTGTTCCCAGCCGGCGCCGTACCTTGCCCGCCTGTTCTGCGACAGCGGGCTGGTTCTCGGCTGCCCGTTCGATGTCCGCCGCGTCTTCCTGCAAGAGCTGTACGTTCAGCCCGATCGTCGATAACGGGTTCTTGATCTCGTGCGCCAGGCCACGCGTCATCGTCGCCTGCTCGGCCAACCGCTCGTTGGATCGCGCCTCACGCTCGAGCTCCATGACCCGCCGCTCGGTCCGGCGGGAATACAGCCACGCCCCGGGGATGGCGAGAAGTAAGCCGATGGCGATGCCGAGGAAAAGCCAGTTCATTGATGCAGTTTAGCTTATGCCGATTTAAGAAATCGATATGTGACCTACATACTTTCAAGCTGTTTGCGCAATAGGTGTATCGATGCTGTGCGCCCCTCATTCTGAGGGCGTGATTCTAGCTCTTTGATCTGTTTTTCGATGTCATGGTGCTTACGCACATTTCGTTCAAACTCTTCCTCAACATAATTGACTCTAAGTTCATTGAGTTGATTTCGGATCGCTTCCCATTGCTTCATATCACGTTTGCGTGGGACAGGGATCTTGTAGCCGATATTAGTGCATCGGCTTATTGCATTTTGGGCACGGCACATCACCTGTACTACCAAAATTTGATCGGCGCACGGCTTCACGACAATCGAAACAGACCCAAGAGGAATTACTACTCATCGCTCACGCGTACCCGCCCGATCCTTGGCCGTCGGTGCCATACAAATATTCTTGCAGGTAGTGGATCTCTGCCTGCTGGTTGTCCATGGCCCAGGCGTTGACGTCGCCGATCGAGACGACGCCCAGCGGCTTGCCCTTGTCGTCGACGACGGGCAGGTGGCGGACGCGCTTGTCGCGGAAGATCAGGCGGGCGGCCTCGACCGTGATGTCCGGCTTGCAGCAGGCGACCTCGGTGGTCATCACCTGGCCCACGGCCGTCTGTTCGGGGTCTTTCTTCTCGCCGATGATCCGCTGGAGGATGTCCCGCTCGGTGAAGATCCCCGCGAGCGATTCGCCCCGGCGGTCGATGACCAGGAGCGCCCCGATGCGGTGCTTGTTCATCAGGTTCGCGGCTTCCATGACCGTGGCGGTCGGCTCGATGGACAGCAGGGTCTGTTCTTTCTTTTCCAGAAGTTCAGCAACGGTCGACATGATGGGCTCCGATTGGATGATGCGATATGTATAACGTACCACGCCCGGCGGAGATTCCAAGTGGTTGCAGGTTTGATGTACCGGATTTTGTGTAGCGGGTGACGCGAAGCGTCCCGTTCGAACCATCTGTCACGACTCGCACGGGGCGCTGCGCGACACCCGCTACACGGTAAGCGATCCGTACATATGCATGGGATTTTTGGCTATGGCCTGCCGTGCGGCCGAACACCGCTGCCTTGACGCTTCGTGATCCGGTCGCCCAACTCGGCGCGTGCTTGTTCAACGATTTTTAACAGCCGATCGACGATCTTGGGGTGTTGCTCGGCGAGGTTGTTGGACTCGCCGATGTCGTCTTTGAGGTTGTACAGGGACAGGCCGATCTTGGGGTAGTCCTGCTTGCCGGGCTGGCCGTCCTTGCCTTTGGTGACGACGCGCCGCCACTTGTGCGGGACGTGCAGCTTCCAGTCGCCGACGCGGACGGCGTGGAGCTCGCCGCCGTAGTAGAAGTAGTAGGCCTCGTGTGGTGAGCCTTCTGCTTCGCCGCGCAGCAGTGGGGCGATGTTGTTGCCGTCGATCTTGAGCTTGGGCAGCTCGGCCCCGGTCATCGCGGCGATGGTGGGGAGGATATCGATGGTCCCGGCGACGGCGTCGGAGGACTGGTTGGCGGGGATGGTGCCGGGCATGGAGAAGATGCCGGGTACGCGGGTGCCGCCCTCGAAGGCCGTCCCCTTGTCGCCGCGCAGCGGGCCTGTCTCGCCGGCCTCGTTGCCGAACTTCTGCCAGGGCCCGTTGTCGCTGGCGAAGATGACGAGCGTGTTCTCGCGCAGGCCGAGTTGGTCGAGCTTGCCGACGACCTGCCCGACCGAGTCATCGATCTCCGCGATCATGTCGGCGTAGAGCCCCTTGCCCGTCGAGCCCTTGAACTTGTCGCTCGCCGCGATCGGTACGTGCGGGTGCGAGTAGGCGAGGTACAGCAGGAACGGCCCGTTATTCTTGCGATCAATGAAGTCCAGGGCGCGTTGGGTGTAGCGCGGCGTGAGCGAGTCTTGGCGCGGGTTGGTCTCGATCGTTTCGGTGCCATCGATCACGGGCAGGGGCGGCCAGTTGGGGTTGCCGATGAGGCCGCGGTCCTGGTCGCCGTAGTGCCAGGGCCACATGTCGTTGGAGTAGGGCAGGCCGAAGTATTCATCGAAGCCGTGGCTGGTGGGCAGGGCGTGCGGTAGGTGCCCCAGGTGCCACTTGCCGAAGCACGCGGTGGCGTAGCCCAGGGGCTTGACGAGTTCGGCGATGGTGGTTTCATCCGGGTGCAGGCCGTGCTTAGAGCCGGGGCCGAGTGCGCCGCGGATGCCGATGCGCTGCGCGTAGCAGCCGGTGAGCAGCGACGATCGGCTTGCCGAGCACACGGCCTCGCTGACGTAAAAACTCGTGAAGCGCATCCCGGTGGCGGCGAGCTTGTCGAGGTTCGGCGTCGTGCAGATCGTCGAGTCGTACGACGACAGGTCCGCGTAGCCCATGTCGTCGGTGAAGAAGATGACGACGTTGGGTGGCGTGTCCTCAGCGATCGCGGTGTTGCACGCGGTGCCGCAGAAGACGGTGATCAGAGCCAGGGCCAATCGGAGGGTGTGTTGCTTCATAGGCTGTTTAATTCGCTTCGCTGCTGAACATGGGGAACTGGAAGCCTTCGACCTCGGGCTCGGTGCGGTGGGCGATGATTGTGTCGATCATCTTTTTCACGCGATCTGGGTGCTTGCTTGCAAGGTTGTTCTGCTCGCTGCGGTCCTCGGCGATGTTAAAAAGATATGTCGCCGGCTTATGGCTATTGCCAAACACGCGAACGAGTTTCCAGTCGCCTTGGCGCAGGGCCTGTTTGTTGCCAAGCTCCCAGTAGTAGAAGTCGGGCTTTGCTTGTTCGCCTTGGCCGGTGAGCGTTGGCAGCACGCTGACGCCGTCGATGCCTCTGGGCGCTTTGCCGCCCGCCGCTTCGATGAGTGTTGGGAGCATATCGACCTGTGCGCACAGCAGATTGCTAGTCGTAGCCGGCTTAATCTTGCCCGGCCAGGAGGCGATCATCGGCACGCGCAACCCGCCTTCAAAAACCGAGCCTTTCAAGCCACGCAATCCCGACACGGAGTTGAAATACTTGGCATCTGCGCCGCCGGCATAGCTCGCGCCGTTGTCGGAACTAAATACGATCAAGGTGTTGTCTGCGATGCCTTTTTCTTCGAGCAGCGCCATGATTCGGCCGACCTGCTCGTCGAGGTAGGTGATCATCGCGGCGTAGGCGGCGCGGGGTCGAGGGTGGGCGCTGTAGCCTCGGTCGCCGAGGTAAGGCTTGGGGTCCATCGATTCGTCGTAGCCGTATTCCTCGATTTTTTCATCGGGGATGTGCAACGCGACGTGCGGTATGATCGAGGCGTACCAGAAGAAGAAGGGGTCTTCTTTCTCCGCCGCCTCACCGATCCATTCGAGCATGTGCTCGGCGATGGCGTCGGGCGCATATTTCTCTCCTTGCCGATGTGACCAGTCGCCTTCAGGGGCTTGCTTGAGCCTGTGGCCGCCGGGGACACCTTCTTTGTTGAAGGGGATTTTCTTTTCGTTGTGCCAGAGGTGGTCGGGGTAATAGGAGTGTGCGACCCACTGGCAGTGGTAGCCGAAGAAGTCGTCGAAGCCCTGCTTGGTTGGGATGCCGTAGGTCTCGGGGCCACCGAGTCCCCATTTGCCGGCGACGCCGGTGCGGTAGCCCTGTTCTTTGAGCAGCTCGGCGAGCGTGACGGCTTCGTCGTTGAGGGGTTCCTGTCCCTGGTGGTGCGGGTTGACCTTGCGGGCCCAGGGCGAGTTGTTGCGGATGTAGCTGCGTCCCGAGTCGATGCCGGTCATGAGGACGCAGCGTGACGGGGCGCAGACCGGGCTGCCCGAGTAGTGCTGGGTGAATCGCATGCCGTTGGCGGCGAGTTTGTCGAGGTTAGGGGTTTTGATCTTGGTTTGGCCGTAGGAGCCGAGCTCGCCATAGCCCAAGTCGTCGGCGTAGATGTAGATGATGTTGGGCTTGTCGTCGGCGTGTGCAGGCAATACCAGCAGGCATAGCAGCAGGGCGGGCAAGAAGAAGCGGGGGAGTTGGTGGCTGAGTTTCATATTGGCCTTAGAACGACATGGATGAGTAAACAAAGTGGTACAACGCCCAACAGCCCCGCTGCGAGGTAGGGTTCAAGCTACAGCGTATTTGAACCTCCACCTCGCGGCGGGGGCTACTTGGATTCTTGTTCGTGCTCTATACGTGATGCGCAATGTGATTCCAGATTACTCAATCCCGCCGGGCGGGGTATCCTGCATGCATGTCCGAGGCCCCACCCGATACATTCAACCAGCGCTACGGCATCCAGGCGGTGTCGGCACACCTGGCGATGTGCGCGGCGACGGCGGTATTGCTGACGCTGGCGTTCCCGCTGCCGGGCTGGTCGTTCATGGCCTTCTTCGCGCTGGTGCCCGTCGGGGTGCTGGCGATGCGGACGCGTCGGGTGTGGACGCTGGCGTGGACGAGCTACGCCGTCTTCTTCGCGTGGTGGGTATTGCGCGTGATGTGGCTGCGGCACGTCGGGGGCTTTGCGCCGATCGCGATCGGCGTGGTCTGCGCGGGGTGGTTCACGGTCGCGCTGGTCGCGCTCGCGCTGGTGCAGCGGCGGTTCAAGGGCGCGATGACGCTGACGCTGCCGATTTTCTGGTGCGCCGCCGAGATCGGCCGCAGCCTCTGGCCGCTGGGCGGCTTCGCGTGGTTCCTGCTGGGCAATTCCCAGGCCGCCTGGCGCGTCGGCGAGCACCCCGGCTACCTCGTGCAGTCGGCCGACCTTTTCGGCTGGGTGACCGTCAGCTTCCTCGTCGCGATGACGTCGGGCGTGATCATCGACCTCATCGCCAGGCCACTGATCAAACGCCACGTTACCGGCAAGGTCCGCCCGCGACGCACGATCATGACCGCGATCGTCTTGTGGCTCGGCTGTATCGGCTCGGCGCTGGTCTATGGCTACCAGCGGCTGCACACCACGCCCGCCGGCGACGAGCCCGGCACCGAAGTCGTTATCGGCATCGTCCAGACCAACGTCGCGCAGGACAACAAGATCCGCGGGACGCCCGATCAACGGGCCAAGGACTTTGATCGCCTGCTTGAGCTCAGCGAATCGTCCGCGGCCGACCACCCCAAGCCCGCGCTGATCGTCTGGCCCGAGACGATGGTGACGCTGCCGATCAATGACGAGATGGCGGCGCTGGCGGGGGCGGGCCAGCTCAAAGACCCGTTTAACGAGTTGATCGCGGATATGCGCCGCCGGGTTCAGCAGCACAGCGATCGCTTCGGCATCCCGCTGATGGTGGGCAGCCAGGCCCGCAAGCCCAGCGAGCACGAGAAGAGTATGAACTCGGCCTTGTTCGTCAGGCCCGGCAGCGAGGGCATGGCCCGCTACAGCAAGATGCACCTCGTCCCAATGGGCGAGTACATCCCCGGGCCCCAGTGGCTGCGCGGCTTGTTCTTCGAGCACCTGAGCCCGTACGACTACGACTACACCGTGCAGCCGGGCGAAGGCATCGTGATCTTCGAGATCGATCAGGCCGACGCGTTGGATGGGTTTGCGCCAGACGGGGCGGTGAGCCGGGGCTCCTTGCGTTTTGCATCGCCGATCTGTTACGAGGCGGCCATCGCGACCAAGTGCCGGGAGATGGTCTACGGCAACAACGGCGTGAAGCGGGCGGACCTGCTCGTGAACCTCACCAACGACGGCTGGTACGTCAGCGCCCACCAGCGATACCAGCACCTGCAGATGGCGGTCATGCGCTGCATCGAGAACCGTGTGCCCATGGCCCGGAGCGTCAACACCGGTGTCAGCGGGATGATCGACTCGGCCGGCCGGGTCAGTTCCCTGGTTACGGTCGGTGGCGAGCACCAGGCGATCGACGGCTACGTGAACGCCGCCGTCGCGCTGGACCCGCGGGTCACGGTCTACGGCCGGGTCCGAGAAGGCGCAGCGGTCGGCATCTGCGCGGCGGCGCTGCTGCTGCTGATCGGCGTGCTGGTGCCTCACACGAAAACCCGCCAGCAATAATGCCAGATCGCCGGGGTCGGGTGCGGCGGCCCCTTATTTTTCGCCGATGAAGAACGGGCCTGCGATCCAGCCGGATCGGCGGGGCGTAGGACTCTTACTGACGGATCCGGACAAGCAACGAGGTAACGACATGGCAACGATCAGGGCGGCAGGGCGTTTTTTCGTAGGTGTACTCGTAGTGGCGATCATTTGTGCGTTTATGCCGACACAAGCCGTCGCGCAGGGGCCCAATGAAAACAAGATCATCCTGCTGCAGTCCAAGCCCAAGGCCAAGTCGATCGTCCAGTCGGCGGGCAAGAGCGAGAACCCTCGCGTGCGCATGGCTGCGCTCGAAGCGGCGCAGCACGCGCCCGGAGCCGCGTTTGAGTTGGCACGCAACGGCCTGGGGGATGAGAACGCCGCGGTGCGCTTCGCCGCGCTGGTCACGATCGGCAAGCTCAAGCTCACCGACCTGTCCGCCGCGGCGCTCGACCTGACGCGCGACGAGAACGAGTCTGTCCGCGCCGCCGCGCTCTTCGCTGCCAAGCGCTGCGGCAAAGACGTCGACCTCTCGCCGCTGGGGGGCATGCTCGCCAACGGCTCCAGCGGCGCCCGCGCCAACGCCGCGATGCTCATCGGCCAGCTCGGCGACAAACAAGCCATCAACATGCTCCGTGACATGGCCGCCAAGCCGATGCCGCGCGTCTCCCCCGCCAAGCGTTCGTCGGTCCGCCTGCAGTACGCCGAGGCGATGATCCGCCTGGACCCCGACGACGACGAGGTGCTCGGTGCGATCCGCGCATCGGTCTACTCCAACCTCGACGATGTCCGCGTGCTGGCGATCCAGATCCTCGGCGAGGTCGGCGACCGCTCGGTCCAGGGCGGGCTGGCCCACATCATCAAGCGGGACAACCCGATCCAGGTCAAGCTCGCGGCGGCCCAGTCGCTGGTCCGGATGGGCGACCAGCAGAAGGGCACGGTCCTGATCAGCGGCAGCCGGTACGACGAAGCGCAGCTCCGAAAGGACCTGCGTGACTTTGTGCAAAGCAGCGGCGTTGGCGGGGCCGAGGCGGAGGAGATCCGCGACATCCTCGCCAACGATGAGCGCCGGGCACTAATCGCTTCCGAGGTCCGCGCCCAGGCTGCGGTCGGGCTCGGCTACGTCGATTCCAAGGCCGCTGCCCAGCGTTTGTCGGCCCTATTAAACGATCCGGCCCCGATCGTCCGCGTCGCCGCGGCCGGGGCGATCCTGCGGGCTTCCCGGTGACAAGTGGGACGGGCCGCTAGCCTGCCGTGGGACCGATTTGTGTGGATGACAGGCTGCAAGCCTGTCCCACCCCCGCCGCGGGGACAGAAAATGACGGAAAGGTTGACAAACGCCGGGGTTGCGTTCATTATGGTCTGACTAGCGAACGCTGTTGACGAGTCGCTGACCTCCCCCCGCTTGCCTGCATGAGGACCCCACTTTGAACGCACTGACTAAAGCCTTTGTCGTTGTGGTGACCATTCTTTCGGTCGTCTTGGTTGCCTTGGTCATCCCTTTTGCAGCTCGCGTGCAAAATTATGCTTCTGATTACGAGCAGATGGAGCAGAACTACAAGGCCCAGCTGGCCAACGCCAAGGAAACCGCTGCCGCAGTCCGCAGTG
>JAHQVV010000146.1 GCA_019634195.1 Phycisphaeraceae bacterium | reverse complement strand
CACATTGGTGTCCCACTGACGCCGAATCCCGTCCATCGGGAATGCCTCGAGAGGGCCATAGGCACCGTAGCCCGCGTTGTTCAACAACGCATCAATGCCTCCAAACTCCGCAATTGCTAAGTCGATAGCTGACTGAATCGACGATTCGTCCGTCACATCCAGCCGGGTGACAAGTACGTTGTCGAGGGTCGTTAGGTCGGTTTCTTTTTCTGGTGTTCGCATCGTGGCCGCGACATTCCAGCCCTGTTGTTGGAAGTGCTTGGCGGTGGCTTTGCCGATGCCTGATGATGCGCCGGTGATGAGGATGGTTGTCATGGGGGACTCCGTGGGGTTGGGGGATTTAAGTGACCATCGGTTATTAAAATAGGTGACCACTGGTAATTTGTCAACACAGATGCTACACTTTTTTTATGTCAGACCCAGAAACCACGTGGCAGCGGGCCCGAAGCCCCGAGCAGATCGCCGAACGCCGGGCCGATATCCTGCGGGCGGCGGGCGAGTTAATCGACGAGGGCGGTCTGGATTCCGCCGGGCTAAACGCCATCGCCAGGCGGGTTGGGCTCTCTAAAGCCAACCTCTACCGCTATTTTGAGTCACGTGAAGCGATCCTCCTGGATCTGACACTTGCAGCATTTCATAGCTGGTGCGACCAAGTCATCCAGGAACTGAGTGATCTGGCTGGCGGAACGCGTGTTTCAATTGAGACGGTCGCCAGTACGCTTGCGAAGCGATACGCTCAACGTCCAAGGCTCGGGATACTGGTTCACGCCTTGCCGGGCATCATCGAGCACAACATCTCGCTTGAGACCGCGATAGATTTCAAAGCCAATGCCTTCGAGCAGCTTCAACAAATCGCTAAGCGCCTATCCGACATTCTTCCTGAACTTAGCGAACCTAATGCCACCCAATTCCTGTGGCTCTGGAGTACCGCCGCGTCTGGAGCATGGCCCCACTGCCACCCGCACCCCATCATTCAGCAGGCCATCAATCACTTGGGGATGGAAGCCATGGCAAAGGGGTATGAAGAGACAATTCATCAATTTGCGGTGTCTCTTTTGCGTGAACAAATCAATCATGGATAAAGCAAGTACATCTTTCTAAACCTCAGTCAGTCACGCTAGTCACTTGCTTTAGGCTAGGGCAACAGTTTTAGGATCTGGGTGATCCTCGCCCGTGATAGGCCTAGAAGCCTTGCCAGTTCCGCCCTATTCTTCACCTCGCCCGAGTCGTGCATCGCTTGAAGTTGGCGGGCGCGGGCCTGCGGATCGCCCCTTAACACTTTGGGCTTCGGGGTCGGCTTCCGGACCGATTTTAGGCCTTTCCAGGGCAGGGTTAGGATGGTCCGCGACTGACGTAAGTACTTGAAGTACCAAGCACCTAGCTCAACTGTTAAGCGGTTCGTTACGGGTACGTATAGGGGAGTTGCAAAAAACCGCCCTGTTTTCGGGGCGGTTTTTTGCAGGGTGCGCATTGTCGATCAGAACCAAATGCTAGACAAGGATGTCCTTGACCACGTGGCCGTGCACATCCGTCAGACGGAAGTCCCGGCCCTGGAAGCGGTAGGTCAACCGTTCGTGGTCGACGCCCATCAGGTGCATCAGCGTCGCGTTGAGGTCGTGGATGTGCACGGGGTTCTCGGTGACGTTGTAGCTAAAGTCGTCGGTCTGGCCGTAGACCATCCCGGGCCTGATCCCGCCGCCGGCCATCCAGATGCTAAAGCAGCGCGGGTGGTGGTCCCGGCCCAGCTCGGTCTTGGTCAGCTTGCCCTGGCAGTAAACCGTCCGCCCGAACTCGCCGCCCCAGACCACGAGCGTGTCGTCGAGCAGGCCGCGCTGCTTGAGGTCCTTGATCAAAGCCGCGGCGGGCTGATCGACATCCTTGCACTGCAGGGGCAGGTCGCGCGGCAGGTTGAAGTGCTGGTCCCAGCCTCGGTGGAAGATCTGCGTGCAGCGCACATCGCGTTCGGCGAGGCGCCGGGCCAGCAGGCAGTTGTACGCGAACGTGCCGGGCTTGTTGACGTCCGGCCCGTACATCTCCAGCGTCTTCTCGTCTTCGTCCGACAGATCGACCAGGTCGGGCACCGACGACTGCATCTTGAACGCCATCTCGTACTGTGCGATGCGCGCGTGCGTCTCCGGGTCGCCGATCTTCTGCGCGTGCTCCTGATTGAGCTCCGCCAGGCGGTCGAGCATCTTCCGCCGATTGCCCCGCGACACGCCCTTGGGGTTGCTGAGGTAGAGCACCGGGTCGCCCTGCGAGCGCATCATCGCGCCCGAGTACTCGCTTGGCAGGAAGCCCGAGCCCCACAGCCGGTGGTACAGCGCCTGCGCATCGCGCTTGGCGGACCACGTCGAGTTGAGCACGACGAACGACGGCAGCTCCTGATTCAGGCTGCCCAGCCCGTAGCTGAGCCAGGCACCCAGGCTCGGCCGACCGGGGATCTGGTGGCCGGTCTGGATGTACGTGATCGCCGGGTCGTGGTTGATCGCCTCGGTGTACATCGATTTGATGATGCACATCTCGTCGACGACGCCCGCCATATGCGGCAGCAGCTCGGAGACGTGCGCCCCGCTCTGGCCGTGCTGCTTGAACTCGTAGATCGACGGCGCGATGGGGAAGCGCTCCTGCTTGGACGTCATCGTCGTCAACCGCTGGCCCTTGCGGATCTCGTCGGGCAGGTCCTTGTCGAACATCCCCTGCATCTTCGGCTTGTAATCGAAGGTGTCCATCTGCGACGGCGCGCCGGACATAAACAGGTAGATCGCACGCTTGGCCTTGGGCGCGAAGTGCGGCAGGCCCGGCAGCCCACCGGCCACCTGCTCGGCACCGGGCGCGGCCGGGCGGGTCGGCGCGGCGAAGGCCTCTTTGCCGAGCAGCGACCCCAGCGCAACACTGCCAAGGCCGACCGCAGCGCGGCCGAAGAACTGTCGGCGGGTCTCGAGCTTGATGTATTCTTCGCAGGGGTTCATGGTGTCTTGCCTTGCAGCCGATCAGGGCTTGTTGATGAACTCGTCGAGGTTGATCACGGTGCTTGCCGTCATGGTCCACGCCGCAAGCGCCGCCGGATCGAGCTTGTCGTCGGGCTTGGACGTCCCGGTCGCGATCAGCGCTTTGGCCGCTTCGAGGTCGGCGCGATAGAACGCGATCTGCTCTTCATAGCCCGCGACAAGAATCGCAAGCTCCTTGTCCGTCGGCTCGCGCATCAGCGTCCGGCTCAGCAGCCAGGCGATCTGCTGGTCAAGGCCGCCCTCGGCCTCGAGCATGACCCGCTCGCCCAGCCGACGCGCGCTCTCCACGTACTGCGGCTCGTTCAACGCGATCAGCGCCTGCATCGCCGTGTTCGTGCGCTCCCGTCGGACGACACACGACTCGCGGTTAGGCGCATCAAAGCCCACCAAAAACGGCGCCGGCGCGGTCCGCTTCCAGAACACGTACATGCTCCGGCGGTAGACCTTGTCCCCCGTGTCGGCCTTGAAGTTCGCGGTGTTCGAGCTCTCGTAACCCACCGCCTTCCAGATCCCCGCGGGCTGGGGCGGCTTGACCGAAGCCCCGCCGATTTGCTCGTTCATCAACCCACTGACCGCGAGCACCTGGTCGCGCAGCACCTCCGCGTCCAGCCGAAGGCGCGGCCCGCGGGCGAGAAGCCGGTTCTCAGGGTCCTCCTTGTAGGCCTGCGGGTCAGCCGCCGCGCTCTGCCGGTACGTCGCTGACATGACCAGCCGCTTCATCGTCTGCTTCACATCCCAGCCATCCTCAACAAACTGCACCGCCAGCCAATCCAGCAGCGCCGGGTGCGACGGCTGCTCGCCCTGCACGCCAAAATCTTCGCTTGTCTTGACCAGCCCAACGCCGAAAAGCTGCTGCCAGAACCGGTTGACCGTGACACGTGCCGTCAGCGGGTGGTCCCTGCTCACCAGCCACTGCGCAAAGCCCAGCCGATCGCGGGACAGCCCATCGCCCATCGTCGGCAGGAAGTCCGGCACGTCGCGCTGCACCTCGTCGCGTTTCTGGTCGTACAGCCCGCGCTCGAGCACGTACGCCTTCCGCGGCTCCTTCGTCTCGCGGTAGATCAACGTCACCGGCGAGGCCTGCTCAACCTGCTGATGCTTCTTCTTCACCGCGTCGCGCTCGGCAAGACGCTTGGGGTACTCAGCATCCACCGACTTCAAGTAGTGCTCGCGCAGCCCCTTGACCTGATCGGGCTTGCGTTCGTCGGCAGAGACCGCGAGCAGTTTCTGGATCGCCTCGTCCTGCACCTCGCCCGGATCGGCCAGCCAGGCCTCGAGCGCAGCTTCGGCCTGCTTCGTTGCCGCCGCCAGCGCAGACTCGGCATTTGCGAGCCTCAGGTCCAACTCGGCAAGTTTTTCAACCGTCGCCTCGTCATGCAAACGCAACGCAGGGGCGTGGTCTGCACGGTTGTTGTCCATTGGGTCGGCATCAAGACTGTTAAAAAACGCAAAGAGCTCGTAAAACTCCTTCTGCGTGATGGGGTCGTACTTATGGTCGTGGCAGGAGGCGCAGCCCGTGGTCAGGCCTAGCCAGACCGTGCCGGTGGTCTCGACGCGGTCGATGACGTTCCGGGTATAGACCTCTTCTTTAATCGACCCACCCTCGGACGTCGTCACGTTGCAGCGGTTGTAGCCGCTGGCGACGAGTTGGTCGCGCGTAGCGTCCTCCAAAAGATCGCCAGCGAGTTGTTCGATCGTGAACTGATCGAAGGGCATATTCTCGTTGAACGCAGCGATGATCCAGTCGCGGTAGGGCCAGATCGAGCGGTAGTTGTCCAGGTGCAGCCCGTGCGTGTCGCCATAACGAACCGCGTCGAGCCAGTACCGCGTCATGTGCTCGCCGTAGCGCGGCGACGCGAGAAGCCGATCGACCACCTTCTCATACGCATCGGGCGACGTGTCGGCGACAAAGGCCTCGACCGCCTCGGGTGCCGGCGGCAGGCCGGTCAGGTCCAGCGTGACCCGCCGGATCAGCGTGCGCTTGTCCGCCTCGTCGGCCGGGGACACGCCCGACGCCTCGAGCTTCGTCAGCACAAAACGGTCCACCTCGTTCACCGGCCAACCCGCCCGCCTCACCTCCGGCAACGCCGCCTGCACGGGCTTGACGAACGCCCAGTGCGGCGCGTACTCGGCGCCCTGATCGATCCACCGCTTGAGGATCTCGATCTCTTCGGGGTCCAATTGCTTGTTCGCCTTGGGCGGCGGCATGACCTCCGACCGGTCCTCCGAGAGGATCCGCTCAATCAGCAGGCTCGCCGCGGCGTCGCCGGGCTCGATCGCCAGAGCCTCATCCACCGCGCTTTCGCGCTGGTCCAGCCGCAGGTCCGCAGCACGCGCCTTTTCATCGACGCCGTGACACGCAAAGCAGTTGTCAGACAGGATCGGCAGGACCTGCGACGAAAAGTCGACACGCGCCTCGACGTCCTGATCGGCGACAGCCGGGATGACCACGGCACACTCCGGGCCATACGGGTTCAAGCCGGGGGCACTCGCACGCCAAGCGAGCACGATCACTAGGGCCACAGACAGCGCGGCCATCGCCCCCACGAAAGATCGGGCTCGGATCAGGCGGTCAGAAGCTATCGTTCCGGGCGTTTTCATATGACAACTCAACATAGTGCATCGACTGGTAATAAGTTCGCTTTAAGCTTCCGAAAATTACACGAAAATGTGAAAAAGCAGGATGGGTGCGTGATTTAAGTTGATGCTTTGTCGTTTTAAGTTGTTACGCCAAGCTATTCCAGCTCGCCCCACAGCTCGACCATCAACGCGTACCCCACCGGATCGTGCTGCTTGAGCTCAACATTCAGAAACGGGTAGAAATCATTGCGGTAAAAATACGCCTCGCTGATCTCCGCGAAGTACTCCATCTGATTCGTCGCGGCATACGCGCGGACCGTCCGGCCCTTGTAGTCCAGCACCTCGTCGTAGAGCCTCTTCTGCATCGCGTTGCTGTACGCCGCGAGCACGCGCTTGTTGCGGTAGCCGTCTTCCAGGTGCTCGTCGTGGTACGCGTGGACCAGCTCGTGCAGGATCACCATCGGGTGCTTGAGCATGTGGTGCCGCTCAAGCAGCGACGCCGCACGCGTCACGTGCACACAGTTCTCCAGCCGCGGGTCGTAGCCGTTGTCGATCAACCATTGCCCCCCGCCGTGGTAAGGACCGGGCTCGACGTCCGTCAGCGGGTGGTCCACCTCGATCCAGATCCCCACCTGCCGAAGCCTGCTTAAGCCCGGCTCGGGCACCAGGATCGCGATCCGCTCCAGGTGGTTCCGCAGCATCGCGATCGACTTCGCACCCACCGCCGCGTGCTCGCCTTCGAGTAGCGCCGGCTCGATGTACACCGGGAACCCCTCGATCTCCTTAAGCACCGGGTCAAACCGCACCACCGGGTCATGCCCCTCTGCCGCGGCCGTCGAGCACCCGCAAAGACACAGCATCAGACCCAACGCCCCAAACGTATACAAAAAGGACCTGTTCATCCCCCCATCCTACACCACCGGCCACGCCCACCTAGCCGCCCCCGTAAGCCCTGCGATGTGACACAGAACGTCCAGGTCACCGCCCTTCAATGACAGGTCAAATCCCCTCGCGCACAATCGGCGCGCCGCCGCATACGGGCTTGCCAACCCTTCAGCATCGCTCACTTTCGGCGTGCCGCCGCTCCCCTCCCAACCCTCAGTTAAGCCCCACCCCACAACCCCGCGCGCACAAAGGTCCGCCGACCCCAACGAACACAACGCCGGCAAACAAACGCGGCATCCCCAACCACCCGGGCCGGCCATCTCTATGCACGGCGTGTGCCACACCCGAAACAACGGCCACCGCCCCTGGCTCGACGGGGTGTTCAAGCCTCCGCTACAGGACGCTTACGGCCACCACGCCGGCGTCTCGAACGCCCCGCGGTTGTTCCACATGAACCAGCTTGCGCTGTTCTCCGGCGCGTTGTAATCGTCGATCATCTCCGAGGCGCTGCCCCACTCACCGTGGCCGTCGTAGTACGTCGCGT
>JAHQVV010000145.1 GCA_019634195.1 Phycisphaeraceae bacterium | reverse complement strand
CCGTGGTCGAAGTCGATTGCGCCCGGCGCGCCGATGCCCAGCCCGGCGATATCGTCGGTTTTCAGGTCCGCCTTCTCCATCAACTTCTTGCAGAGCTTCTCGATCCGCCCAAGCACAGCGTCGGAGCCTTCCGTCGCTTTGGTCTTCGTGCCGTCACGGATGACGATCTCTTGCTTCTTAATGTCATAGATTGCCGCCTGGATGTTGGTCCCGCCCAGGTCGACGCCGATGTAGAGGTTTGAGTTTTTGGCCATCTTCGATCTTGAGTTAAGAGATTAGATAATAGGGCGTTGCTTGCCGTGATTCGTTTCGCGTTCGTAGAGCCTCGCGATGCGCAGCAGGCGTTTTTCGTCGAAGGCCTTGCCAAGCAGTTGCACGCCCACGGGCAGTGGTTTGCCGTCTTGCTCTGCGAAGCCGCCGGGCAGGGAGATGCCGGGGATCCCCGCGAGGTTGGCGGTGACTGTGTAGATGTCATTCATGTACATGGCCAGTGGGTCGTCGGCCATCTCGCCGATCTTGAACGCCGGGCCGGTCGTCGTCGGGCACAGGATCGCATCGCAGCTTTGGAACGCGGTGTCGAAGTCGCCCGCGATCAGTCGGCGGGTCCGCAGCGCCAGGTCGTAGTACTTCTCGTCGTAGCCAGATGACAGGGCGTAGGTGCCCAACACGATGCGGCGCTTCACTTCAGCACCAAAGCCCTCGGCCCGGGACTGGCAGTACAGGTGCATGATCGGGTTTTCGCCGGCGGGCGGCGGGGTCTCGGTGCGGTGGCCGTAGTGCACGCCGTCGTACCGCGCGAGGTTGGACGAGCACTCGGCGGTGGCGACGATGTAGTAGCAGGGGATGCCGTGCTCGGTGTGGGGCAGGTCGACCTCGACGATCTCGGCGCCGGCCTGCTTATACACGTCCATCGCCTGATCGAACGCCGCGGTGACGGCGGGGTCGTTGGCACCCTCTTGTAGGTACTGCTTAGCGATACCGATACGCAGTGGGCCGTCGGTCTGGATCGAACCCTCGACATCATGCAGTTCATCGGGCACATCGATCGCGGCGCTGGTCGAGTCGCGCGGGTCTTTGCCGAACATGACTTGGGAGAGCAGGGCGGTGTCGGCGACGGTGTGGCTGAACGTGCCGATCTGATCGAGCGACGACGCGAACGCGACGAGGCCCCAACGCGAGATCCGGCCGTAGGTCGGCTTGAACCCGACGACGCCGGTGATCGACGCGGGCTGGCGGATCGACCCGCCGGTGTCTGATCCCAATGATGCGGCGGCGAGGTCGGCGGCCATCGCGCTGCTGGACCCGCCCGACGATCCGCCGGGCACGCGAGCGGTGTCCCACGGGTTTTTGCTGACACCGAAGGCCGAGTTTTCGGTGGATGAGCCCATCGCGAACTCGTCCATGTTTGTCTTGCCGAGGATCACGGCGCCCTCGGCTTCGAGCCTGGCAACCGCGGTCGCGGTAAACGGCGAGCGGTAGTGCTCGAGCATCTTCGACGAGCAGGCGGTCGTGCCCTCGGTGTGGCACATGCAGTCCTTGATGGCGATCGGCACGCCGGCGAGCTTGCCGGTCACCTCGCCCACATCGACTTGGTGGGCACGCTTGAGCGCGTAGTCGCCGATCACCTCACGGAAGGCGTTGAGCGCGGGGTTGTGCTGCTCGATTCGGTCCAAGTAGGCTTGCGTCGCTTCGGTTGCGGAGGTCGTCTTCGCCGCGATCGCGTCGCGCAGCTCGATCAGTGTGGTTTGAGTCGGGTCCATCGTTTACGCACCGCCTCCGTCACCGAGTACCTTGGGCACCTTGAAGAACGGCTCGTCCTTGTCCGGCGCATTGGCCAACGCGTCCTCTACGGGCATCCCGGGGGCCTCCTGGTCTGCACGGAAGACGTTGAGCTGGTCGTAAGCGTGGGGCATAGGCTTGACGCTCTCGACATCGAGTTGCTTGAGTTGATCGATCGCGCCCAGCACATCGCCGAGTTGGGACGAAAACAGCTTGGCCTCGTCGTCGGTGAGGTTCAGCCGGGCGAGCTTGGCGACCTCTCGGATGGTTTGTTCACTGATAGGGTGTGCCATAGAGCGGTAGGATACGTGCCGTGCAGGGCGTCTGCCAATGCCCGGGGCTCGGTGGATCGATCGCATCGCACGATATACTGGCGTGTGTGAGCCCGGCGTGGCTTGCTTCTCTCTTCCTCCGGAGTGGTGGTCGATTATGATCAAGTTCAAGTGTGTGTCCTGCGACAAGGCCTATCAACTGCCGGACAACGCGGCGGGACGCAAAGCGCGCTGCAAGGCCTGCGGCGAGGCCATGGTGGTCCCCGATGCGCCCGACGAATTATTTGATGACTCCGCCTCGGCGGGCGACGACCTCACCGCGCTCTACGGCAGCTCGGATTCCGCGGGGCCGATCGACCACGCGGTCGCGGCGGATGACCCCATGGCCTTCAGCCCCGACGTCGGCTTCCAGCACGAGCCCAGGCAGCACAGGTCTTCGGGCCCGCCGAAGATTTTTATCCTCGCGGGCGTCGGCGGTGCGTTGGCGTTGATCGCCATCGTGGTGGTCATCGTCATCGTGATGGGCGGGGGCGGAGATGATGCGGATGACAACGCCGACGCGCTGGCGTTTGATCCAGGTGCCATTAGTTCATCTTCAACCGGGGCGAGTACATCTAATCTAGTTGCGTCACCTCGTGATAAATCGAGTAACTCAACACAATCTGGCAATGACCCCACTCGATTCAATACTGACGATTCTTACGTGCCATATTTTGATGGTGAACTTCTTGACAAGCCGGCTGCGCGTTCACTGCGGCAATGGTTTTTTAAGGCACCAGAAGATGTGCGGTCAGAATTGAATCGAGTAGTTCATCGTGGTATTGCATTTTATGTACCGAATGATTGGGCGGTAGAGACCAAATTGATTTTACATATCCTGCCGGATACTGAAATAAGAGACTTCTATTCGCATCTTTATGAAGGCCGTCCTGAACGGAATTCGATGGTCACCGTCCAGTCACCTGAAGACGATGATATAGCAATGATTGTTTCGCAACGTCCAACAGATCGAGATTGGCCTTGGATCTATCGAGTGTCTCGTGGCAGTTCTGAAATGTTATTTGGCAGGGCAGTTCTTGAAAAGTTCGAAAAGGGTGTGCCTTCCTATACGGGCAGTTCATCTGCAGCCGAGAGCGGAAAAGCATTTGTGGAAAGGCTTCGAAAGAAGAAGCTGCATCACCCAATACTATTTGAGCTATTCGATCCACAACGTTTTTATTTTAATTTCATGCATACGAGTTCAATCGGCCATGGCACCCTTTTAGGTGGGCATCGGTTTGTTCGTATCCAATTTTCATCCCAAAAAGAAGACGGCGAGCGCAGAACTGGCGTCATGTACATTGGTTTCGTCGGCGATCTGCAGGTAGTGCTGAGCGCGGAAACGAGGTTTAATGATTTTGATCGGCTTAATGACTTGGAATGGATTTTGCGCACTTCTGAGTTGCTTGAAAAGGCAGAGGCTCGTGAAGCATCTCTCGATGATGAAGCGTATCGGGCTTGGCTGGAAGACGACAATTTCGGCTTGGTATTTGCAGGTGATAAAGCACCCGAGACTGACTTGAAGATTACAAACTGGTACCCCAGTGCCAAGGATTCATTATTTATATCTGCTGGATCATCGGTTGGTGAAGAGCCGCCCGTCACAGTTGCTCTTGAGGAAACAGACCCTGATACGTCTGTGACCTTGGATGACGGGCCTTCGATCATCGGACCCCACAGCTCGTCCTACACCATCATGCTGCCCGAGGGGCTTGACCTCATTTCGCAGACGCGCGTCGCGGTCCGTACGAGTCCGCACGCCGATGGCACGTGGCTGTCGATGGAGGTGCACAAGCTGGCTGGGCTTGATCGTCGTGAGCCGTCGCCGGTCTCCGCGGACCGCAGCACGGTCCTGTTGCGCGGCCGACGCATCGCGATACCCACAGGCGTCGAGGTCAGCGATCTTGCGACGGATCACTTCACGGCCAAACGTCTGCTCTATCCCAGGAAGCCCGGTTCCGATACGCGACGCGTCGAGTATGTCATCAAGGACGGCCCGTACCTCATCAGCGTGCTCGGCAGGTTCCCCGCCAACGACGACGCCCGCCTCGCGATGCTCGATGAGGCGGCCAAGTCGGTCCAGCCGATCGAAGGCGACTAAGATGGTGGGTGCGAGGCGGCAGGCCTCTGCGACTCACCCCTGATTGGACCCGCTATGCCCGACCCTTCCCTGATCGAATGTTTTGAGAACCCCAACCCCAAGCGCGACTACGTCATCGAGCACGTCGCCGAGGAGTTCACCAGCGTCTGCCCGAAGACCGGCCACCCGGACTTCGGCGTCGTCACTGTCCAGTACGTCCCCGACAAGGTCTGCGTCGAACTCAAAGCACTGAAGACCTACCTCCAGGCCTTCCGCAACGAGGGCATCTTCTACGAGGCGGTCACTAATAAGATCGCAGAAGACCTTGAAAAGGCCATGGCCCCGCGGTGGATGTCGATCATTACCGACTGGCGCGGCCGGGGCGGTATCCGATCCACCATCCGCGTCGAAGTCGGCAGGCTGCCGGGCAGCGCACCGGTTTATGATGGATATGACGATGAAGAAGACTTCGAGCCCCCACAAGGCAACCGCCCGCCGGGGTTTTAAGCGACTTGCCCGCGTTGATGCTCAGCCGTTTTGGGCTGCAGCAGCTTAACAGCCTCATCCGCAGGCACAGGCTTGGAGAACAGATAGCCTTGGGCGTATTCGCAGTCCAGTGTTTGAATTTGTACGAGTTGTTCAACGCGCTCGATCCCCTCGACCACGATCGACATGTTCAAGTTCTTGGCCAGCGTGACGATCGCAAGGATAACGGCTGTGTATATCGATTTTTCTTCGAGATGTTTCACAAAAGCCTGGTCGATCTTTAATACATCCATCGGGTATTGGTGCAAGTGGGTCAATGATGACAGCCCGGTGCCGAAGTCGTCCATGGATAGCCGGACGCCAAGGTCTTTAAAGCTCTTCAAGATATCGACGACGGTGTCGCCGTGACCGATGACGACGCTTTCGGTGATCTCGAGGTAAATCTGCTCGGGGGCGACACCGGCCTGTTCGATCGTTCTCGCCAAGTGATCGACGCAGTCGGGTTGTAACAGCTGTCGCTTGGAGACGTTGATGCTCATATACAGGGGCGGCCCGGCGTTGGCTCGGTTGTTCCACTGGGCGAGCTGATGGATGGCGGTTTCGAGCATGAATCGCCCGATGCCGGAGATCACGCCACACTCCTCTGCGATCGGGATGAATTGGGCGGGCGAGACCGTGCCGAGTTCAGGATGGGTCCAGCGGATCAGCGCTTCAAACCCCGCGACTTGGCCGGACTCGCAGTTGACGATCGGTTGGTAGTAAGCGCTTAGCTCGTCTTGGTCCAGTGCGCCGCGGAGTTGTGACTCGATGTATAGGCGCTGGAAAGATTCTTCCTGAAGTGATTGATCGAACAAGGCGTAGCGGGCTCTGCCCTGTGACTTGGCGCGGTACATCGCCGCGTCGGCATCACGCACCATCGAAGCGGGGCACGTCCCGTCGCTGCTACAGGATGTGGCGATCCCGATGCTCGGCAGGGAACTTACGCTGTGCCCACGTATTGCGAAGGTTGGACGCATTGCATCGAGGATGGCCTGTGCGATCGCGGTCGCTTCTTGCGTGTGTGCAATCTGATCGATTAAAACCAGAAATTCATCGCCGCCCAGACGAGCGGTCTTCCACTTCATCTGCGATTCATCGATACCCGTGCTGTCTGACAGGGTTTGTTTGAGCCGCTTTGATATCTGTATTAACAACTCGTCACCCGCGTCATGCCCCAGCGAGTCGTTGATCAGTTTAAAGCGGTCGTAGTCGAGGAATAAGACCGCAAAATCCCGAGAGGTATCCGCCGCATGGTCTCGACTCATTTTGCCAAGATGGGCCATGGCATTGTCGCGGTTAGGCAGGCCCGTTAGTTTGTCGTGCAGTGAAGCGACGAGTGCTTTGTGCCTTTGCTCTTCGACTTGAGACAGCGCGGCACCTAGTAGTTCGCGTTGTTTTTCGAGTAGCAGCCGGACATCGAGTATCAGGGGTGGCAGGTCGCCGAAGATATCGACCATGATCGGGTCGTATCGGGATTCGGGCTCACGTGTCACGGCGTACTCGATTGCATCCGAAACCGAGGTGGTGCAAGGGAGCATTAGAGGCGGTTGCGGGTGGTGCTGTTTTGCAAACTCGAGGATCGGTCGATCGTAGTACAGGTCTTTTGCGTACGGCTTTGCTAAACAAACAAACATCCGATCGCGGTAGATCGGCAGATAGCCCCCTTGAGGCGTTCGGATCAGCACGCCAACGTGAGAGCTCTCGCGCTGCAGCATCTTGCTGATCGATCGCAGTGTCGTGTTATGGCTTAGTAAAGGTGATGGCTGCGCCTTTTTCGCGATCGGCCCGATCGTCTCGTTGGTCTGATTAGCCTCGTGTTTTGAATCCTGATGGCCCGCTTCCGTAAGGCGAATCATGTAGCACACCCCCCAAGCGCGACGAATCACGCACAGCCCGTGGCGGCCTGGCACACTGCCCGGCTCCAGAGAGGCTATCGGTACACGGTTCGCGTCGCTGAGGATGGGCTGGATATTTTTAATATCTCACACGGCTTTTTAGCAATCGGCATGCGATTTTGTGATCCAACGCTAAAAACGCTATCCTGCCGGGCCTATGAGCATCCTCGTCAACAAACAAACCAAACTGATCTGCCAGGGCATCACCGGCTCGGCAGGCCAATTCCACACCACCCAGTGCCTGCAATACGGCACGCAGGTCGTCGGCGGGGTCACCCCCGGCAAGGGCGGCCTGAAAGATGAAAACGGCCTGCCCGTCTTCAACACCGTCGATGAAGCGGTCAAAGCAACCGGCGCCAACGCCACGATGATCTTCGTGCCGCCGCCGTTCGCTGCGGATGCGATCATGGAGGCCGCCGACGCGGGCATCACGATGATCGTCTGCATCACCGAGCACATCCCCGTGCTCGACATGATGCGGGTCAAGAAAGCCCTGGCCCAAGACAAGTACAACGACGCGGTGCTGCTGGGCCCCAACTGCCCGGGCATCATCACCCCCGGCGAGTGCAAGATCGGCATCATGCCCGGCTACATCCACACCCCGGCAAGCGAGTCGAAAGTCGGCAAGGCCGTCGGCATCGTCTCCCGCTCCGGCACGCTGACCTACGAAGCCGTCTGGCAGACCGGCCAGCAGGGCCTGGGCCAGTCGACCTGCGTCGGCATCGGCGGCGACCCCGTCCGTGGGCTGAACTTCATCGACGTCATCGAGCTCTTCAACAACGACGACGACACCGACGGCATCGTCATGATCGGCGAGATCGGCGGCACCGACGAAGAGGCGGCGGCCGCGTACATCAAAGAACACGTCAAAAAACCCGTCGCCGCCTTCATCGCCGGCGTCACGGCGCCGCCCGGGCGTCGTATGGGCCACGCCGGCGCGATCATCAGTGGCGGCGAAGGCACCGCCGAGTCGAAGTTCGAAGCCCTCGAAGCCGCGGGCTGCGCGATCGCCAAGTCGCCTGCCGACCTGGGCACAACCATGGCCACGGCACTAGGCGTTTCGACCGCGATCGCCTAAGTCGACTATCTCAACTGAAACAAGACACGGATCAAGCTAAGCTGGTCCGTGTTTTTCTTTGGCAAACAGTGAGGCCGTATGAACGAGCAGCAGCCATCCCGCGACCCCTTCCGCCAGGCCCGTGAGGCCCAGGGCGTGATGCGCTGCCCGTTCCAGGGCAAAGACATCGCGATGATCCTTGGCTATGCCGATGTGCGTGCCGCGGCGAAGGACACAGCGACCTATAGCTCGGATGCGGCGTTCCGCGTGCCGATCCCTTCGGAAGAAGACGTGCGCAGCGTACGGCAGCTGCCGATCGAGACCGACCCACCCGAGCATGGCGAGCTGAGGCGGATTGTGGACCCGTTCTTCACGCGGCCCCGCACGAAAGAAATGGCCGGGCAGATTCAAGCACTGCTGGAGCGTTCAATTGCTCAGGCCCTGCAACAGGGCGAAGTGGATGCGGTGCGCGGGTTTGCGTTGCCGTTGCAGTCCCGGGCGTTGACGTACCTACTCAACGTCGATGAAGCCGAGGCCGAGGAGTGGATCGGTTGGGGCACGCACGTGTTCCGCGACGGCGAAGACGGAGCAGAGAAGGGGTCTGTGCTGGAAGACTACCTCAACCGCCGTTTTGATCAGGCGTTGAGTGAGCAGGGCGATGATTTTTTTTCCGCCTTGACACTTGCCGAGTTCCGGGGCCAGCCACTGACCCGCGAGCAGATGCTGGGCTTTGCCAACCTCGCGTTCGCCGGCGGGCGCGACACGATCATCAACTGCGTCACCGAGATACTCGCCTACTTCGGTGAGCACCCCGAAGACCTTCAACGCATTCGGGAAAACCCCAAGCTGGTCCGCACCGCGTCCGAGGAGTTCGTCCGTGTGATCTCGCCTTTAACACTGATCGGCCGGGTCTGCCCGGAAAAAACCAATTTCCATGGCGTCGAGGTGCAGCCCGACCAACGCATCGCACTGACCTGGGCCTCGGCCAACCACGACGCAGAAGTCTTCGAATGCCCAGACGAGTTGCGCCTGGACCGCAAGCCCAACCCGCACATCGCCTACGGCACGGGCCCGCACAACTGCCACGGCGTGCACCACGCACGCCTGCTCATCCGGACCCTGTTGAAAGTGCTCGCCGAGAAGGTCGAGCGTGTCGAGCTGATCGAGGCCAGCCCGCACATCGAGGAAGAGGCCGAGTACCGCCGCCGCGTGGGCTACGACACGCTGCGTATACGCCTAGCCGCGGTGTGATCCGGTTTTAGCTCAAGGGATGATTGGCCATCGGCAATCGCGGTTAACGCTCAGGCCCGCCGTCGGCGACGGGTCACGAGGGGCAGCCCGGCGAGGGCGAGCAGGGCGAGGCTGGTCGGCTCGGGGACCAGGGTGATCGTGAGTGTGGCGTCGGGGTCTAAGAAGTCCTGGCCAAGGGAGTTGATCGCGTTGAGGTCGAAGCTGAAGGCCGACCCGTCTTCGAGGATGGCCGACAGGGTCACGTCACGTTCGGTGATGACCAGGGCTTGGCCGAGGTCTAGGTCGTCGAGCAGTATGCCGTCGAGCAGGAACTGGGTGCCGAAGAGGTTGATCTCGCTGCTTGATTCGACGTCGAAGAAGTCGCCGACGCTTCCCCCGCTGATATTGACGGTGCTGCCGGATTCGGCGTCGAAACCGTCGCCGACGCTTCCCCCGCTGATGTTGACGGTGCTGCCGAAGGAGGCGTCAAAACTGTCGCCGACGTTTCCCCCGCTGATATTGACGGTGCTGCCGAAGGAGGCGTCGGAGTCTTCACCGACGCTTCCCCCGCTGATGTTGACGGTGCTGCCGAAGGAGGCGTCAAAACCGTCGCCGACGTTTCCCCCGCTGATGTTGACGGTACTGCCTGAGTTGGCCGTGAAGAATAGGCCTACACTTCCTCCGCTGATGTTGACTTCGCTGCCGGACATAGCGTCGAAGAGGCTGTCGACACTTCCTCCGGTGATGTTGATTT
>JAHQVV010000144.1 GCA_019634195.1 Phycisphaeraceae bacterium | reverse complement strand
TATCTCGGCGATCTCGATCAGACTCACAGCGCGACCGAGAAGTACGAACTCATCCAGCAGGGGATCCGCCCATCGCCCCTGTACGAGGACCCCGCCCAATTTGTACAGGTCCCCGACAAAGACAACCCCGCCGTAGCAGTTTCGATGCTAACCGCTAAGGCTTACTGCAAGTGGCTAAGCGAAAAGACTGGAAGGAAGTATCGCCTGCCGACGATCGATGAATGGCGGCACGCGATGAAGTTGGGTGGCGGAATGCCAAGCGACCTCAACGCGTCCGCCTGGCACAAGAAAAATGTCGAGAAAGACATCTTTGACAAGCTGTTAACAGGTCGGGTCGGCTCAAAGAGCCCCAACGGGCTTGGGATCTATGACATGTTCGGCAACGCGTGTGAGTGGGTTACCGGCACGGGCCAGGACAAGGTTGTCGTCGGCGGGCACTACCACCTGCCGCCCGAGGAATTTACCGAGGACTGGAAGGCGATCGAAGACACCAAAGTCTGGAACGAGAAGCACCCGCAGATTCCCAAGGGCCGATACTGGATCAGCGACTTCCACTTCACCGGTATCCGTTTGGTCTGCGAGCCAGCCAGTGTTGCGGCGAATCCGCCTTCGGAAGAGTGATTTTCCGCGCAGATCTATGATCAGTGTCCTCCTTCGCCCTGCCCCGATAGTCCGAGCCGTCTGAGCATCGGGCCCATGGTCAGCCCGCCGACGAGGATCGAGAAGGCGACGACGACGTAGGTCATGGTCAGGATCAGCTCGCCGACGTTGTCGTACGTGGACTGCTGGGCGTGGATTTCTTCCTTAAGCGACAGCGCAAGCGCGACGCTGATCCCGCCGCGCAGCCCGCCCCAGGTCATGACTTTTACGGCGTGCGGCGTGAACTCCCGGCCGGCCGCTTTCTTCAGCACGGTGATGGCCGAGCCGACCGAGATGAATCTTGCAAGGAGCGCCGCGGGGATCGCCAAGGCCCCGGCCAGCAGGTACTGCCCTTTGAACGATAGCACGAGGACCTCCAGCCCGATCAGCACGAACAGCACCGCGTTGAGCAGCTCGTCCACCAGTTCCCAGAACGTGTCCAGGTGCTCGCGGGTCTTGTCGGACATCGCCAGCGTTCGGCCATGGTTGCCCAGGATCAGCCCCGCCACGACCATCGCCAATGGGCCGGACAGGTGCAGCTTCATCGCCAGCGCATAGCCGCCCGTCACCACCGCGAGTGAGAGCAGGATTTCGGTCGCGTAGTGATCGATGGATCGCAGGAAGAAAAAGCAAAGCAGGCCGAGTACGAAGCCGAGCACGACCCCGCCGCCGGCTTCGATCGCGAAGAGCGTGGCGACGTCGGCTGCGGAGGTTTTGTTGGCGTTTGCATTCTCGTGTGCTTGATGCTCGTGCGGATCGATCAAAATGATCTTGCTTACCCCATCGGCATTATCTCCGTCCGCAGAGTTTTTGTTCGGCAATGGTACCCGAATCTCATCGGCATTTTGCGGAAGTGGTTGTCGCTCGTGTTCTGAAAGTGGCCGGCTATCCACACTCCCGTGACCAGCCGCTTCCCCTTCTGCAGCTTGATGGTGCCCACCCAACCCCGCGATGCCAAGCAGTGCAATAAACACTACGACGCCGACCCCATCGTTAAACAACGACTCGCCCGCGATCTTCGTCTCCAGCGACTTGGGTGCGCCGAGTTTTTTCACGATGCCCAGCACCGCGATCGGGTCCGTCGGTGCGACGATGGAGCCGAAGATCAGGCAGTAGATGAAACGGACGTCGATGCCGAGCTGTTGGGTGATCAGATAGGTCAGCCCGCCGACGATGAAGGTGGTGGCCAGGACGCCGATGGTCGCGAGCAGGGCGATGACCGCGGTCTGTTTCTTGAGGTCGTTGAGGTTGACGTGCAGGGCCCCGGCGAAGAGCAGGTAGCCGAGCATGCCCTGCATGAGCGTCTGGTCGAAGTCGATCGAGCCGATGAGTCGTTCCGCGCCGTCGAGCGCGGGAGGGTAGGCCTGCCCGACCGCCAGCAGCACCGCGGCGTGCACGATAGCGAGCAGCATTAGGCCGACGGTCGTCGGCAGTTTGAGCAGCTTGTGGTTCACAAACGCAAACAGCGCAGCGAGGGCGACGAGGATGCCGGCGATGTCAAAGAAGCTCATGGTGGTCCTTGATCAGCGGTGTGTCTTGTTCATTGCGGGTCTGAATGACGGTCAGCCAGCCATATCGAGGACCGATAATGGTGGGGGCTTATCTGTTTTATACCCGTTCTACCAAGCAGGCCGATAAGCCCGGCAGGTCAGCGTGCCGCGCAAATCGCGGGGCCATCTCCCTATTTTGCCCGAACCGCGGAGGGCTCGCTCGTGTCTCAGTCCAACCCCGGCAACACCCAGCCAAACTCGCCCCAGACCTCCAGCCAGGCTCTGCTCGATGAGTTGCGCAGCGCCGCCGACCGTGCGCGTGACGAGCGGCTCAAGCTTGCTCGCCTGGTCAAGCACTCGGCCGATCTGCCTATCAGCCGGCCGAACGTTAGTGCTGCCGCTGACGCCGGGACTACGCCAGACGCGCGCTTTGTCGCGCTGTCTCAGCAGATCGAGAAGCTCGAGCAGACGGTCGGCGAGAAGCTGCAGGCCCTGGACCAGGTCCAGCAGGACATCGAGAGCCGATCGCAGTATCTCGAGTCGCTTCGGCACACGATCACCGATACGACCCGTGCATTTGTGACGCAGGTCGAGCAGGCCCAGCACTTCAAGGCTCACGTCGATGCCGCCAAGGAGCACGTCAAGATGTCCGCCGGCCGTGTCGTTGAAGACATCCGCCAGCACTTGTCCGAGTACGAGGGCCCGATCGCTATGCGGATCGAGCAGCTCACCGAGATGGACGAGCAGATCGACAAGCGCATTGCACGCATGCAGCAGATGCACAAGCAGGCGGGCGAAGCGGTGGACAAGCACCTGCTCGCCGCGTTGCGGACGGCCAAAGAACAGGCCGGCGATCTGGCCCAGCCGGTCAAAGAAGAAGTCGATAAGCACCTGCTCGCCCAGGCCAAGAAGATCGAAGACGCGATCCAGGTCAAGATCGGTGAGCTTGATGTCGACGTTGAAGAGGCGCTCAGGCCGCTGACACAGAAGTTCGACGCGATTGTGGCCGATGCGCAGGGCAAGGCCGACCTGCTTGCCGAGACGATGCCCGATCGCCTGGAGACGCTCGTTGCCGGGCAGATCGAGGCGATGCGCACCAAGCTGGTCGTCCAAGCGGACGAGTTGATCAAGGGGCTGGATGAGAAGGCTGTCGAGCAGGTCGGCGAACGCATCCGTGAGCGTGTCGCCAAGTCACTAGACGGCTACCTCGCCGAGGCCGACGAGCACGCTGGGGGGTATGTCGATGGCCTGATCGTTAGGCTTGATGAGGCCCGTGAGCAGGCTTTGGCCGGTTTCCACGAATCATTGCAGAAGATCGAGGCCGATTCCAGCGGCGACCGCGAGCAAAGCATCGCGCGCCTCGACGACGAGGTTCAACGGCTGACCGAGCTGGCGGATGGGCGGCTGGCCCATGCCCAAGGGATCATCGAGGCTGCTTCCGATGGCATCTACCACCGGGCCAATGCCGCGGTCGAGTCGGCTCTTCGTGCCGCGGACAGCAAGATCGATGAATACAAGTCCAACTCTGCCGAGCAGATTCGTTTGATCGATGAGGGGATTGATCGCAGCATCGCGCAGTCTCGTGAGCGTGTGCGCGACTTCGAGAGTCATGCCCGCAAGCAGGGTGGCGAGGCGATGAACCTCGCCGACGACGCGATTGCCAAGGCACAGGAGCGTCTGTCCAACTTCGAGGCCGGGGTCACCCAACGCATCGCCAACGCGACGCAGACCGTTGACGAATCGGTCGGTGCCATTGATGAACGCATGCACCGCGTCGAGCAGGACGCCTCGGCCCGTATCATGCAGATCGTGGACCTGGCCGAAGAGTCCGGCCAATCCGTTGCCGAGTCGATCGCGGCGCTGTCCCAGTCCGCGCACGAAACCGCCGCCAGGGCGCAGGCCGATCTGGACGAGAAGCTCGAGGCGTTCGAGAGCATCTCGGCCGAGGCGCTCAAGACCGCCGAGAAGACGCTGCGGTCCAACATCACCGAGCTGCGCGACTCGAGTCGCGCGATGATTGAGGTCGTCACCAGGCAGGTCAAGGCCCAGGCCGCCGAGATCGAGCCTCAGACCAAAGAGGTCATTAACCAGGCCGAGCAGGTTATGCGGCGCCGGCTTGGCGAGCTCCGCGACGGCGCCCAGGGGATGGTCGAGCTGACCGTCAGCCGGCTGGAGGGTCAGCTCAACGAGGTCAAGACCAAGGTCCAGCAGACCTCGTTCAAGGGTATCGAACCCAAAGACGCTGCCTGAGTCTGGCATCATTTGGCGGTGCGACTTAAGCGGGCCCGCCTAGCCCTCTCACACAAGTCAATCCCATCACGCTAAACTCGCGGTCCCACCTGTTACCAAGGACCACGAGATGTCGAATACCCGTATCGAAAAAGACTCCATGGGCGAGATGCCCGTCCCCGCCGACGCGCTGTACGGCGCCTCCACCGCCCGGGCCGTCGCCAACTTCCCCATCGCCAACCGCCCGCTCCCCCCGGCGGTGATCCACGCCTTCGGCCACCTCAAGGCCGCCTGCGCCCAGGCCAACAAAGACCTGGGCAAGCTCGACGCCAAGCTCGCCGACGCCATCATCGCTGCCGCGGATGAAGTCGCTCAAGGCAAACACGATGCGCATTTCCCCGTAGACGTCTACCAGACCGGGTCCGGCACCAGCACCAACATGAACGCCAACGAGGTCATCGCCTCGGTCGCCAACGACAAGCTCGGCCTGGGCGCGACCACCAAAGCCGAAGGCGGCGTCCACCCCAACGACCACGTCAATATGGGGCAGTCGAGTAACGACACGTTTCCGACGGCGATGTGCATTGCGGCGGCGCTTCAACTAAAAGAACAACTCAATCCAGCTACCAGGCATCTCTACGACACTTTGTTTTCATTGAGCACCAAGTGGGACAAGATCGTAAAGATAGGCCGCACTCACTTGATGGATGCAACGCCGATACGTCTGGGCCAAGTCTTCGATGGGTTTTGCGCACAAGCCGATAAAGCCACCGGGCGAGTCTCGTCAGCACTTTCTGAAATTGCAGTGAATGTTCCAATTGGTGGTACGGCAGTAGGCACGGGTATCAATACCCATCCTGAGTTCGCAGAAAAGGTCTGCGTTGTTCTAACTGCTCGCACTGGATTGACTGATTCTACGGGACTGTTTTTTGGTGAGGCAGATAGTCATCCCGAAGCGCAATCGACAAAAGACTCATTCGTCGATGCGCATGCCGAATTGAAAACCATCGCCGTCTCCCTCTCCAAGATCGCCAATGACATCCGTCACCTCGGGTCCGGGCCGCGTTGCGGGATCGGCGAACTCAACCTGCCGGCGATCCAGCCCGGGTCGTCGATCATGCCCGGCAAGGTCAACCCCGTCATCTGTGAGTCCGTCATGCAGGTGTGCTGCCGGGTCATCGGCAATGATGCGACTGTCACCACCGCCGGCCTCGGCGGCGTCGGCTCGATCTTCGAGCTCAACGTCGCCATGCCCGTGATGATCGACGCCTTCCTCGAGTCCGTTTCGCTCTTGAGTAACGTCTGCAACGTCTTCGTAGACAAGCTGCTTAACGACCTGACCGTCAACGAAGAACGCTGCAACGAACTGCTCGAAGCGTCGCTGATGACCATCACCGCGCTGGCCCCCGAGGTCGGGTACGACAAGTGCAGCGCCCTGGCCAAGCAGGCCCACAAAGAAGGCAAGACGATCAAGCAACTCGTCGGCGAGTTGGAACTGATGCCTGCTAAGCGTCTGGAAGAATTGATGGATTACGACGCGATGACCCGGCCGGGTTAAAAAACGGTTGTTGACCCCCTCTCCCCCGCGGGAGAGGGCCGGGGTGAGGGGCGGTATGCAAAGTGCTTCTCCTTCGAATTGACACAACACCCCACTGGCCCCTCACCCCACTCCTATCCCGCGGGAGAGGGGGCAAAGGGCGAATCGCTGTCATGTATGCCAACTTGGCAATCTGGGTAACCCCCGTTTTGTATTCTTTTCGCATGTCTGGCTTGCGTCCATTGCCTCTGAATCGGTTACTGAACCCCGGGTCAGAACACACGCCGGGGACCAGATCATGGTGACACCGATTAACAACTCAGGGGCCCTTGCCCTCCAGCACGGCTTGGGACGCAATATCCAGCGGTTCGAGCAGTCCGCCCAGCGTCTCTCGACGGGCATGCAGATCAACCGCGGGGCGGACAGCCCGGCCGGATTGATCAGTTCCGAGCAGCTCCGGTCGGTGTTGGCATCGCTCGACGCCGAGACGCGGGTGCTCCAGCGGCAGGACCACGTCGCCTCAACGGCCGACGCGGCGCTCTCAGAGGTATCCAACGTGTTAGTGGATACCAAGGCGTTGCAGGTCCAGCTCGGCGACGGCACGCTCTCGGCCAGCGAGCGAGACGCGATCCAGATGCAGATCGACGCCAATGTGCAGTCGGTTGATCGTATGGCCGCTTCTGCAGGGTTCAACGGCGTCAGCTTGTTCTCCGGCGAGGTGTCGCTCAGCTACGGCGGCGACACGCTCGATTTGCCCCGTGTCGATTCTGTGACGATCGGCGAGACCGAGATCGACGGCGAGGCCTATACCCTTGCCGATGTCGCTTCGGGCGGTTCTTTGGCCGGCAACCCGGCCGGCAGTGATCTTGTGATCGGGGCGGCGATCGACAATATCGCCACGCTCCGAGGCACGATCGGCGCTTATCAGGCCAATGCAATCGAGCCAGCGATCAACAGCACGCGCGTCGCCATCGAGAACACGGCTGAGGCGGAGTCGATGATCCGCGATACGGATTTTGCGGCCGAGGTGGCCGAGTTGAACCGTAACGCGTTCTTGGTAGAAACCAATCTTGCGGTTTACGGGGCCGTCAACACGTCCGGTGCCCGCGTGCTTGATTTGTTGGCATGAGCTTTCTCGTGGCTTAGCGCCTGGGCTTTGCCATGGGCCGTGTTGAATTTAATATCGATACGACTCGGCCTCCCCATTGGATGTTCTGGTGCCTGGTCTTGGCGGTGGTCTCAACCTGCTCTGGGGCAGGGGTGGTCCGGTTTCCCCATTGAGATCGCCCGATCGGGCTGGTCGGGCTGTTTGGAAAAATCTTTGGGTCCGCCCCGGCTTCATCTGGCAGGCAGTGTTGCCCCAGAATATGTCGTTGAATTGTCGTGGTTCCTTGTTTGTGCCGGCATGGTCTGGTGGGATGACGTGCTTTTCGATTCGAGTCTACGCCAAGCGTCAATCGTTGCTGGCGAGGCGATGGCGGCACGCGTGCTTCGATAACCGTTACAGGTCGACCCTTGCTGCGGCGAGGCGGTGGTTTTTCACGTAGTCGGGTGGCATGCGGGGTGATTGAATTGGTAACTATCACTGTCCCACGCGGCACGGCAAACAAGGCCGACGCCAACGCGGGGCCGCGAGCCAAGGCGTCTGGGAAACCGGGTGCGGCCGCGACAACTCTGCCCTGGATCGGGTCTCGTTCGGCTGCCTCCCCGGACGAGGCCTTTTTCTTTTGGTGTAGCGGGTGACGCGCAGCGTCCCGCGCGAATCATAAAAGACGCTTCGCACGGGACGCTGCACATCAATAGAAAAACGGACACGATGAGCGTCCGCTTTTAGGTAGTGACTGAATTGTGCGGGCTTACGCCGAGGGCTCCGCCTTGGTGGTTGACTCGGCGTGGGTCTCGACGTTGGTCGTGTTGCCCGCGTCGGCCTCGATGTTCTTTTTCTGCTCGTTGACGGCGGCTTCGACTTCTTCATCGATGCCGGCCAGCCCTTTCTTGAACTCGACGATGCCCTTGCCGATGGACCGGCCGACTTCGGGCAGCCGCTTGCCGAAGATGAGCAGGCCGATGACACCGAGGATGAGGAGTTCTTGCCAGCCGGGCATTCCGAACGCGAGGGTGGTATAGGTTGTCATGCTGCACCTCCAGCGGTGGCGTGGGTTTCAGCTTCGGTGGTATGGGCAGTATCGGTATCGACTTGCTTACTCTTTTCAGAGACTGCGGCATCGATTTCTTCGTCCACGCCGGCCAAGCCCTTCTTGAACTCGACGATACTTTTGCCGACGGATCGACCGACCTCGGGCAGGCGTTTGCCGAAGATCAAGATGCCGATAACGGCGAGGATCAGTAATTCTTGCCAGCCGATGGGGCCCATATCGTGTCTCCCGCCGTTGTGGCGTGGATGGTGTTGTGGTTCAGGCGCACGTCTTGGCCGTATTATTGCAGATAGACGCTCGCCGGGCTAGTCCGGTTACGGTGAATCTACCCTGATTCTATCCCGCCAAGGCGGTTTTGGGGCGGGTTGAATAGGGGCGGCAGGATTCGAACCTGCGACCAAGGGATTATGAGTCCCGTGCTCTAACCACTGAGCTACGCCCCCGCGGGGG
>JAHQVV010000143.1 GCA_019634195.1 Phycisphaeraceae bacterium | reverse complement strand
TGAGGGTGGCGTTGACCTCATCGAGTTGGACCGTCAGAGCCCATCGCGGTGGTGGTGGATTTCGCCAGATGCTTCGTTAGCCGATCAGCTTGCTCGATGGTGCGAGACGGTGGCGGGTGACGACGACGAGGCCTATCGGTTGGTAGCACTCGGCCTGCCGGGCCCGTTCGACGTGTTGGATGCGATGGACGTTGTCGTGGCCGACGACCAAGTGGAAAGCGGCGAGCACCTCGCGGCGCATTATGCCGGGGACTTACTCGCGGGTGAGGCCGTGCCTTGGATTGATCTTCGTCGCGACGCTCTGGCGGCGCCGGACCGTTACTTACAGCATCAAAAGCAGGTCGGCATCCTTGCCGCGGCCATGACGTTTTTCCTGTTGTGTGTGATCGGCGCTACCTATTGGCGCAGTGCTCAGTACCAAGAACATACGGGCGAGGTCGATTCCGAATTAATCGGGCTATACAAGCAGGCGATGCCCGGCCAGCGCGTCCCCGCCAGCGGCATGATCATGAGCCGATTGCAGAGCGAGCAGCGACGCCTCGCGGGGATCGGTGGCCAGCCCAACACGCCCGGCGCATCACTGGGCGAGGCCTTGCAGCCGATCTCGGCCTTGAAGCAGTTGCACACGGTTCTGACCGCATGGCCAAGCACGCTGCGCTACCGCATCTCCGATATGACGATCGAGCCGAACCTGGTCCGTGTGAATGGGCAGGCGGCCGATGCCGTGATCCCCGACAAGCTCGCGGAGTCGCTGCGTGCCACTGGTGCCTACCAGGTCGACCCGGCCAACACACGCGCACTGAGCGACTTCGGGTTCTCGTTCGGGTTCTTGGCTCGGCCTGTCGCAGGCGAACGGGCAGACGATGCGGAAGGGGCGGTGCAATGAACGATCAACGAAGGCAAGCCGTTTTGATCGGCGTCATGCTCGGCATGCTCTGTGTTACGGCGGGCTGGTCTACCCTGCGAATGCTGGGTGAGCGACGGGCTGCGGTCAACGCCGCACAGGACCTGCAAACGTGCGAGCGACTCGTGGATGAGATTGATCGGCTTCAAGATCGTGACGCCGTGGCCTCTTCCCAGGGCGATACCGCTTACCAAGAGCAGCAGCTCGCCGAGCGCATCAACGAGGCGGCCAGCAAGGCCACCCTGTCCGGCAACTGGCAGCAGGGCATCGAGCACCGGCGTGAAGTGCGCATCGACGACACGCCTTACCTGCGCAAGCCGGCGGTGCTCGTGACGCGGGGGTTGACCCTGCACCAGCTCGCTTTGTTGCTGCACCACCTGACGTATGATTCGCCCTACACCGCGGACCACCTCCAGCTCCGCACGCCGCCGGGCGAACAGGCCGGCGGCCGATGGGATGCGGACGTAACCCTGAGCTACTTGATTTATTCGCCCCAGGCCACGGCCCTGGCAGACTGATGGTGATACCGATATGGTCATGCAAAACAACCCTTTTCTACGAATCTCGACCGTCCTGATGATTGGTTTATTGCTGCTTGGATGCAACGCCCCGGCATCCAAGCCCGCCATCAATCTGGATGAAGAGTACCGCACGATCAATACCAGCCCGCTGCGCGATACCGAGGCGGCACGCAAGGCCAATACCCAGGGCCTGACGCACCTGGATAACGGCGAGCTCTACCAGGCTGAGCAGGCGTTTAAGCGTGCGGTCGAGGCGGATGTTGATTTCGGGCCGGCGCATAACAACCTTGGAAAAATCTATTTTCTGAAGCGTCGTTTCTATCTGGCCGCGCATGAGTTCGACGATGCGATCAGCCTGATGCCCAATCACGCTGCTCCGCACAATAATCTCGGGCTGACCCTGCTCGAAGCGGGCAAGCTCGATGATGCGGCCGAATCGATGCGCAAGGCCGTGAGCCTCGACCCGCTGGAGATTGATTACCAAGCCAACCTCGCCCGTGTACTCATCCAACGCGGCGACGTGAGTGACGAGGTCATCACACTTCTCAGAGTGATTGCTTCAAGCGACGAGCGTGTCCAGTGGCGTGTCTGGGCAAGCCAACAGCTCGGGGCGATGGGGATCGATAGCCTCGAATAGTTCCCGTGGTGCCGGGTGTCACGGTTTGATGAGCACGGGCGGTCACAAAATTAACATTCCAAACAAGCCATTCGCAGTGCTGACAAATCCAATTTGTGTGCTTGTTTTGTAACGTTTTTCATGCTTTTACGAGACCTGGACCTTCACTGCCTGCCCCGTTGCCCCGATAGGAGCAATAGCGCGTTTGCCGTGATTGACGCGCATCCATCCAGGAGAGAATCAGCATGCTGGCAACATCGTCTCAGCACGTGAACCGCTTAGTCGGGTATCTAATGGTCGTGATCGTCGGCGGCGCCCTCGTCTTCGGCGCGGGCTGCTCCGCCGTCCGCGGCGGGCAGGTTGCCTACAAGAAAGGTGACTATCTGGGTGCCGTCGAGCAGTGGCAGCCCTTGGCCGAAGAAGGCAACCCCGCGGCCCAGTACCTCATCGGCCTGATGTACGAGCGTGGGCACGGCTTGAAGCAGGACGACAAGCTCGCGGCCCAGTGGTACCAGCGTGCCGCGGACCAGGAACACGCCGCAGCGATGAACAACCTGGGCATCCTCTACCAGCAGGGCCGGGGCGTTCCCAAAGACATCGGCCGGGCCCGCGCCCTGTACACCGCTGCGGCAGATCAAGGCCTGCCCGATGCACGCAACAACCTGGGCGTCATGAGCCTCTACGGGATCGGCGTTGAAACCGATCGCCGTGACGCCGCCGATCATCTGCGCTTTGCGGCGCTGCGTGGCAGTGAGCAGGCCCAGTACCTGCTGGGCATCATGTACCTGACCGCGGATGGTGTACCACTGAATACCCGAGAAGGCACCCGCTGGATTACCGCGTCGGCCGAGCAGGGCTACCCGCCTGCGTTGTTCGAGCTTGCACAGCTTCACGAACAAGGCCGGGGTGTTGCACGCTCGGATCACTACGCCAAACGGGCCTATCGTCATGCTGCGATCCGCGGCCACGCGGGCGCCCAGACGAACCTCGCGATGATGCTGATCGAGCGAGGCGAGAGCGAGGCAGAGCGCGCCGAAGCGATCCAATGGCTTGAGAGAGCCGCGTCACAGGGCGTGGCACAATCGCAGTACGCTCTGGGCCGGCTCTATGCCGAGCCCGGCGACTTGAACGACGACAAGCAGGCGCTGTGGTGGCTGACCCGTGCTGCAGATCAAGGCCTACCCCAGGCTCAGACCTCGTTGGCCGTGCTGTACGACCAGGGGAGAGGGATCGAACCGGATTCGACCAAGGCTTCCAGGCTCTTTTTGCTTGCTGCACAACAGGATTCAGCACATGCCCAGCGCATGCTTGGCGTGCTCCATGAGAACGGGCGAGGCGTCGCACAGGACGATCTCACCGCGTATCAGTGGTATGCCATCGCCGCAGACAACGGCGATGAACGCGCCAAACAACGACGCGATGAACTCCGCTTCGCGTTCACGCCTCAGCAGTGCCACCAGGCCGACCAGCGGGTCGAGCAGTGGTACGCCAAGCGGTCACAGACGCTTGGCACTGAGGGCCTGGCCGAGGTCAAAACCGACTGAATGCTCGTAGGGCTGCTGCCGTTCGCATCCAGTTCCTAACTGCCGGGCTTACCCCTCTGATTAGTGCCGTCGACGCAGCATGACAAGGCTACCGAGGCCGATCAGGCACAGCGAGGTAGGCTCAGGCACATTAGGCGGTACTTGAAATGGGTCCAGGGTCACCTCAACGACCTGGTCCAGTCTTCGAAAAACAGCAGGTACTTGTTTTCGACAGGGTCGCCATTGACCGAGTAGGTGTAGGTCACGACATAGTCGTTGCCAAACGGGTTGTCCAGAGTGTTTGTGGACTTGGTGGTCGTGCCGAGCTGGAGGCTACCAAAGCGGGCAAAAGCGATGTCGGAGCTGCCTGGCACATTGCTTGCTTGGCCCTGAGCGTTGTCATCATCGCCGGTGACATCGAAAACAACGCCGTCATCGATTGTGCCGAAAGACTGTTCGGCACCAGACCAGGTTGCGATCGTCATGGCGCTCCATGAGCTGGCGGCATACGTCTGATCCATGTCGTCGTTGACACGTGTAACTTGGGTGCTGCCGTTGGTGAAATTCACGCCGTCAGCCGTGAAACTCCCGCCGAAGTAGCTGGACAGGATTTCCGCATGCGTCATCTCACCTGGAGCGGCGGATAGGACATCGGTGTAAACGGCGGCCTGTGTCCCCGTAGTAGCCAAAGCGGCGGCGGTTAGCAGTAGGGGGCTTGAAGGTTTCATGGACTTTTCTCAATGGTTTCTGAGGTCTAGGGAACGAACGACGTTGGCACAACAAACAATAACCCAAAGGCTGTAGCCACTTTTTAGTAGCCGTTTGGTGGTAGGTTAGTTGATAGATCCCCCCCGTCAACCCTCACAACGTTAATTTTGCTTAATTATCACACGTCATTAATAATTGAATGATTTCTGAACAAAACGAGTGATAAATGCGGAGATTTTGCGGCTAGGTGCGCTTGAGTGGTCGAGCCTGCATACTCGGCGGGAAGGCCCGTAGGGTCCAAAAACTCTGACGACCTAGAATGAGTCAGATTTGCTGGCGAGATCAGGAAAAGTGAATCACTCTGCCAAGACGCTCTTTGCACTCAATCTTGCCGACCACGGTCGCTTCTCCCGCGGGATCAATCGGCACGTTGCCAATGCCTTGATACGGTCGCTCGGTGTTGTAGTGCTCGATGTACTGATCGACGACATGCCGGAGCTGCTTTTCGCTGAAGAAGATCATCTTGTTCAGGCACTCGTGTTTGATTGATCGGACAAAGCGTTCGGCGTACGCGTTGAGGTTTGGCGAGCGGGGCGGCAGCTTCTTGCAGGTGACCCCGGAAGTTTTAAGGATGTTGCGAAAGTCCTTTGTGAACAACGGATCTTCATCCTTGTACGCGATGATCGCGTGTTGGTATTCGTTGATCCGACCGGCAATCGCCACGACCCAGAATTGAAACAAGAAACTAAAACTCATAAAAGCGATTGTACAGGGCCATTCTGGTTATGCACCAAGGTCGCCGTTTTTGGCTTGCTCAAAGGGGGCGGGAAGGTTGACACCCAGATGATCGCTGACTGCAAACGCGACACACTCATGCCGATCATCCATCAACGGATCACGCCCGACAGCGTCGTCTACTCCGACGCGTTCGCCAGCTACAGCACGCTCTCTGCCGAGGGCTGCTTTCTTACACGACTTAAGCACCGATACGGATCGTTTCGCAGCAATGTTGTAGTGTGCGGTGCCCTACTCCGGCGTCGATGACGCTAAACATAATTCCAGGTTCTCAACCCTACACTGACCATGTTGATTAGATCCGCGCAATGGGAATGTCCCGGATGGGGTTGTAGGGCGAAAAAACGTGCGTGTTTAGGCGCACGATTAATGCGCGGATTTGGAGGGGCGCGGGGCGTTTATGGTCGTCTTGATGTATCCCATTCCGTTGTGCAGCAAGCGTTCATTAAGCTTGTTGTTCGCAGCGCACTAGAACGTGCGCACAAACGCTTTGATCGCCTCTGCTTTGCAATGACGCCTCACTCATAAAATCAAGATTACTCATCTTGCACACGCCCCTTGGCGCGCACGGCACCATCGGGTATAACGAACTAGTCTTCGGACTAACTAACTTCCGAAGGGTGTTTCAAGCGTTTGTTAAGGGAACATATTTTGGGGGTTCCGGGCTTGAACCAGCACGTAGTTGAACGAGTGTCCGCAGTTTGAGTGGGCTCGCTGTGCTGTAGGTGTACCGAATGTTCTTCGTTGGAGACCACGACCATGACCAAACTCCTTCCCTCTTCTAAAGCCAAGCGGTGGACCATCCAGGGCCTACTTGCGGCATCCGCCGTCGGCCTGGGTATCGCCGGTGTGATAACGCAAATCGACCGAGGCAACCCGGTTGAGGCGGCGCAGGCGGAACCGAAAGATGAGCCCAGGGGGCTATCTCTCGTCACGTACAGCCAGGTTGAACAGCTGCGTCAAAGTAATGGTTT
>JAHQVV010000142.1 GCA_019634195.1 Phycisphaeraceae bacterium | reverse complement strand
CCGGGTGCAGCGCGGCGTTGGCGGCGGTGCGCGAGAACAAGTCGGCCGAGGTCATCGTTACCTCCAAGGGCAGCATCAAGGACTCGAACACGTACTGGGCCCAGGGCGGCATCGCGGCGGTGCTGGACCAGGTACAGGACGGCACCGAGCAGCACCTGCAAGACACGGTCGTCGCGGGGGCGGGGCTGTGCGACGAGGCAATCGTCCGCAAGGTTGTCGAGGAGGGCCCGGACCGCGTCCGAGCGTTGATCGAGGCGGGGCTGCGTGTCGACCGCGAAGCCGACGGCGTAATCAAACTCGGCAAAGAAGGCGGCCACAGCCAGAAACGCATCATCCATACCGACGGCGACGCAACGGGCAAGGCGCTAGCGACCTCCCTCTTTGGCGCGGTCGACGAGCACAAGCGGGTCCGACTATTTGAGGACTGCTTCGTGCTCGACCTGATCACGACAGGCGAGAAACCCGGGCAGGGCGAGGTGGTCGGCGCAATCACGCACCACCCCAAGTACGGCCTGCAGGTCATCTGGGCCCGGGCGACGATCCTCGCGGCCGGCGGCTGCGGCAAGGTCTACCGCGAGACGACCAACCCCAACAGCGCGACGGGCGACGGCTTGGCCATGGCCTACCGCGCGGGCGCGGTGATGCAGGACATGGCGTTCATGCAGTTCCACCCGACGACGCTGTACATCGCCGGCGCCTCCCGCGCGCTGATCACCGAAGCCGTGCGCGGCGAGGGCGCGGTCCTGATCGACAAGTCGGGCCACCGGTTCATGCCCGACTACGACGAGCGGGCGGACCTCGCGCCACGCGACATCGTCTCCCGCAGCATCCTCCAGCAGATGGTCAAGACCGCGCACAGCCACGTCTACCTCGACATCCGGCCGATCGGCTTGGAGCGCTTTAACGAACGCTTTCCCGGTATCGCCAAGCTCCTCGCGCAGTTCGACATCAACCCAGCGACCACGCCCATCCCCGTGCACCCCTCGGCCCACTACATGGTCGGCGGCGTCGCGGTCGATCACGAGACGCGCAGCTCCATGACCGGGCTCTACGCCTGCGGCGAGGCAAGCTGCTCGGGCCTCAACGGCGCCAACCGCCTGGCGAGTAATTCCCTGCTCGAAGGCCTGGTCTTCGGCGACGTGGCGGGGCGGGTCTGCCTGGAGCGACTCCAAGGCTCGGTGGTTGATGACGCGAACACGCAGACGGCCCGGCCATACAAGATTGTCTCGGACATCCGCCCCAGCGACCGCAGCGAGCTGGACCTCGCGGATGTGCGTTCGTCGCTACGCAGCGTGATGTGGCGGCATGTCGGCATCGAACGCGAGGGCGACCACCTCAAAGACGTGCTTGACATGTTCGCGTTCTGGGGCCGGTACACGCTGGACAAGATCTTTGATGATCGGCTGGGCTGGGAGGTGCAGAACCTCCTCACGATCGGCATGCTGGTGACACGGGCGGCGCACTGGCGCGAGGAGAGCCGCGGCACACAGTACAGGGTGGACTACCCCGGCCCGGTCGATGAGCTACGCGTACACGACCAGTGGCGGATCGGGGGGGAAGAGCCGACAAGGGTGCCATTGGGGCAAGCCGCGCTGGCTGAGTCTGCTCGTCGGGAAGAGGGCCTTAAATCGCCTTGATCGCAGTCGATACGGCTTTGACCGCGGCTTGCCCCATCCCACGCCATTTCTTTTCCCGATCATCCAGGTGTTTCTTAACCGCCTCAGCCTTGCTGCGTACTTGCTCGATTTGTTCTTTAATCTTGCTGATGTCCGGCAGCTCAACCATACTGCCAAGATTGTTCAGTTCATCGATCGCCTTTTGAAGCTGCTGCTGGTCTTCCTCTTGTTGCTTCTTGAGTTGCTCGGATTCCGTCTCGATCTCTTGCCTTGCTTCCTCCAGCGATGCTCGAGCTTTCTGCCCAATGTAGTTGGCGGAGCGATCGATCCAGTCCACCATGGCCATCTGGGCATCACGGAACACCGTCTCTGCCTCCGGGGAAAGGGGAACCGGGTTTTCAAGAGCAAGTAGTTCTGACTTTATTGCGCCGTAGCCGTCTGACATGGCTCTACCTCTTGTGGCTGTGATTTACAGATGGGCTGATGGTTGACCTACTACTCTTCGGTCACGGTGTCGGACTGTTCACTCGCGGTCTTATCCGCAAACTCACTCAATTTCTGGGTGCTCTCACGCACCTTGTCGCTGATATCGGCGATGACCTTGTCGATGAATGCAGTCCCCTTCGCAGACGCCTTATCGATTAACTTGCCTGCGTGATCGGAGAGCAGGCCTGACACCTCACCAATCTCGGCCTTGGTTTGTATCTTCACGCCCTGCAGGATCAGTTCAAACTCGCTTGGCCGGGTGATATAGCGGTGAAGTTCATGAAGTGCCATGTCCTGAGTGGCACCGAGCCTAATCAATTCTTTTTCACGCTCATCAATATTGGTGCGGAGCAGCTCCATCGCAGACTTGGATTCGGCCGCCGCCTCTGCCGCAGCATCCGAGGCCGGGCCGCTCTCTGGGGTTACAGATTCCGTCTCTTCTTCGAACGCGTTCTGTGTCAACACAAGAATGTCGGCGATCAATGCCTGGCGTTGCTCATTAAATCGCTTCAATACGAGTCGACGCACCCGGACATCGCCTTCCCAGCCCCGGCGGCGGTAGTCCTGATAGGTCAGCTTGAGGCTGTTCAATTCATCGAGTTCATCGGGCGTTGGCTGGTCGCCGGCGTCTGCGAGTAGCGTCTTGTATTTTGACTCAACGATCTCCAGCTGCTTATTGATTGGTTTCCAGTATTTTTCCTGCATCGCCTGGTCGAATTTTGTGGTCAGGTAAAGCATGGCCTGGCTGTCATAATCGTTCAGCGCCTTGTACTGCGCGGTACGCAAACGCTCGGCGAGGTATTTCCGCTCGGCCGTTTCTCTGGCCTTGGACTGGGCTTGTGCGGCCTCCATCACCAGGCCTTGTGCTCGCTCGGCGTCCTTGGTGAAAGCCTTAAAAGCCTGCAACGATTTGCCGTGCTCTTCGCTAAGCAGTTTTGCGTTCTCCATCACAGACTTGGAAAGGCTGACCGCCTGAGCATTTGGGCTGCAACACCCGCCCAGCCAGATCAGGACCAGCAACAAGGCGGGGACGTGGAAGGCCGATCGATCCGCCAGGAATCGGCGCACATCTGAAGTTTTTAGAGATCGATGGTTCATGACGCGGACTCCTTTTCGATAACAATGTTGCGGACCGTTGGGGCAGCGAGCGCGATCGCTTCGGCACGCAGCTCGCTCAAGCTGCCCGGGTAGGTCACGCTCATCTGCTCCTTAAGCAACTGTTTTCGACGCTTGGCGATCGCGGCGGGGCCGGCCTCAATGGATTTTTCAGCCGCGCCCAAGACACGTGTGCCGAATCGATCAAACAAGGTGACCACGCGACGTGAGAAGTAGCCGAGGATAAACGCGATCAACGGCAGCGAGAAGACGCGCACCTCGTAAGAGCCGAAGTCAAGCCAGCCAAACATCACCCCGAGGACAAGCACCATGCTGAGGATCGGGGCATAGATGAGTTTGGTGAATGCAACATAGCGTTCGGATGGGCGGAACTCGTTACTCCGCACGTACATGGCCGAGTTCACCAGGAGGTTGGCCAAAACGCCGAATACACTGAAGAAGATGACCTCCAACATCGAGCGCCAGCAACTGGTCCAGAACAAGTGAACACCAATCTGGGGCGGGCTCAGGGCCTTCAAGTCGGCAGCCTGGTTTTGGTACAGCACATTCAGTTCGTTCAGGTTTTTGCTGACGCGTTGGATCTGCTCGTAACTGCTTGCAAACTTATTTCCTCGGTCGACAACTTCAGCGGCGGTGGTCTGTGACCATGTCTCAATGGCTTGTTTGTGTTTGCCGCGGCCTAATTGCCCAATGAGTGTGTTCGACTGCTTATTCGTAAGATAAGACGGCAGAGGGTTTGACTTTGTAGCGTCTTTAATTCCGGTCATCTTCTTTCTCTCCTGAGCAATGACCGGCAAAGAGATATAGATCTGATCGCGTAATGTGTTCATCCGCGTATAGGTAGCCTTCATCCTCGCAATGATTTCTGCCGAATTGATCTCATCTACGTACCAGTTCATCGTGATCGCATCGGTCACGATGAGTTGGCCATGCGGATCTACAAATGCATAATCTTTAACGCGTGGCTGGCTGTCCTTGTCAGTGGGATTCCAGATGATCTTGAGGCCGACATAGACCAGAGCAAGGCCGATCGTTAGGCCGATGAGAAGCCATACAAAATGCTGGCCACGTTTCTTGAAATCGTATCGATTGTTACAGGAAGTAGACATGAAAACCCCAAGAAAACTTGGATAATTAGGCGGAAAAAAAATTACTGATGTGATGAAGAGAGCAGGCCTTGAATAGCAAGTATATGTAATCAAGGTTCAGCTATATTGTCAAGCACTATTTTCGGATATTTGTGATTGCAGGCTCTGAATCAGATAACGCCGAACTATTACTTAGCTGATTCGGCCAAGGTCTGATCGGTACTCTGCGCATCAATCGCTCGACAAGTCTCAGTGAGTTGATCGGACCAGCCGCGCAGGCGTTCTTGCCACGCCGACTGAAGCAGGCCTGACGGCGTGAGCTGTGCGAACTCATCGCAAAGCAGGATCAGCCGTAAGAGGTGGCGAAAGACCGCGCCCTCTTGGTAGGCGAGTTCGCGGCTGCTGATGAAGTTGTGGAAGTCGCCATTGAAATCGTAGAGCAAGGGCCCGGCGGCCCAGACCGCGCGGATGGGGTTGTGGCCGGTGCAATCGACCGAGCCCTCGAAGAGCATCGCCAGCTTCTCGCCCAGCGGCGGGGGATACATCCGCTCGTGGGCGGGGAGGTCGTCCTGGTTCGGCGGGTAAAGTTCTTCCTGCGTCGCTAAGCCGCGCTGGATGAGCTCAGGGTCCACGACGTCGAGCGCCAAAGTCCCGGGCGGCAAGCGATCCAGGTGCGGCACACGGACCCGGCGGGCGACCGAGCCGGGCATCTCTAACAAGCTTTCGAGCACTTGGAGCTGTTCGATCTCGTCGGCCAGGCCGAGGTGGTCGAGCAGGAACGAGCCGTACAACGGGTTGACCGCGCGGAAGATCAGGAGTTGATCGAGCTTGCCCGTCGCCCGGCCGGTCTTGGGTTCGTAGTCGGCAAGACGTGTGGAACCACCCGCACCATCCCCATCCGCTTGCGGATTAGCATCTCTTTTCTGTTCTTCTGCTTTCTTACTTCTCTGCGGCTCTTCAACAATCCCTGTCCCGAGCGACAGGCTCGCCAGCAAGTCCGCGGGGTTCTCAGGTTCTGCTTCTTCAGCGACATTCTCCATAGCCTCGGCCTGTGGCTTGTTCCGCGACGCCGGGGCGGGCTCCAACACAATGAAGCCTTCATCATGCAGCGTCACCAGCATCCGCTTGAGCAACTTCTGCTGCGACTCGATCAGGTTCGACGGCAGCAACCGCTTGCTCACCGCTTCGTGCAATAGCGTCAGGTCTTCATCCGCATCCAGCATGTACGCCAACAATCGCCACGGTAGCCGGCCTTTGCTCTCCAGCTTGCCCGGCGGGGCGTCGCGTAGTTTTTCCATCTGAGCCTCGGTCCAGTACGTCACGCCGTCACGCCGCCTCGGCCCCTTTTTCTCGAGCTGCTTGCGTTTCTTCATGAGCTGCGGGTCTTTGGTGTCCGCGGGGATCGACT
>JAHQVV010000141.1 GCA_019634195.1 Phycisphaeraceae bacterium | reverse complement strand
GACCCGCACGTTCTGTGTCACGTCGCAGTGTGAGCCCGCGCAGAAAAGCGTGGGCACACCTTCACGTGATCGATCTTGCTTGGGGAAAACAAGTATCGGAGCCCACCGGCACTTACTCCTAGCCATACCGGGAAGTTTGATCAAGCCGCGCTAATGGCGGGGGCTATGAATATCGTGAACTTCACCGACATGCGAGGGCCGCTGTGGGACGCGGGTCGCTAATGGGAACCGAGCGGCGACAGCCACAACGACGCTTTCTATGACGGCCGGGCCGAATTCAGTAACCGTAATAAGATCGTCGAGGACGAAACCAACCTCACGGACAGCGCCGAGCACATCGCTTGGGACACGCGTAGCAGTAACATAACGCCGCTGTGATGGTGATGGACGGGACCCGGCTGCGAACTAGCATCTGGCTGCAATCATCGAGGGCGGTGTGCAAAGATTGCGTGTCGATTAGCCCTCGTTTCAATCGAGAAGTGTATGATTGGGCACCCCCGAATAGGAGCCCACTATGCGCTGTTGTTTATCGCTACTGATCGTCCTCTTTACTACTGCGCCAGCAGGCGCTCAGTGGTCGCAGTACCTCGGGCCCAATGGCGATTTGACGTCGCCAGAGACGGGCTTGCTCGATAGCTGGCCAGTGGACGGGCCCAAGGAGCTCTGGCGGATCGACGTCGGGCCGGGCTACGGCGGAGCCGCGGTGCACAACGGCGAGGTGATCATCCACGACCGCGTGCACGGCGAGGCGGACATCCTCCGCGTGCTCGATTTTAAGACCGGCGAAGAAAAGTGGCGCTTTCAATACGACGCGGCGGGCCGGGTTGGGCACGAGGGCTCACGGTGTACGCCGAGCGTGACGGACACGCATATCTTTACGACCGGGCAGATGGGCGACCTGTATGCGTTTGACCGCAAGACGAAGAAGCCCGCATGGTCGGTCAACATCATCGAGAAGTACCCCGACGATGACAAGAGCGACGGGCAGGGCTGGGGGTACGGCATGAACCCGCTGCTCGTGGGCGACACGGTCGTCGCGGCAAGTTACGCCAGCGAGCACCCCGGGCTGATCGCCTTTGATCAGAAAACGGGCGAGGTGGTTTGGGAGTCCGAGGCGTTTGGTGATTCAAGCATGTACAGCTCGCCGCTGATCCGCACGATCGCAGGGGTCGAAGGCATCGCGGTGCGAAATATCAAGCACCTGTTTTTTATTGACCCGAAGACAGGCAAGACCTTGTTCAAGCACCAAGCATACAGCAAAGGCAAGATCCCGATCACGCCGATCACCGTGATGCCCGACGGCGAGCACGTGTTCGTCACGCAGGGCTACGAGATGGGCTCGGTGATGCTGAAGGTCACGCGCGACGGCAACAAGTTCAACGCCGAAGAAAAGTACCGCACGATCGAGGGCAGCCAGATCCACCCGGCGATTCCCATCGGCGAGCACCTGTACATCAACCACGGCGAGAACGCCACGCACGGCAAGGCCAAACGCAAGTTCGCGGGCCTGGCGTGTGTCGACCCGGCGACGGGCGAGGTCGTCTGGAACACGGGCGAAGCCCCCTTCCTCGGCCGGGGCGCCCTGCTCTACGCCGACGGCAAGCTGATTATGCAGGACGCGGAAGCCGGCAGGCTCTTCCTCGTACAGCCGAGCCCAGAAGGCTACAAGCCGATCAGCTCATTCCAGGCCACCGATGCGAAGCAGAAGAAGGCATGGGCCCCGCTGACACTGGCGAATGGCTTACTGATCGTGCGCGATCAGGACGAGATGGTTTGTTTTGACCTCCGGAAGAACGTGAACTAGGGGTGAATGACCGACGCCTGTCTTGCGGCCCATGCTCATGTGCGCAGGGTTGAAGCCGTAAACGCATCAATGGCGGGGCATCGAGACCGGCTGGGCCTCAACATAGCGAAGCACTCTTGGCCTGTGTCGTACAGCGACGCTGCTATCCATCGCGCCACCTTAAAAGCCTTAGGCCCAGCCACAACAATCCGGCGAACAAAACCCATACGACCGAAAGGTGTGAGCAGGGCCACTATCCCGCGCGCTCCTTACCCCTTCACAAAGCTCTCAAAGTACACAACCGACCACAAAATCATCAAAAAAGAATAAAAAACCAACTTCGAGACCCTAATGCCCCCCTCAGCGTTAGATGTATGAGTAGTAGGAGGCAGAACCATGGATGAATCACAGCGAGACATCAATGCTCTCAACGATCTAAGCGAAGAGTTCGCGAGGCTGTATACATCAAATCAACAGACGCTCTACCGCTACGCGATCTCGTTGGTCATGCGTCATGAAGACGCCATGGACATCCTTCAGGAAGCGTCGGTAGCGATCCTCCGAAAGATGGGCAGTTACCAGCGTGACAAGCCGTTTTTGCCTTGGGCACGGCGTTTTGTGTATCTCGAAGTCCTGCGATATCGCAAGAGCAAGGCCCGGTCCATCGCGATGTTTGACACCGAGGTGCTCGAGCAGATCAGCCTGGACGCCGAGCAGATTGAGCCGCTGCTCGAGCATCGGCGGACAGCGCTGAGAGGCTGCATGACCAAGCTGACGCCCAAGCAGCAGGAGCTGCTTCAGATCCGTTACAGCGAGGATACGAACATCCACGAGGTTGCCGAGGCCTCGGGTCGATCGGTACACACCCTTTATGACCAGCTTAAGCGTCTGCGCTCGGCATTAATGGAGTGTATCGACCGTCAGTTGCGTAAGGATGGGCTGGCATGACAGCGTCCGACGACCAACACAACGCGGCTGTTGCCGAGGTGGCCGATCTGCTGCCGCTGGCCTTAGAAGGCCTTGCGGATACCGATCAATTCAGTCGTTTGAATGCGTTGCTGAGAGATCACGCCGCGGCCAGGCTCTACTACTTGCAATACATAGAGCTTCACGCGGAGTTGGGTGGGCCGACTGACATACTCGTTGCTACCGAAACATGTGACGTGCCCCCCGACGTTTTTAGAGAAGTGATTGATGATGCACTTAAAGCACGGCATCGACGCGAACTCGAATCACAGGCACAGGAACAGCTCGAACGCAACTTGCAACGCGAACACGAAAAGCAACTTGCCGCGGCCACGTCGGTCGATCGCGGCAAGCTGCAGATCATCATCCCGGTCTGGGCGGTCATCGGGTCGGCAGCCGCAGCAGCGGCATTGATCGTGCTGGCCGTCCTGCCATTTCTGAAAAATGACACGGCGGCACCCCAACAGCAGGCCGTTCAGCAAGACACCCAAGTACAAGGCGTGCCCGCACCCCCTGAACAAGACCCCATCGTCGCGACACTCACCGCTACGCGTGATGCGCAGTGGGCTCAGACAGATTTAGCCCCCGACGACCGCTTGATCGCTGGTCAGCGACTCACCCTCACCGCCGGTTTCGCTGAGATCACTACGAGCCGCGGCGCGGTTGCGATCCTGGAAGCGCCCACGACGATTGAATTGATCGACAGCCCCAACGCCTTACGGCTAATCACCGGCAAACTCATCGGCATCTGCGAGACCGACTCATCGAAGGATTTTCTCGTCCGTACGCCACAAGTAGACGTAACCGACTTGGGGACCCGGTTTGGTATCGATGCCTCGAATCAGGATTCCGTTGAAGTCCATGTCTTTCAGGGCGAGGTCGAGGTTTCGCGCTCTACTTTCACCGCTGACAGTCCGCATCAGCCGCAGCGCCTCCTTAAGGGCGAGGCGGCTCGTATTTCCTCCGATACCCAAAGACTCGACCGTATTGCCGCGGACGTTTCGCTTTTTGAAACAACAGCCGCACGCGAGATCCGCCTGCCCGGCACCGGCGAAGGCCTAGAGGCAGGCCAGCCCGACCCGAATTGGCAGATCATTTCAGTCGATGGCCGGCCCCTCGAGCCACCACATATCCTAAACGTGGATAGTGGCAACGACTACAACTCATGGCCGACCACGGACCTGTCCAAGTCTCAGTGGCTGTCCTGGAAGCATGATATTGAGCGGCCAGCGGATGGTCGGAACACCTACCTGTTTCAAACTCACTTCGAGATTCCAGGCTCGATGGATATCGAGCGGGTTCAGGTTGCACTGCGCTATCTTGCGGACAACCAGCTGGCCGCCGTGCATGTCAATGGCCACCGCCTCGCGATCGACTCGGATATCGCGGACCCGAGTGTGCGCGAAGTACGGTCATTCACGATCGAAAAACACCTCGTCGCCGGACAAAACAAGATTGTTTTTGAGGTCATGAACCTCTGGCCTGCCACGTACCTGCATAAATCTAATCCGGTCGGACTGCGTGTTGAGGGGGAATTGAAAGAACTCGCTCCCGCAACCAACGGGAATTGGCGGCAAAGAATTTTTAAACCTTGATAGATGACCTATTCGCTGGCGCATTGCGCGTCATTCACTTTTCACATCCTTATTAGGAGGTTTCGAGCAATGAAAGCATTTGGAAAACTATTGGCGCCGGCTTTGGCAATGGCGATGTGCGGCGGCACCGCGTCCGCGATGGTTGTCACTGACTACAGCAACTTCACCGAAAGCGGGAGCCTGCTAGGCACAGCCCACACCCGCGACCAGAGCTTCACGGCGACCGGCGCAAGCGTGCTGATTGCCGATGAAGGCGTGGCCGCTGGTGGCTTTGTCGGCCAGGAACTCTATCTGAGCGACGAATTCGCGCAGCTTGTCGCAGGTGATCGTATCTCGCTGGACTGGGACGGCACAGACACGGCCACTGGCGCTGAGACGTTCGGAATTGCGATCGCAAGTTCGGATGCAATCACTTCCCGAGTCAACCTAGTGACCTGGTCTTGGAGACCCGGAAGTGACGATCTCAGCATCACTGCCTTTGACGCCGAAGGTGATAATAGCCCGACACAGCAATTTTCTTGGGGTGCCAGCGCACCGGACACGATCTATGTCGATCGGACCGCAACGGGATGGGAGTTCGGCTACATCGAAGGCGGCGTGGAAACCGTCGTCGTGCCAGACACGACGACAGTGGGCACGATCGACATCACAGCCGATGGCAATGCCGTGGGTCTGTGGTCGGATATCCGAACCGATGGTCATACCAGGACCGTCAGCAACCTGACAATCGTACCAGAGCCTGGCTCACTGGCGCTGCTGGGCCTGGGTGGCCTGCTTGTTGTTCGCCGTCGACGCGCCTAATTGACAACGTTACTCAGCAACCGGGGGGCTGAGTGGCTTGCTAGAACTCCTTCTAGTGATGCCGTGTCCTTAACTGGGCACGGCGTCTATTCAACCCCCCCGGGCTTGCTAAACCCACCTAGTAGGCCATAAATCAGGAGTGTCCAATGCGTCGAGCCTTTACCCTTATCGAACTGCTCGTGGTGATCTCAATTATTGCGCTGTTAATTGCAATTTTGCTACCAGCCCTCAGCTCCGCAAGGGCGGCCGCCCGAAATACCCAATGCTTGGCAGCCACGCGCAGTATGGGCCAAGCCCGCTTTGCTCGACTGAGCGATTTGAACTACGTCCCGGTCGCATATATCTCGGCCGGTGCCAATTCGACCTTTTGGGTCTCGGAATTGTTGGAATATGGTTTGGGGCTGGACGCGAAGCTCTGCCCCGAAGCCCCCACCGTCGACCCCGCCACCAGCTTCAGCGGGGACCGCCACTACGGCAGTGCGACTTCCCCTTGGCAAGAGCAAGCGTCGAGCCTGCCGACCGTCACAAGCGTGCCGATCGAAGAGATCGCCATTGCCAGCTACGCGATCAACGGGTGGAGCTACAGTTCCTCAACCACCTTCAAATCAGGATCAAATGATAGGTTCTATACCAATGCGGATGACGCGAAGGACCCAGCAAACACCCCGTGGTTCGGTGACGCCGCTTGGCGTAACTCCTGGCCGGAGACAACGGACGCCCCCGCGACCGACGGCCAAACTCCTTGGCAGGCCAGCCCCGCGAGTTCCATCGCACAATGGCAGGTAGATCGCCACCCCAACGGCACGGTCAACATGGTTCTCGCCGACGGCCACTCCGAGTCGATTAGTGCTGATGACCTGGACCAGTTGCTCTGGCACAATCAATGGCCGACCGATGGAAGCGTCGTGCTCGACCCGAGTTGGTAAGACATAAGGCCTCAATGGACCACGATCTACTTGATCACCTGGGCTGTTATGTCGCTTACCCAATTCCGATCCCGGCGGTACTGGCCAGTGGCACACCAAGGGCGGCATGGCCGCCTCACCCGACCAAACACGCGGGTTCAAGTTTACCCCGACTTCAACTCGAACACGCACTGGATCCGCCCGGTCAGCGACACCGACGCGGCGATCACTTAAGAATGAACCCCCAGAACGGTACAAACTGATCGCAGAGCTGTAAAATTTCCACCTGCAGCGCGTCACCTTTTTAGTAGGTCAATCCCTAATACGGTGACGGTTAAAACCTCCCCGCCAAAGTATCAATCCTATGAAGACTATCTGTTTTGCCACGCTTGTGCTCGGCCTCTCTGCGTTCACCGCTTCCGCCAAGGACGTGGACTTCCACACCCAGGTCGCGCCGATCCTCATGAAGCACTGCTACGAGTGCCACGGCGGCACGGAAGCCAAGGGCGGCTTCTCGATCAACACCCGCGCGCTCTGGCTGGATAAAGACGCCGCCGAGCCCGGCGACGGAGACGGCTCGTTCGCCATCGACCTGATGCGGGACGACGACCCCGAGTCCATGATGCCGCCCAAGGGCAAGCCCCGCCCGACCAAGGCCGAGATCGAGACGCTCGTCAAATGGATCGACCAGGGCATGGCCTGGGACGAAGGGTTCACGTTCGCCAAGAGCACCTACGAGCCGCCGCTGGAGCCACGCCGCCCCAAGCTACCCAAAGCGCTGCCCGGCCGGGACAACCCGGTCGACCGGATCATCGATGCCTACCTCGCCAAGCAGGGCCTCAAGCCCCAGCCGCCGCTCGACGACGCGGCGTTTTACCGACGCGCCTCGATGGACCTGATCGGACTGCTGCCCGACCCCGCCGAGGTGCAGCGCTTTGTCGAAAGCAGCGACCCGAAGAAGCACGAAGCGCTGGTCGACAAACTGCTGACCAACGACCGCGGGTACGCCCAGCACTGGATGACGTTCTTCAACGACCTCTTGCGCAACGACTTCACCGGCACGGGCTATATCACCGGCGGCCGCCGGTCGATTACCAACTGGCTCTACAAGTCGCTGCTCGAGAACAAGCCGTACGACCAGTTCACGCGCGAGCTGCTCGCCCCGACGCCCGACTCCGAGGGCTTCATCAAGGGCATCCAGTGGCGCGGCGACGTCAACTCCAGCCAGACCACCGAGGTCCAGTTCGCCCAGAACGTCGGGCAGGTGTTCCTGGGCATCAACATCAAGTGTGCCTCGTGCCACGACAGCTTCCTGGACAGCTGGTCGCTTGAGGAGTCGTACAGCCTCGCCGCGATCTACTCGGACAAGCCCCTGGAAATCAACCGCTGCGACAAGCCGACCGGCGAGATGGCCAAGCCCGGCTGGCTCTTCCCCGAGCTGGGCGAGGTCGATGCGAAGGCCCCGCGCAACGAACGGCTCAAACAACTCGGGGCGCTCATGACCCACGAAGGCAACGGCCGGCTGACGCGCACGATCACCAACCGGCTCTGGCACCGCATGCTGGGCCGGGGCATCATCCACCCCGTTGATGCCATGGAGACCAAGCCCTGGAGCGAGGACCTGCTCGACCAGGTCGCGATCCACCTCAGCGACGAGGCGTACGACCTCAAGGCGGTGCTCCGCCTGATCGCGACATCGCACGCCTACCGCGCCCGGTCGCTGCCGCTCGAAGAAGAGCCCGAGCCCGACAGCTACGCCTTCGCCGGCCCGCTGGTGAAACGCATGACCGCCGAGCAGCTTGTTGATGCCATCCGCCAGGTCACGCAGACGCAGACCACCAACGCCGCGAAGAAGTTCCCCGCCCAGAAGATCGAGCAGCAGACCGGCACGGCCATAGACGTGTTCACGACCCGCGCGTCGATGCTGCCCAGCGATTTCCTGCAACGCGCCCTGGGCCGGCCCAACCGCGAGCAGGTCGTCACCAGCCGGCCGCAAGAGCTCACCACGCTCCAGGCGCTGGACCTGTCCAACGGGGAAGCGCTCAACAAGATGATCCAGCAGGGCGCGACCTCACTGCTCACCAAGCACAAAGACAAATCGCCCCACGAGGTGATTGAGCTGGTGTATCAGCGTGCCTTATCGCGCGACCCCAAGCCCGCGGAACGCAATATCTGCCGACGCATGTTGGGCGCGCCTATAAAGCAACAAGGCCTGGAAGACATGCTCTGGTCCATCTTCATGCTGCCCGAGTTCCAGCACATTAGATAGGTAGGACAGGCATTCCTGCCTGTCGTTCGGCGAAGCCGAAAGGAGTTCATGATGAACAACTGGTACGACGAATCCAACCCCGCACTAACCCGCCGCCGATTTATCCAGGCGCTCGGCGCATCGTCCGCCGCGGCGATGATGACCGGCGTGCCGCAGCTCGTCTCCGCCGACCGTGGCGAGGGGGTCGAAAAGATCGCCGCGCGCGCCGACGCGGTGATCGTGCTGTGGATGGCGGGCGGCATGGCCGCACCGGAAACGTTCGACCCCAAGACGTACAAGCCCTTTGAAAAGGGCCTGCCCGTTGAGCAGATCATCTCGACCTTCCCCGCGGTCGATACGGCCGTGGACAACATCAAGGTCAGCCAGGGGCTCGAAGAGATCGCTAAGGTCATGGACCGCGCGACGCTGATCCGCTCGGCCGTCCAGCCCGACCTCGGGCACATCCTGCACTCGCGGCACCAGTACCACTGGCACACCGGGTACGTCCCGCCGATCACCGTCGCCGCGCCGCACCTCGGCGCGTGGATGGCCCGGCTGCTCGGCCCCCAAGACCCGGTCATGCCCGCGTTCGTCAATATCGGACAACGCCTTGAAGGCGTCGGCGAGAAGGAAGAACTCAAGGCCTTCACCACCGCCGGGTTCCTCGGCAGCGCCTACGGCCCGTTCAACATCCCCTACCCCGAAGAGGCGGGCCGAGCCGTCGCCACCCCCAAGGGCATGGACGCGAAGCGCTTCGAAAAACGCTACGAGCAGTACAAAAAACTCGTCGAGTCGTCCGGCGACGCCTACATCCACGAGTACCACGAGGACTCGATGCGCCAGGCGGTCGATAACGCGCACCGCCTGCTCGGATCGGAGAAGAAGAAGGCCTTCGACATCTCGCTGGAACCCAAAGAGAGCTACGACAAATACAACACCGGTCGCTTCGGGCGTGGCTGTTTGCTGGCGCGTCGCCTGGTCGAGGCCGGGTCGCGATTCGTGGAAGTCACGACCGAGTACGTGCCGTTCCTGCACTGGGACCACCACGAAAACGGCCACACCACCGCCAAGCGGCTCAAGGACAAGATCGACCACCCGATCGCGACACTCGTACGAGACCTCGAAGAACGGAACATGCTCGACCGCACGCTCGTCATCGTCGCCAGCGAGTTCAGCCGCGACATGATGATCGAGGGTGTGCCCGGCTCCAACGCCAAGGACCAGTCTCGCGCCAAAACCGACGTCCTCAAGGAGATGAAGCACTACGGCCTGCACCGGCACTTCACCGGCGGAACATCCGTCGTCATGTTCGGCGGCGGCACGAAGCAGGGCTACCAGTACGGCAAGACCGCCGACGAAAGGCCCAATATTGCGGTCGAGAACCCGCTGTCCGTCGAAGACCTTCACGCGACGATCTACACCGCCATGGGCATCAGCCCCAAGACCATGTTCGAGATCGAACGCCGACCGTTCTTCGTCACCAAGGACGGCAGGGGCAAGGCCGCGATGGATATCTTCGCCTAAGACATTCGACGGCACTGTGTAGCGGGCGACGGACAGCGTCCCGTTCCCGATGCTGACCGACGATTCGCACGGGACACTGCGCGACATCATCTGCAATACTAAGCGTATGAAACACCTCATCGCTCTGATCGTTACGCTCTTTTGCGCCGTGCACGCCCAAGCCGAACACCCCGTTGAATTCCAAGTCCAACTCTTGGCTATCGATGCCAACGAGGGCTGCGCGATCGCCGACTACGACGACGACGGCAAACTCGATATCTCCGCCGGGCGAAACTGGTATCGCAACCCCGGCAGTAAAGGCACCTGGGTCCCGCGCCCGGTGCGTCTCATCGAAGACAAGGGCGGCTACGTCCACTCCAACGGCGAGTACGCCTACGATGTCGATGGCGACGGCCTGACCGACGTCGTCGCCGGCAGCTTCTGGCTCAAACCCGTGCACTGGTACAAGAACCCGGGCAAAGACAAGCTGAAGATGGGCCACCTCTGGAAGCAGAACCTGCTCGTCGAAACGAACCAGAACACCAACGAGATCGGCGTGCTGATGGACGTCGACCTCAACGACGACGGCAAGCCCGAGTGGCTTGCCAACCAGTGGAACAAGAACGCCCCGCTCATGATCTGGTACCGCGACGAGAAGGGCCAGTTCAAAGGCCACCAAGTCGGCCCAAAGAACGGCCACGGCATCGGCCTCGGCGACATCAACAACGACGGCCGAGACGACATCCTCGTCGGCAGCGGCTGGTACGAACGCCCTAAGGGCAACCCCTACGCCGGACCTTGGACGTACCACGCCGACTGGGACCGCCAGTTCTCCTGCCCCATGATCGTCCGCGACGTCAACAGCGACGGCAAAAACGACATCATCTTCGGCAACCCGCACAACTTCGGCGTCTTCGTCTGGATCAGCGAAGGCTTCGACGGCACCGGCAAGTTCAAACACAAAGAAGTCAAGCTCGACGAAAGCTGGTCGCAAGCCCACGCCATCCACATGGCCGACCTCGACGGCGACGGCAAGGACGAGCTGATCACTGGCAAGCGCGTCTTCGGCCACAACGGCAGAGACCCAGGCGCGAAGGACCCACCGATCCTGGTGTACTACACCTGGGATAAGAAGTTCGATTCGTTTAAACGCCACGTCATCGCGGAAGGCAACGTCGGGATCGGGTTGCAGATCCGAACCGCCGATCTCGACGCCGACGGCGACAACGACATCGTTGTCGCGGGGAAAGACGGGACGCAGATCGTTTGGAACAAGCGGAAGTAAACCGCGCATCGGACTTGCGTCACTTAATCCAACTCGTCCCATTGGACACTGCCAACACCGCTGGCGCTTGCGCCGTCGCCTGGCGGATTGCCGTTGTAGACGTTCTGTGCCTGGCTCGAGTTGAATCCCCGGTCGTAGATAGCCACGCGTTTCAGGGTACCACGCCAATAACTGCTGCCGCCATACTCGCCGCCCAAGACAAGAAAGTGGTCGGCTTCCCAGTTGTTGAGCAGACCACCGGCGGTATTGGTTTCGTCAAGCACCCCGTCGAGATAGACGCTGACGTCGCCGTCTTTATAACTCAGCACCACGTGCGTATCCCCGCTGGAACCGAGGCTTGTCGAGGAGATAAACTCGGGCGAGAGCACCCCGCTGCCGCTGGTCGCGGAGTCCCGCACGCGTGCTTCGTAGCTGCCGCCATCCTGCCCGAAGACAAAGTTGCTGTCTCCAGAGCCTTCAGACATCGCGATGATGCGTGACGGGCTGGCGGTCGATCCGGGAGCGGCGCGTTGGAGGATCATCTCGACAGAGAACTCGCCGGCCGCGTTGATCGCGTCGTAGACCTTGCCCGCTTCGGACAGAGAGACCGCGAGCGTGTCGCCGTCGAAGGTGACCCCGCCGCTGGCCCAGGTCACCGCGCTGGTATCCTCGACCACCAGTGTCAGTGGGTCCTCGTACCCTGAAGTGTCTTCGACGATCGCTTCAGATGTAAAGGGGGTGGGCTCCTCGGCCCCGTTGAAGATCTCAAGCGCTTGTGATTCGCTCAAGCGTTCGTTGAAGACGCGGAAATCATCGAGCGTGCCGTCGAAGTAATCCCTCAGCGGCGTCGCTACGAGGTCGTCGCTGCCCCATGCATTCGACCCAAGAACGATCGGCTCGTAGTTACCAACCCCGCCGGAGGTGGTGCCCAGCCCGCCGGTGTATGGGTCGGTATCGACCTCCACGCCGTTGAGATAAAGCACCATCCCCTCCTCGCCCCAGGCGAACATGATGTGGTACCACTGGCCGGCGGCGATTGACCCGCTAGATGAACGGGCGTAGTAGCTGGTCGTCGTACTCTGCATGCGCACCTCGACGTAATTGTTGCGCAGAAAAACCGAGAAGTGCCCGCCGGTGTCGTAGCTGGACGAGTCCTTGGAGAACAGGCCCTGACGCGACCTGCTGGTCGTGTCGGTCTTGAACCAGACGGAGAAGGTGCCGCCCTGCATCAGGTAGCTGTCGTCGTGAGGGATCTCGATGTAGTCGTCGGAGCCGTCGAACTCGTAGGCCGTGCCAAGCTGACCGGTGACACCGCGTTGGGGCCCACCAGACACCGCGCCATCATTCGAGAGAGGAGAGCCGTCGACTGCGGGTACGGGGGTAGCCCCAGGGCCGATAGCCGGTGTTGCCGTGTCCATGTGAAACGAAGATTCGTCGTCTAGCGTGATGTCATTGTCGGCAACAATCCCGCCGTAGACCCGCGACTTGTTTTTGATCTCGACCTCGCTTTCCGACTCGATCAGACCAGAGAACTGCGATTCGTCATCGACCAGAAACTTTTTGCCAGGGCTGTAGAGAACAAATCGGGTGCGTGGTGCATCTTCGGAATCCCCGACACGTGACTCATTCTTGACCTCAACATCTTCCTTCACATATACGGTGAGGGACGCCCCCGAATTCAACGTGATAGACGATTCGTCGCCGATCAGGAACTTCTTGGTCACGTGGATAACGACATCCCCGGAGACGCTGATCTGGGATCCGTCCTTGATCTCCAAGTCACTAAACTTAAGGTTCGAAGACCAGGTTGCGTTGTCGTCATCGTAGGTATAGTCGCCCAGATTGGTGAACGAACCCGAGGGAGCGCTGTAGCTAGGCATCGCGATCCCTGAACTCAGCACCGATTCCGTGCCGGTGACCGTTGAGTTAATCACAGAGTTGGGGTTGCCGCCGGGCCCAGCGTAAGCATCCCCGTTTATAGTCCCACCCTTAATACGAGAACCGTTCGTCGAGTTTGTTGCGACGTATGCCTCCGAGCCCTTGTTCGCCCCACCGTAATCACCGAGCGTCGAGTTATAGCTGTCGATGTACGAGTCGCTCTTCATCTCGATGCGGTCGTCTGATGCAATCGCGGCGGTCCCACCGGCAGGCTCATCTAGCTTCCATCGTCCCGCCAGCGTTGGCTCGACCATGACCTGGTTGAACTCGTAAAGCGCCAGCAGCGTTGGGGTCTCACCCGAAGGTGTGGTGGCCGCCGCCCCATCAGCGGCCCAAGAGAGCATTTGTCGAAAAAGCGTCTCGCCATCAGCGTTCAGCTGATCGACATCGTACCCATCGATCACAGGGAAAAGCACACGCCGCCCCGCGGCGGCACCGTAGTGCAAGACCGCGCCGACTTCGGCGGCCATCAACGTGGTCCCGGTATACCAACCCCCTCGCTCCCCCAGAACGGTGACCCCCGAAGCGATCGACGAGGTGACGTAGCGCAGGGACATCGCGCTATCGTGAAGGTAGACATCACCGACTGAAAAACCCGAAGTAACCGGGTGACTATTGTCCGTGATCTCGATCCCCCAGTGGGTGCCCGAACTGCTGACATTGGACGCTGTTAAGCCGAAGTCATCGGCCAGGTAACCCTCGTCGCAAACCACCCCGAGGGTTGTGCTGCGCAGCTTGGTGCCGACACTCCCGGAATTGCAGGACTCGGAGATATAGACCACATCATTCACCGCGGCCATCGCGTCGTAGGACGACTGCGAAGCGCTGTCGTCAAGGAAAGAAACAACATAACCCCATGACTCAAATAAAGACTGCTTCGCCTGGTCTTGTGACGCAGGCGATGACCCGTTGCCAACTACAAACATCAGGCGGTTGGTGCTGGCCGCTTCTTCGCCCGGCGTCACCCGGGCCGATACACGGTGGGTCACCCCCTGATAGCTGGCCACGACCGTCAGCAAGACAGGCTCGTTGCTATCGTCGGCCAGGTCACCATCGCCCTCGTCCATGCCCGTCAGCGTGAACGTCCCGCCGTCGAGCGATGCATCTGTGATCCACACGCCCGAGGCCTTGTCGCTGCGCCAGTTGGCATCCTCGTTCACGTAATCGATCGCCATTTTCAGTGCCGACTCGGCGATCGCGCGGGCCTGCGTCTTGCGATCGATGTTAGAGGCGACCACCGCGGTGGGCTGCTGCGCCGCGAGGAACGACAGCGCCATGATCGTACACATCGCCACCGCGATCAGCACCAGCAGCATCGCGGCGCCCCGGCACCGTTGGTTTCGTTCTGCATTAGGCGGCATGCTCATTCCGCCACCTCGTTTCGGATCGCCGCGGCACCGATGCCGGTATAGGGCACTTCCCCACCGGCCATACCGAACGTAAACGACACCAGCTTCGCCGACTGCGGATCGATGGCGTCCAATGTCAGCGTGAAGGAAGCGATCTGCTCGGCCCAGCGCTCGCCGGGGAACGTGCTGTCGCCCTTGTAGCTGTTCGTTGCGGTCCGGAAATCGTCAGCGAACGCGTAGCCCACATCCGAGATCAGCGGCGCGGGCGCGTAACGCATCACACGGTCCATCACCGCGTCGTACTCGATCACCTGGATCTCCGACTTGCTCGGCAGGCCATCTTCATCCGCGTCGCCGCTCCAAAGGATCATGTAGTCGGCTCCTGCGTCTAACAGCATGCGCGATTCGCGCACCTCCGCCTCGACGCGGGCCCTCAGCGCCATCTGGCGCGTGATCAGTGAACGCATGTCTTTGTCCGTCGCCGTGCCGTAAGCAACACCGGTAAGCATCGCCGCGACCGCCGAACCGATCACCGCGGTGCCCGCTAACGCGAGCAGCAACTCCAACAGCGTCAGGCCGCGGCACGCATGTCGTTTCCTAATGCTGGATCGTCGTCGCATTAATTCGGCTCCGGCACAAAACGCTCGACGGACCAGACCCGGCCGCCCGGCTCGTTCACACTCACGGTCACCTGCAGGCCGGTGTGGTCCCCCCCAAGGTCTGCGACGCTGTTCGTCACCGCGACGACCGAAACTGACCGCTCCAGCGATTGATAATCATTGGGGTAAAGCGAATCGGCGTGGTCCGCGATCGCGCCCGCCGACTCGAGGTAGCCGTGGTAGTCGTCGATGTTGTCGAAGTCGATGCGTACGGTCTCACCGGCATCCGGCCCGAACGCTGTCGCGCCCTCGGGGTCGGCGTAGGGCTTGGCCAGGACCTCCTCGAGCAGCACCTCGGCCAAAGCCTGAGCGCGGGCACGCTTGAGCGCGTCGAGCGTGCGGGCCTGGCCGGCCGTCACCGCCTGAACGATCCCGAGCGTGACGAACGACAAGATCGCCGAGGCGATCAACACCTCGGCTAGCGAAAAGCCTTGGCAGCGTTTCATTCTCCTGCGCATAGAAGGATTTATCGACTGGATCGTCGGCACGATTCACTCTCGTACGTAGCCCATCGGGCAGCCCCAAGCCGACTCCTGATTCCGCCGATAGCCCTTGTATGGCAAGCAATCTGATGCAATCCGCCCGCCGCGGCCTGACGATGCTGGAGTTGATGATCGTCGTCGCCGTGCTGGGGATTATCGGGGCCATGGCCGTGCCGATGTTCTCGGCGACCGACGCGACTCGGTTGACCTCCGCCGCCAGCGTGCTCGCCGCCGATATCGACGCCGCGCGTGCCGAATCGATCGCACACAGCGACGACACACGCCTGCTCGTGCTTGATAACGACGGGCTGACCTGGCACATCGCCGCCGCGTCCGACTCGACAACTCCCATCAACCACCCCACCACCGGCCAGCCCTACAGGCGTAGCTTCGGCACCGGCGAGTTGAAACAACTCCAGGGCGTCACCATCGACAGCTACAGCTTAGACACCGCCAGCGAAACGAACGACAACAAGCTGGGCTTTGGCATCTACGGACAGACCGACCAGACCAGCGACGCGGCCATCACCCTGCGCTCTGGTGACACTGTGCTGACCCTGACCGTCAACCCGAGCACCGGTGAAGTGACGATCGGGCAGGTGAATTGAGATAGGTCAGGACAAAGCTCTCAAACCACCGGGTTGACCAGCTTCCCAATCCCCTCAATCTCGATCACCGACGCCATCCCCGGCCTCACCAATCGCTTCGGCTCACGCGCCCAGCCGACGCCCGGTGGGGTGCCGGTTAGGATCGCCGTGCCGGGCAAAAGCGTCGTGTCCTGGCTTAAGAACGCGACCAACTCCGCGATGCTGAAGATCATGTCGCTGGTGTTGCCGTCTTGCAGGACTTCGCCGTCGAGCGAGCCGGTGATACGCAGGTTCTGCGGATCGCCGATCTCGTCTTCGCCCTCGCCGTGCGTGACGAGCACAGGGCCGAGCGGGCAGAAGGTGTCGAAGCCCTTGCCGCGGATGAACTGCCCGCCGCTGCCGTGCTTCTGCCACCAACGGGCGCTAACATCGTTAGCGCAGGTATAGCCGTAGACGTAGTCGAGCGCGTCTTCGACAGAGACCCCGCACGCCTTCTTGCCAATCACGACCGCGAGCTCTGCTTCCTGATCCGTCTCCGGCCCGTCGTGCTCGCACTTGGGAATCTTCACCGGCTGGCCCGGGTGCTGAACGGTTGTGGTCGGCTTCATGAACACGACCGGCCGCTCGGGCAACTGCCCACCCATCTCCGCGACGTGGGCCTTGTAGTTCATCCCGATGCAGAAGATGTTGCTCGGCTGCACCGGCGAGAGACGCTCGACAATCGCCACCACCTCGCCGGTCGGCTCGGGCCGCGACGGAAACACGGCCAACGGATCGCTGCCCAACAGTTCGGCCTGGTCGTCTCCAAGGTCTTTACCTAACTTAACTTGCGCGTCTTTATCGATGAACCTCACCAGCCTCATAAACACCCTTTCGTGCCAACGTTTGGTTATAATCTCGCCGTTCAGACGATACCGATCTCAATACGTTATGGGACAGCGCGTCAGCCTGCCCGCCGCGCCTATTGGATCACAGGAGACCGGCCTTGGCTGACTCGAAAACTAAAACCGGCACCAAGCCACGCAGCTGGCAGGATGTGCCGAACATCGAGAAGAAGCAGAACCTCCCTGAAGGCCTGTGGATGCGCTGCCCGTCCTGCGAGACGATGCTCTACCGCAAGGCCGTCGAACAGAACGCACACGTCTGCCCGGACTGCGACCACCACTTCCGGATCGACGCCGAACAGCGCATCAACCTGCTTGTCGACCCGGGCAGCTTCGAAGAATTCTGGGCCGACCTCTCGCCAAAAGACCCGCTCAAGTTCACCGACCGCATCTCCTACAAGGAGCGCGTCAAGGCGACGCAGAAAAAAACCGGTCGGAAAGATGCGCTCATGGCTGGCCGCGGTTTCATTAAGGGCCGGGGCGTCGTGCTCGCCGTGATGGACACGCGTTTCATGATGGCGTCCATGGGCTCGGTCGTCGGCGAGAAGATCACGCGCGCTATCGAGCTAGGCACCAAAGAAAACAAGCCCGTCATCGTTGTATCCGCGTCCGGGGGGGCGCGCATGCAAGAAGCCGCGCTCTCGCTTGCGCAGATGGCCAAGACCTCTGCCGCGCTCGCACGGCTCGACGACGCGGGCGGCCTGTTCCTCTCCGTGCTCACCGACCCGACCACCGGCGGCGTCACCGCGTCCTTCGCCATGCTCGGCGACCTCATCCTCGCCGAGCCCAAAGCCCTCATCGGCTTCGCCGGGCCACGCGTCATCGCCAACACCGTCCGCCAGGAACTCCCCGATGGCTTCCAACGCTCAGAGTTCCTCCAGGAGAAAGGCTTCGTCGACCGCGTCGTCCACCGCAAAGACCTGCGCAACGAGATCGCCCGGTTGATCGACTACGCGGGCAAGTAATCCTAACTTCGGGGTTTGAAAATGAACCGACTAATGATGGTTGGCTTGATCGGGTTCGCAACAGGTGTTGTTGGCTGTCACCATCAATTGAGACAAGACATCGTCTTGTTTGCCGCCAATGATCCAGATAAAGAGATTACAGCTACAGATTTTGACTTTCTAGGCGAGCAGTATGCCGAATTCTGGAAAATCTCTGATGCGACACAAAACAGCTTCAACTGGTCATTTGGAAACGTCATCTTCCAACTAAAGGAAGGGCAAACCATCAATGATCTTCTAAAGACTGCTGAAAAAATTGATCAAAGATCATTCTCTGTTTTGATCACCGATCAAGAAAAATTTCCCCACGTTCGTGCAGCACTTACTCATGATGGGTGGCGCGGCGACTATGCACTCTACTACTACGATCAAAGCAAACAAATGCTCGACTTTGATGAAAACAAGCACGATCGCTGGTTAGTTACAATGCGAATACCGGTATCTCAGATTGACTTAGACAAACTTGAAATACCGGCAACTCTGAAAATAAACTACACAAATCCATTGCAAGCGATGATTGATTTTCATAATAATCGTGGAATTGATGAGGATCAGCCCGCACCAACAACCCATAGGCAATATCGCGACAGCCTCAATCTGGGGACATTTGGCGATGAAGAAGCTGAAGATTGAATCCTCTGTAACACAGGCTTCAGCCCGGCGCGAATCTGAGTTGCTTCGATTGCGGGGCGAATACCCGGCCTACAACGACAAAACATCTCAAGATCACCTGTAATCAAACGCCTCTGTCGCGGTCTGATATTGTGTACGCTCTTAGATCGACCATTTCATTTGAAGGTGACCTGCCATGAGAACCCGCCGACCGACCCGCCTGCTATTTGTTCTGCTCGCTACCCTGCTTACGCTGCCAGCGCTGGCGGAGGAACCCAAGCCCATGCGAGGCGAGGACTTGATCCTTGTCCCAGCGATCAGCGAGGGGCTCTGCGTCAGCAACACGTTCCAATCGAACATGGTGCTGCAACGCGACAAGCCCATCACGATCTGGGGCTGGGCAGACGCGGGCAACAAAGTCACCGTCTCCTTCGGCGGCAACAATGCGGCCGCGACGGCTGAAAAGGACCGCTACTGGAAAGCCGAACTCCCCGCCCTGCCCGCGAACGACCAGCCACAGGTGATGACCATCAAGGCCGAGGGGAAGACCCTGACACTCGACAACGTCCTCGTCGGGGATGTTTGGGTCCTCGGCGGGCAGTCCAACATGGAGTTCGAACTCGCCAAGGTCGAGAACGGACACCTCGAGATTATCAGCGCCAACTTCCCCGAGATGCGCATCCTCAGCATCCCGCAAGGCGAAGCACCAACCGAGCATAACAAGAGCTTCCCAAGCATCTATCAGTGGAGCAGTTGGTCAAGCCGACACTTCAAAAAGGGTACTTGGGATGTGCTTACACCCGAAATCGCGAGAGAGCTTTCCGCGATCGGCTACGTCTTCGCACGTCGTATCCACATGGCGACCAAGGTGCCCATCGGCGTGATCGACGCGTCGCGCGGCGGCACGACCGTCGAGACATGGACACCGCAAGCCGTGCTCCGCAGGATGGACAGCGAGCCGACCAAGACGCTACTCGCGGACTGGGATGAGAAAGTCGCGACGTTTGATCCCAAGACCGACCTCGCCAATCGCATCGAGAAGAAGAAGCAGTGGATCCAAAGCAAGACTAAAGACAGCACCAAGCTTTCGGATAAAGACAAGCAACTGCCCACCGAAGTCGAGCCCGGCCCGATCGCGAATCACAACCACCCCGGCAGCTGCTACGGCGGGATGATCGCCCCGCTCGAGGGCCTGTCCATCAAAGGTGCCATCTTCCACCAGGGCTTTAACAACGCGTTTAGCGGCCAGCAGGGCATCGATATGTACGCGGACGTGTTCCCGGAGATGATCAAGGCCTGGCGCGGCGCATTCAACGACCCCGAGATGCCTTTCGGCATCCTCTCGCTGTGCACGGCCGGCGATCCGCAGCTGCTGGAGAATTACAGCGAGAAGATGTTCGACGCGGGGGTTGGGCTTCGCGCGGCGCAGTACAAAACCTTTGAAGACCTGTACAAGGCCGGCGATAAGAACATCGGCTTCGTGAGCACGTACGATCTCCGCCGACGCTGGTACCACCCGCAGGTCAAACTCCCCGCGGGCGAACGCGCGGCGCGTTGGGCGCTCGCGACGCAGTACGGCTACGACAGACAGATCGCGTGGAAGCCGCCGATGCTCACGGGCATGGCGGCCAAGGACGGCTCGCTCGTCCTCAGCTTCGACCAGGATGTCATGGACCCCGAAGACGGCCCGATCCTCGGCTTCGCGATCGCCGGCGAGGCACGCGAATTCCACCCCGCCACCGCGAGCTACGCGGAGAAAAGCAAGGACGGCCGCGGCCGGGTGCAATACGACAAGAAGAAGCTGGTGCTGACGAGCATCATGGTCCCGGACCCGATCCACTTCCGCTTCGCCTGGAGCCGCAACCCGCTGGCGAACCTGCAGCTGACCGGCAACAAGGACGTGCCCTTTGCCACACAGAAGAGCGACGACTGGGGCTTGGAAAAAGCACCTCTGAGTGTAATCGACTCACTCGACGGCAACTCGCGGGCCAGCCGCGGCAAGATCATCTTCGCGCTGAAGCAGCTAGACCGGAAACGCAAGCTACAGGAAGCACAAATAATCTTCCAGACGCTCGGCCAGGAATAACCCCCTGCCTGGCCACCTTGACCGCTACAAACCGACCCGTACAAGGGGTTGGCGCGGTCTCTTAGGCCCTTGGGCCTATCCCGCTGCAGGCCCCGGCCGATAAGCAGGGGGTATGCCGCGACTGCTTGCCCTCATCTTGGCCGCACTGATGCTTGCGCCGACCGGTGCGTTTGCACAGGACGACGTGCTGCGATTCGAGCCGACGCCGACGCTCACCGTCTACCGCAGCAAGCACTACCGCATCTTCACGAACCTGTCGCAGCGCGAGACCGTGCCGTTTGGCCGACACATGGACGCACTGTTTGATCAGTACGACAAGCGTTTCCGCGGGCTGGGCGAAAAATCGATCGAGCGGATGCCGCTTTACCTGTTCAACACCGAACAGCAGTACAACCGCTTCCTACAAGAGCACAACATCGACGCCACGCACTCCGGCGGGATGTTCTTTGTCACCCACAAGATCGAAGGGCTTGCCACCTGGGTCGACACGCGCAGCCGACGCAAGACGTTCGAGGTCCTGCAGCACGAAGGGTTCCACCAGTTCGCCTGGCACGCGATCGGGCCGAGCCTGCCGGTCTGGCTCAACGAAGGCTTGGCGCAGTACTTCGAGCACGCGGTGCTGGATGAAGACGGGCGGATGTCGCTCGGTCTGACCAGCCGGCCGCGCATCGAACGCGTCAAGCAAGCGATCAAGCAAAACGACACGCTGGCCATCAGCACGCTCATGCGTGTCACGAACCAGCAGTGGACCGGCGTCCTCCGGCGCAGCCCCGACCGGGCCAACCTGCTCTACGCCCAGTCCTGGTCGCTGGCCTACTTCCTGATCCACGGCGACAACGGCCGGCACCAGCCCGCGCTCATCGACTACCTCAAGCGGCTGAGCCGCGGCGACCGCGACGAGGACGCGCTGCTCATGGCCTTTGGTAAGGACGGGCTCGAGCCCTTGGCCGACGACTGGCGTCGTTTTGCACTCAGCCAGCAGCCCGACGATGTCGCCGAGGCAAGCGACCGGCTCAGCTTCCTGGGCACGGGCCTCCGCCTGCTGGCCGAGCAAGGCGAAGCGATGCCCGAGGACCTCGACACCCTGCGGAACACACTACAGAACCGCGGGTTCAGGATCCGCCGCAGCGAGATGGGCGTGACGCGCAACTTCGCCGCGGGTAATGACGAGTTGTACAGCTATAAGCGCAGCAGCGGGCAGCGCCCCTTTGTCCTGCTCACGCCGGATAAGGCCGGCCTGCCCCCGCGCATCACCGCGCCGGGCCTAGATCCCGAGCCCACACTCGTCTGGTACCGCGACCACGACGGCAAGCTGATCCAGGACATCACCTACGACTGACACTACATCGCCAGCGCATCAAGCGAACCCAGCCCGATCGGCTCTTTGGTAAAGAACGGCTCGGCGTATTCGACGCCAATCCGCGAGCCCATGTAGCTGTTGAAGTCGCGCACCCACTCCACGACCCGGCGGTTCTTTTCAGGCAGCACAAACTGCGTCTCGTACGCCTTGATCGCCGCCTCTTTCGCGTCCATCTGCTCGGAGATGTCCAGACAGAACGAAGGGTCCGCTACCCAACGCAGATGCGTCGCGTAGTAGTAGAACAACCACTTCGGATAGCAAGGCTCGCCGGGCAGATCGGTCTTCGTCAGCTTCGCGTCAAATCGAGCGTCTTCAACAATCCGGGTCACCGCGCGGTGGTCCGGGTGCGCGTCCTGCTCGTACGGCACAAAGATGATGTCCGACTGGTGCTCGCGGATGACGCCCGCGACGGCATGCCTAGCCTCAAGCGTGTGTATCACACCGCGGTTGGGCAACCCGAGCAAACGCCGCTTCACGCCCATGAGCTCGGCGGCGTTGGTCCACTCGATCTCACGCTGCTCGGGCGAGCCCAGCGGCGTCGGCTCGCCATTGGTCATATCCAGCAGCAGCACGTTGTGCCCTTGCTGTGCCAGGCGGATGACGGTCCCGCCCATTCCGAGTTCTTGGTCATCGGGGTGCGGCCCGACAACGAGGATGTTTGCCATGGTGCTACTCTTTATCTGAATTAAATTGATACTCGGCCGCAACTGGATGCCATGACTCAATTCTTTCAAGCAACGATCTGCCTATATTTAAAGGTAATACTGAAATCGGTCCTTGATTCAACCAGTCATCTTTTTCATGGGGATCATCCTCCAAGTCAAACAATTGTAGATATTCCTGATCCCAATCATGAACCTTTGAGTATTGTGTTTTGTTCTCGCCGTTATAGCGCACGATAAGTTTATATCTGTCTGAGATTACCCACTGGTATTGCAACGTGCCATCTGGATTTCCCGGCGTCATGTTGTGGATCGCGTGGGTCACGCCAAAGATCGTTTTTCGTTCTGCGGTCACTTCACGATCCATCAGATTGATGCCCGGCAGATCCGCGGGCGCGTCTAGTCCAGCCGCGGCCATTGCCGTCGGGAACAGATCAATCGCGTGGGCAAAATCCTTGCTCTTGCCCGGCTTCACCTTGCCCGGCCAACTCACCATGATCGGCGTGCGGATCCCGTTCTCAAACGGCGAGCCCTTAGATTTCAACGCAAATCCACCCCACTGCTTCTGGTTCGGATCGTCCGCGTTCGTGCTCTTCGCCGCCCAGCCGTTATCGCAGATGTAGAGAAAAACCGTGTTCTCGGTCAGGCCGCGGTCATCAACGATCTTCAAGAGTTCGCCGCAGGTCTCGTCGAACCACTCGCACATGGCGTAGTACTTGGCGACACCCATCGGCCGACCTTCTTGCGTGTATTTTTTGAGTAGACGCTCCGGGGGGTTGTGCGGGGTATGTGGTAGGAACGGGGCGTACCAGACGAAGAACGGCTTGTCTTTTTCGATCGCGTGGTCTATAAAGTCCGCGATAGGCTCCATCGCGTTCGGGATATTCATACCTTCTACGCCACCAGCCATGCCCCTGCGGCCGATCTTCAAGCCCGCGTCACCGTGCCGCCCGCCGCGCTTCGGGTCGCCGTGCGTCATGCCGTGGGTAAATCCACCGTCGGCGTAGCTGCCCTCCCACCACTTGCCGGACTGGTGCGCGAGGTAGCCGTTGGCGACAAGCGCCTTGATCATCGACGGGTGCTTATGGAACTCGGCGGTGACTCCGGCACTCAGCTTCGCGCGCTCCCGCATGCCATCCACATCATTGCCCGTCACGCCGTGCTGGTGCGGGTACAGCCCGGTGGCCATCGTCGCCAGCGACGGCCGGCACAGCGGCGACGCAACGTAGCCACGCTCAAACAACAGGCTGCGCTCGGCCAGCGCGTCGAGGTGCGGCGTCTCGATATCCGGGTGGCCCATGAAACCGTAGTCGGTCCACGCCTGATCATCGCTGAGGATCAGCACGATGTTCGGCTTCTCCGCGGCGGCCACAGGCAGACACAACCAAACCATGGCCAAAACAAGTGTCATGATTCGTTCCATACGCATGCTCAAAATGACGGGGTCCTCGTCCGACATCTTACCCGTAGCGGACCCACTCCAGACACAAGCCCTGCGGCGGGAGCGTCGGCCCAGCAATCGTGCGGTCTGCCGTCTTCAGGACCTGATCGATGTGAGCAGGGGTAAACCGCCCGCGACCGACCTCGACCAGCGTCCCCGCGATAATCCGGACCGAGTTGTACAGGAACCCGCTGCCCTGGATCGTGATGTGGATCTCGTCGGGGTACACCGGATCAACAAAGACCATGCAGTCGTAGATCGTCCGCACCGTGTTCTCCCGCCCGTGACCCGCGGCGGAGAAGCCCTCGATGTCGTGCGTGCCGATCAGCCGCTGAGCGGCGTCGTTCATCTTCACCGCATCGAGTTCCGCGTTAAAGCAGTGGTACACCGCGTTGCGGACCCAAAGCGGCTTGTGCTCGGCGTTAAAGACGCGGTAGCGGTACTGCTTGTTCGTCACACCGCCGATCACATCGAAGTCGGCCGGGGCAAGCTCGCAGGTGCGGATCTCCATGTCGTTGGGCAGCCGGGCGTTGATCGCCAGCGCCATCCGCTCCAACGGGATCGACGAGTCCGCATCAAACATCGCCGTCTGCCCCAGCGCGTGCACCCCGCTATCCGTCCGCGACGCCCCCATCAGGTGCAGTTGCTGCTTGGGCGTTCCCAGCAGCCGAACCAACACCTGCTCCAACTCGCCCTGCACCGTGCGCAAGGGTTCTTCCCCAGGCGGCTCCTGCTTCTGCCAACCATGAAACGCGCTGCCGTCGTAGGCGATGGTGATTTTGTAGCGCTTAGGCATTCGACAATTCAATCTCTAAACGAATCGATGCTCTTGCCCAGTGAGCATGAAAACTCTATGAACGCGATCGCAATGGCAACAAACCATAGCACCGTCAGGATACTCGCGATCTCACCTCCCCCCGCACCCAATAGCGGCCCCATCGTAAAACCCATGACAATGCATCCAGGCAAGATAAGTGCGGCCAATGCGATCAATCTGATTCGCTGATATTTTTT